>CAZBGV010000139.1:0-8629 GCA_964491485.1 uncultured Woeseiaceae bacterium | reverse complement strand
CCGAAACTGCGCTTCGCGTCCGCCGGCCGCGCTGCCACGCGGAAAGCGACCGCGGCGAGCGCGAGCGCCATGGTGTCGGTGAGCATGTGGCCCGCGTCCGCAAGCAGCGCGAGCGAACCCGAGAGCAGCCCGCCGGCGACCTCGACGATCATGAAGGCGGCCGTGAGGATCAGCGCGACCTGCACGCGCCGACGGTTTGCGGTGTCCTGCGCACCCGCGTCAGTGCTGCTCATGGGCTCATCGTAGACGGCCCGCGTGCCGGGCTGCAATTACCCGTGCAATAGTTGAAACAGAGACTTGCCGGGGATCAGCGAGTGAGGCGGTAGATGAGGATGGCCGCGCGCTTTGCTGCGAGCGGCAGCGAGTCGAGCTCGAGCGTTTCCTCCGGGGTATGCGAGCCTGCGCCCAGCGGACCGATGCCCGCCAGGGCGTCCGTGTACGGCGCCACGAAAGAGATGTCCGCGGCGCCGCGCTTCGCAGGATCGAGCGCCGGCATCGGGCCGCGGCCCAGCGCCTCGTTGATCGCGGACATCGCCTCCTGCAGGCGTCGGTTGCCTGTCGTCGGCGGCATCGCGGGGTAGCCGTCCTCGAACGCGATCGTCGCGTCCGTGTGCGGCAGGTGCTCGGATACCACCCGGCGCATCGCCGCGCGTGCGCGCTCGAGCTGCTCCGGCGAAATCGTGCGGATCCCGCCATGCACGACGACCCTGCTCGGCACCACGTTGGTCTTGCCGAACGCCGTCCCGCGCGTCTGCTGGTAATCGTAGTCGACGTCCGTGCCGCCGACGATGGCCCCGGGATTGAACGTCAGGTACTGCTCGCCGCGGACCTCCTCGTAAAAGTCGTTCAGGATGCGCGCGGCTTCGAAGATCGCGCCCGCACCGACGTCCTCGCTGAACACCCCGGACGAATGCGCCCGCTTGCCGGTCACCTCGAGCCGCCAGTCGCTGGAGCTGCGGCGCGCGATGGTCGCGTAATCGACGCCGTCTTCGCGCACGGCCTGCTCGAAGCCGAGCGCGACGTCCGCCCACTCGCCCAGCTCGACGAGCGGCGCGCGCGTGACGGCAAGCGGCTCGCCGGGCTTCTCCTCGTCGCCCGTGAAGATCACCGCGACCGACAGCTCGTCGAGCACGCCGGCCTGGCGCAGCGCACGAAGCGCGTACACCATCACGACGTTGCCGCCCTTCATGTCGACGACGCCCGGCCCGGTCGCGACGTTACCCTCGCGCCGGAACGTCGCGCCGTCCGACTCGAACACGGTGTCGAGATGGCCGATCAGGAGCAGCTTCGGCTCGCGCGTGCCCTCCTTGCGCCCGATCAGGTGCCCGGCTCGCTGCATCGCCGGCGGCAGCTCGACCCACTCCGTTGCCAGGCCGAGCCCGTCGAGCTCGCGCCGCATCACCTTCCCGACCCGCGTGACGCCCTCGAGGTTCAGGGTGCCGCTGTCGATGTTCACCGTCTCCTCGAGCAGCGCGACGGCGTCCTCGCGGTGCGCGTCGATCCACTCCGCGATGCGCTGCTCCGTGTCGTCGAGCGCCTGCGCGGCGGCAAACGCCGGCACGCAAAGCAGTACAAGAAGGATTTTCGACCCCGGATGGTGCATCAATACTCCTCTATGGCTCGCGGCACGCGAATGCGCTCCACCAGCGCCTGGATGCGCTCCGGCGGAGCCGCCGTACGGTAACTGACGGCGATCGCGACGGCGAAATTCAGCAGCATGCCGACCACGCCGATGCCTTCCGGCGAAATGCCGAACAGCCACTCCGCCGGCACGTTCTCTCCCCACGGCGCGCCCGCCCATTTGAGGAACAGGCCTTTGAACCATTCGATGTAGCCGTAGGTGAAGATCAGCCCAGCCAGCATGCCGGCGATCGCACCCTGCCTGTTCACGCGCTTCGAGAAAATGCCGAGCAGGATGGCCGGGAACAGCGAGGCGGCCGCGAGGCCGAAGGCGAACGCCACCACCTGCGCCACCCAGCCGGGCGGGTCGAAGCCGAGATAGCCCGCGATCAGGATCGCGAAAACGGCGGCGATGCGCCCTGCCCTCAGCTCTCCCTTCTCGGAGATGCCCGGCAGGAAGATGCCCTTGATCAGGTCGTGCGAGACCGCCGCCGAGATCACGAGCAGCAGCCCCGCGGCCGTCGAGAGCGCCGCCGCAATGCCCCCGGCCGCCACCAGCGCGATCACCCAGTTAGGCAGGTTCGCGATCTCGGGATTCGCGAGCACCATGATGTCCTGGTCGACCGCGAGCTCGTTGCCCTTCCACCCGTAGCTCGCGGCAGTCGCCGCGAACGACGCATTCTGGTCGTTGTAATACTGGATGCGGCCGTCCTGGTTCCTGTCCTCGAATGCCATGAGCCCGGTCGTCTCCCAGCGGCGCATCCAGCTCGGCCGCTCTTCGGCCAGCAGGTTGCCGTGCGGCGTGCCGATCTCTCCTGGCTGGATCGTATTCATCAGGTTGTGGCGCGCCATGGCGCCGACGGCGGGCGCCGTCGTGTACAGGATCGCGATGAAGAGCAGCGCATAGCCTGCCGACGTGCGCGCGTCGCGCACCTTTGGCACGGTGAAAAAGCGCACGATCACGTGCGGCAGCCCGGCCGTCCCGACCATGAGCGCGAGCGTGATGCAGAACACGTCGATCGTGCTTTTCGTACCCGCCGTGTAGCTGCCGAAACCGAGCGCCGTCACGGTTTCATCCAGTTTGGCGAGCAGGCTGACGTCGCTGCCGGCGATGTCTCCGCCGAACGCGAGCTGCGGAACCGGATTGCCCGTGACCTGGATCGCGATGAACACGGCGGGCACGGTATACGCGAAGATCAGCACGCAGTATTGTGCGACCTGGGTATAGGTGATGCCTTTCATCCCGCCGAGCACGGCGTAGATCAGCACCACTCCCATGCCGATGACGAGTCCCAGGTTGACGTCGACTTCGAGGAAGCGCGAAAAGACGATCCCCACGCCGCGCATCTGCCCGGCCACGTACGTGAAGGAAATGAAGATCAGGCAGACGACGGCGACGATGCGCGCGGCCTTCGAGTAATAGCGCTCGCCGATGAACTCCGGCACCGTGAACCGGCCGAACTTGCGGAGATACGGCGCGAGGAACAGGGCCAGCAGCACGTAGCCTCCGGTCCAGCCCATCAGGTAGACGGAGGCATCGTAGCCGAGGAACGCAATCAGGCCCGCCATGGAGATGAACGACGCTGCGCTCATCCAGTCCGCCGCGGTGGCCATGCCGTTCGCGACCGGCGATACGGTTTTGCCGGCGATATAGAAGTCGCCGGTGCTGCGCGCCCGCGACCAGAACGCAATCGCGATGTACAGCGCAAAGCTCGCGCCGACGATCAGGTACGTGAGTGCCTTGAGCTCCATCGCGCTCAGTCTTCGTGCGCGCCGAATTCGCGGTCGAGCCGGTTCATGCGCCAGGCGTAGAAGAAGATGAGCAGCACGAAGAGGTAGATCGACCCCTGCTGCGCGAACCAGAAACCGAGCTTGAATCCGCCGAGCCGGATCCGGTTCAGCTCCTCGACGAAGACGACGCCCAGGCCGTAGGAGCCGACGAACCAGGCAAGGAGGCAGGCAGCGACGATCCGCAGGTTGGCGCGCCAGTAGGCGCTCCGCCGTTCCGGGGTCATGGAGGGAAGTCCCCTTGTTGTCGTTCTGGTCCGCGGAATCTACCAGAGCCTGCGGCGGCAGGCGGACCCTTCGGGTGGGCACCCGATAAAAAAGCGGCTCCCGAAGGAGCCGCTGATCACCGTCTCAGTACTGAGTCTTGGCTTTTTATCCCCCGCCAAGCCGTGCCTGAAGGCGTCGTCGAAAACTGCCTGCCGGAGCCTCGACAACGCTGGTGTTGTGCAAAGGCTACGTAGTGTTCTGGAGACATTCTCAGAAAGACTGCCGGTTGTCAATCCATTAGAGCCCGGCGTGTCACGCGCATCGGTCGGCACCGTCGCTTGTTGCATGTACGCCACAACAACATACCCCCGCGCTCAAACAACGACTTAAGCCAGCGGCGCCACCGGCGCCGGGCGCGGCTGTTCATCGCGGCCCAAATGATTTAAGTAAGGGTCACGTCGGCCGCATTCGCAGAGGGACGCTCCGATGCGCAAGCTCATCCTCCCCGTGACGCTGCTGGTGACCGCCGGCGCAGCGGGAACCGCATGGTATGCATGGCGTGACGCGCCGGGCGCGCGCCGCGTGCTCGCCGACGTGCCGTCGATGTCGGCGGCACAGGCGCGCGCCGAGCGCGAGAACCGGTACGGCGGGATCGGCGACATCGAGGCGCTGCTCGCCCTGCCCGGCCATTTTGCGCGCATGGAGGCGCTGTATACGCTCGCCGGGCGCTCCGATTCCGCGGCCGTGCAGAACCTCCTCTTCCAGGCCGACAGCATCGGCGATCCGTCGCTCAGGCGCGAGGTCCTGCTCGTCCTGTTCGACCGGCTGGCCGAGCTCGATCCGCTCTCCGCGCTGGCGCTCGCGCAGACGCCCGGCTTCGCCGCGCAACCGGATTTCGAGCGCGAGGTCTGGCGGCGCTGGGGCGAGCTCGATCCCGACGCGGCGCTTGCGCGCGCCGCGACGCTCGACGGGATCGAACGGGCACGCGCCGCACAGGGCCTGCTCGCAGCGGCGGAGGGAGAGCCGGATGCGGTCGGGAGAGTCGCCGAACGGCTGGCCGCAGAACCCGACCAGCGCACGCGCTCCGCGCACCTCGAGGATCTCGCCTCCGCCGATCCCGCGGCCGCGGTGGCGTACGTGCAAGGCCTCGAATCCGCCCTGCAGCGGCGCCAGGCGGCGGCGCATCTCGGGCTCCTGCTCGGGCGCAATGGCCTCGACGCCGCGGATCGCTGGGCCGCCCGGTTCCGGCAGCCGGAGCTGCGGCGCGCGTTCGAGCGAGCGGCGGCGCAAGCGGCGGCGGAGGTCGACCCCGCGGGCACGCTCGAGCGCCTGCTCGCGGCCGACGGCAGCCCGGACAATCGCGAGCGGCTCGCCAGTGCATTCCAGGCCGTGGCGGCCGGCGACGTCCGGCAGGCGCTGGAGTGGTTCGAAAAAATCGATGACCCCGCGCAGCGGCGCGCCGTCGCGCGAACGGTCGCGGCCCAGCTGGCGCAAGCCGATCCGGAGGCGGCACTCGCGTGGGCACAGAAGCATGACGGCAGCCTCGACAATCGCCTTTACTCGATCGTGATCAGCGCGATCGCGGAAACGGACCCGGAGCTTGCGCTCGCCCAGGCGAAGAGTGCCGGGAGCCGATGGCAGCGCATGGCCGCGTTCGCCACCCTGGCGGAGCGCGTGTCCGAGAGCGACCCGCGCCGCGCGCTGCAAATGGCCGAGTCCGTCGACGACCGCGAGCTCCGGAGGATGATGCTGCAGCGCGTGGCGATGAGCTGGATGCAGTCGGATCCGCAATCGGCGCTCGACTGGGTGCTGTCGGCGGACTTCGGCAATCGTGACGAGATCATGATGTCCGCCGCCTACACGCTCGCGCGTTCCGACCTCGACGCCGCGATCGCGCTGCTGCCGCGGCTGGACGAGCGTTCCGCCCCGATCTGGCGCCAGCAGATCGCCGCCAACCTGGCCGCGCAAAGGTCGGTCGCCGAGGCGCGCAGCTTCATCGCGCGTTTCGAAGGCACGCCGGGATACTCCGAGCTCGTCTCGGGCATGGTACAGGGCCTGGCCGGGAACGACCCGGCCACGGCCGTCGCCCTGCTGAAAGAGATTCCCGACGAGGGGCAACGGCAGATGCTCGCCGCCCGCGTGTTCATGATGTACGCGCATCGCTCGCCGCGCGAGGCCGCCGAAGCCGTCGCCCGGCTTCCCGGCGAGACCGAGCGCGCCGGCGCCATCCGGATGGTGATGGACCAATGGTCGCGATCCGATCCACAGGCCGCCGAGCAATGGGTGGAGCGGCTCCCGCACGGACCCGATCGCGACCTCGCCATTGCCGGCGCGGCCGGGGAATGGGACCACCTCACGCCCTCGCGGCGGCGCCTGATCGAGGGGATCGGCAGCGTCGAGCAGCGCCGCGATGCGATCACCCGGATCGTGTTCCGTATCGCGCGCGACGACCGCGAGCGCGCCGAGCAGGCCTTGCTGAGCTTCAACCTGCCGCAGGATCAGCAGGACAGAATGCTGGAGCAGCTGCGGAATTTCCCGCGCGTCACCTCCCGCGGGGTGGTCGTACGGGCCCGGTGAGCGGCTGGTCGCCGGCCGGTCCAGCCACTACCATTGTTCCGCTCCCGGGGCCCTGCCGGCCGATGCCGGACAGGCCACAGGCGCAAGCCACCAGCAGTGCAGACTCGCGGACGGGATGGACCCCCAGCAGATTCTCTTTCTGATCATCCTCGCCGGCGCCCTCGTGCTGCTCGTGACGGAATGGATCCGCCTCGATCTCACCGGCGTGCTGATCATCGTCGCCCTGGCCACCACCGGCCTGCTCACGCCGGACGAGGCGCTTTCGGGTTTCTCCAGCGAGCCCGCGATCCTGCTCGCTTCGATGTTCGTGCTGTCGGGCGGCCTGAGCCAGACGGGGCTCACGGAGGAGCTCGGGGCCTGGATCGCACGCCTCTCCGGCGACCAGGTCTGGCGCGCCGTGCTGGTGATCATGCCGTCCGTCGCACTGATGGCGGCGTTCAGCCATCACCTGATGGTCACCGCGATGATGCTGCCGGTGATCCTCAACCTGAACCGCACGCGCAACCTGGCGGCTTCCCGGCTCCTGATGCCGATGGCTTTCGCGGCATCGCTCGGCACCACGATGACGATCATCGCCGCGCCCTCGTTCCTCGTCGCGCGCGAGCTCCTGGAGCGCGGCGGCCGCTACGACATCGGCATCTTCGAAATCACGCCGGTGGGCGCGGTGCTGACCGCGATCGGCACGCTCTACATCCTGCTGTTCGGTCGCTGGCTGCTGCCGAACCGCGAAGGCGCCAGTACGGAGGAAGACCGCTTCCGCCTCGAGCGCTATTACACCGAGATGGTGGTGCTCGAGGACTCGCCGCACAGCGGCAAGACCATGGAGGATTTCCGGGACGAGCACGAGGATCGGTTCCAGGTCGTGGACTGGCTGCGCAACGGCGAATCCCGCGGCCGGCCGTGGCGGCGCAAAACCATCGCCCCCGGCGACCTGCTGCTGGTTCGCGCGAGCCCGGACGAGCTGGCGCGCCTGGAGAAGCAGCAGGGGCTCGCATTGCACGCGGTCGTGCAGTACGGCGAGGCCATTCCCGACGAGAGGCGCAAGGACCTGGCCGGCAGCGAGCGGCTCGTGCAGGCGGTGGTCGGCCCCGATTCGGAGCTGGTCGGCAGGAACATCGGCAGCATCGATTTCCTGTCCCGCTACGGCGTCGTCGTGGTCGGCCTGTGGCGCAAGCGCGGGTTCATGCGCAAGGAGCTCTCGAAGGTGCAGCTGAAGGGCGGCGACCTGCTGGTGCTGTGGGGCAGCCAGAAGGCGCTGGACAAGCTGCGCGACAACCCGTCGTTCCTGCTGCTGCTGCCGTTCGCGGCGCGCGACACGAAGCTCGGCAAAGGCTGGCTCGCGGCTTCGATCATGGGAGCGGCGGTGGTGACGGCGGCGGCCGGGCTGCTGCCGGTGACCATGGCGTTTCTCGCGGGCGCGGCGGCCATGGTCGCCACCGGCTGCATCACGCCGCGGCAGGCCTACGAATCCATCGACACGCGCATCTTCGTGTTCATCGCGGGCGCGATCCCGCTCGGGCTCGCAATGGAGCAGACCGGCACCGCGACGCTGTTCGCCGGCTGGCTCGCGGAGGTCGCCCGAAACTGGCAGACGACGTGGGTGCTGTTCGCGCTGTTCATGTCCGCCGCGCTGCTCACGCAGATCCTCTCGGACACCGCGACCACCGTGCTGCTCGCGCCGATCGCCCTCGGCATGGCCGGCCTGCTCGGCGTGTCGGCGCCGGCCATGGTGTTCAGCGTGGCGATGGGCGCCGTGGTCGCCTTCCTGACGCCCATCGGCCACCACGGCAACCTGCTGGTGTACGAGCCCGGTGACTACCGCTTCACCGACTTCGTGCGCGTCGGCACGCCGCTGACCGTGATCCTGGGCCTCGCCGTCGCCTTCCTCGCCCCGATCGCCTGGCCGGGGCCGTAGGAGCCCGCCATGCGGGCGACCGCGGAGCCCTGCCATGCGGGCGACCGCGATCTTTCAGTCGCCCGCATGGCGGGCTCCTACGGGATCGGCGTCCGGTTCCAGGCGTCCATGCCGCCTTTCAGGTGCACCGCGGAGGCGAGTCCGGCTTCGCGCGCCGCTTCCACGGCCATCGCCGAGCGCTCACCGTACGCGCAATAGAAGACGACGCGTTTGCCGGCGGCGGCCGCGCAAAGCACGCCGTCCGGGGCGAGCGCCGCGGACAGCGTGGCGTACGGGACGTGCACCGATCCCGGGATCACGCCGCGCCGCTCCCGCTCGGGGGCCTCGCGCAAATCCACCAGCAGCACGTCGGGGCGACCGAGCAACGCCCGCAGGTCGTCACAGCCGAGGGAGCCCCCGCGCTCGTCGAGCGCTTCCTGCGCCAGGCCGAGGTGCAGGTTGGCGGGGATGGCGACGTCCATCATCTTCGGGCTGGGCAGGTGCAGGTTGTTCATGAGCTCGACATACTCGTCGACCGAGCGC
>CAZBGV010000138.1:0-8700 GCA_964491485.1 uncultured Woeseiaceae bacterium | reverse complement strand
CGACGTTGGCGCAACGGGAGGCTCCCGTGTTGAGCGCGGCCACCGCGTCGATCAGGCCGGCGCCCTGCTGGAATACGCTGTAGGCGAGCGAGCCGTCCGCTTCCACCGCGGGGCGCGTCGCGGCCATCAGGCGGCACTTGACGTCATCCGGCGTGAGCGACGGGTATCTCTGCAGCAGCAGCGCGACGACGCCCGAGGTCACTGCCGCGGCCTGTGACGTGCCGGACATGACGAACAGCTGCTGGGCGACGTTCATCGAATCCGGGTCGATGTTCGCGAGGAAACTGCTGCTCGACATCGAAGCCGCGATGTGACCGCCGGGCGCCACGAGCTCCGGCTTGACGAAGCCTTCGTAGGTCGGCCCCGTCGAGGAGAAGGACGCAAGGCGATCGTCCATGCCCTCGTAAGGCGTGTAGTTGTCCGTCAGGGCGCCGACGGTGATCACGTACGGCACGTTGCCGGGGACGTCGATGGTCATCGGGTCCGGGCCGTCGTTGCCGGCGGCCGCGACGACGACGATGCCGGCGCGCCAGGCGGCCATCACGGCCTGGTTCAGCGGATCGTCCCAGTAGAACGACTGCGGCTGCGCGCCGAACGACAGGTTCAGCACCCGGATGCCGTAGCGGTCGCGGTGACTGACGATCCAGTTGATGCCGGCGATGACGTCGACGTAGCGCCCGGCGCCTTCGCCGTTGAACGCGCGCACGATGACCAGGTTGGCGCCGGGGGCGATGCTGTGATAGTCGCCGGAGAGCGCCTGCGCGCCGCTCGCGATGATGGACGTCACGTGCGTGCCGTGGCCGTACGGGTCGCCGGTGACCCGGCCGCTGCCGCCGTTGGTCACGTCGATGGTCGCGAGAATGCGGTTGCCGTAGAACTGGGTGGTATCGTTCCAGAGCCCGGTGTCGAGCACGGCGACGGTGACGCCGCGGCCGGTGATGCCGGCGCGGTGCAGCTTATCGGCGCCGATCAGGCCCGGGTAGTTGGTTTCGTACAGGAGCGGCAGCCCGAGCAGGCCCGAGCCGTCCTCGAGCGTGCCCAGCGAGCTGGTGAGGTCGACCACCGGACTGGTGACGTCGCTCACGAGCGGCACGGTCGTCACGGTCGAGACGAGCGGCGAGAGCAGGTCCTGCGTGGCCTGGACCAGCGACGTTTCCGCGAGGGTAGAGTTCAGATCGTTGACGAGGCTTTCCAGGGTGCCTTCCAGGCTGCCGCTTCCGTCGTCGGAATCGTCCTCGTCGTCATCCTTGGAGCCGCCGAACAGGAAATCGAACAGCCCGCGCGTCCGCACCGCGCGATCCGCGTAGACGCGAACGCTGGAATCCGCACGCAGGCGCGCGACCTGCGAGTCGGTGAGCCGGGCGGAGACGGCGTGGATGATGCCGAGCTCCTGCTCGGACTCCGCGCCCACGCGCTGCACCTGCGTGCGCGCGGCATCGAGCGTGGCGCCCTGGACGATGTAGACCGCCGGCGCTTCGGGCGGAGCCGCCGCGGCGGCGGTGCCCACGAGGGCGGCGGCTAGCAGAATCAGCCACTTGAGCGCAGTCAGCAGACGTTCCATGTTCTTTTATCCGGCGATGGATTCCGTGACGGGCATTCGACTACAGGCGGCCCCGACGCACCCGGGCACGACCGACACTCGTCGCGTGCGTTTTGTGACCCAGTTCTCATAACGGGCCGGTCAAATCCCGGCGACAAGGGAGGGCGCGCCGGCGCCGCGGGGCGGCTTACGCGCTTTCAGCGGCCGGCGACAGCGCGCTCACGTTCGGATCGACGCCACCGTAGAGATCGCCCATGCCGTAGTGGCACCCGAGCTTCAGCAGCGCGTCGCGCTGCTCGGCATCGTCGACGCCGGTCGCGATCGGCGTGAGCGTGAGTGCCTTCGCCATGGCGATGCCGGCGCGGCAAACCTTGCGCGCGACCGGATCGCTGCGCAGCGTCTCGACCCAGGCACGATCGAGCTGCAGGCCCCAGACGGGCGCGCGCGCGAGCGCCGCGAGCGAGCCGGCATCCCGCCCTACCTCGTCGACGACGAATTGCAGCCCGAGCCGGTGCAGGGATCGGAAATCGGCGGGGTCCCGGGCCATGAACACCTGCTCCGCGACGCGCAGCTCGAGGCGCTCGGGCGGTATGGCCGCATCGGCGAGAGCGCCCTCGAGGTCCGCCGCGAAATCCTCGTGCAGGACGTGATCGCGCAAGGGCCCGAGCGATATGCGCACGTCATCCTCCGACTCCGCGCCGAGGGTCGCGAAGTCCTGCGCCAGCTGCGCGAGGATGCTGCGGGAAAGGCTGATCGCGAGCCCGGTCGCCCGCGCCACGCGCAGGAATTCGAGCGGGCGGATTTCGCCGCGCAACGGGTGCAGCCAGCGGGCGTAGCCGACCCACGCGACGCGGCGGCCCGTGCGCAGGTCGTGGCGGGCGGCATAACGGAGGCGGACGGCGCCGCTCGCAATGGCTTCGCGCAGCTCGTTCGCGATGTCGAGGCGGGCGAGCGAGCGCAGCTGCATCGTATTGCTGAAGAAGAAGACGTCGCGGGAGCAGGCGCGGCGGGCTTCCGCCGCGGCGGCGCGCGCGTGGTCGAGCAGCACGCGCGGGCTCGACGCGTCGACGCCGAGGATGCTCACGCCCGCATAGGGCGTGAGGCGGAATTCCGCGTCGCCGATTTCGATGGGCTTGCCGAGGCTGGCACAGATGTCCGCGATGCGCGCTTCGACCGCGTCCCGATCCCCGCTCTTCACGACGACGCCGAGCAGGTTTTCGCCGAGCTGGCCGAGATAGCACTCGGGCGAGTCGGCGGGCTCGCCCGTGTCCTCCGGCAGCCGCGCGAGGGCGGTGGTCATGATCTGCTCGGAGATGCTCGTCGTGATGATCCGGGCGATGTCCGCGATCTCGTCGATGAACAGCACGCCGACCGCAATCGGCTGCTCGCGCAGCGCGGCGATGGAAATCGATTCCTTGAAGCGGCGCAGGAAGCCGCGGCGGTCGAGCTGCAGCGACCGATGCTCGCCGGTCCAGTCGACGCCGTCGCCGAGCGAGGGGCGAATGACGCAAATCGCGCGCTCGGGGCTTTGCGGGCTGACCCTGACTTCGTAGCGCTTGTCGTCCTGCCGGAAGCGTGCCTCGACGGCGGTGCGATCGGCGATCGCCTTGCGCGCGAGCTGGCGAATGAGCTCGGCCGTCGAGCGCGACCAGGACGGCACGAAGCCGTGCGCAGCGCCGGCCCGGCGGCAGCCGAGCTCGGTCACCGCCCGGCCGCCGGCGTGCGCCACCGCGGTGCCGTCGCGCTGCACCAGCAGCACGAGATCCGGGAGCGAGTCGATGAGGTCGGCGCCGGGCATGGCGCGGACTGTAGCGGGAAAGGCGCCGCGGGGCGCCGACGCAAATCACGCGGGGAGCACCCGCCGTTGCAGTGCCCGTGTTATGGTATGTGGGACCCGATAACCACAACGTCAAAGGGGGTCCCATGCCGGCCGCATCCCGCCCAACCCCTGCGAGCGCCCCTGCCGTGTTGTCGATCCTCGCGGGTTGCGCGCTCTGCGTAGGCCCGGCCCTCTGCCGCGCCGACGTGCCGCCGCCGCCTTCGAGCCTCGAGCCCCGGCCGCCGCCGCCCGAGCCGAGCCAGGACATGCCCGAGGCGGCGCGCGCGAAGATCGACGCGATCGTCGTGGTCGCGACGCGCAGCCCGGCGGACGAGGCCCTTTCCGGCAGCTACGAGAAAGGTACGTACGGGGTGGTCGGCGGTGCCATCGGGGGCTACGAGGCGGGGCGGGTCCGCAAGGAGGTCGGGCCGGTGCCGGTCGACTTCCGCATCCCCGGCACGGCGATTCCCGGCACGATCATCGGCGCGTTGCTCGGCGGGTACCAGCGCGAAGTCCAGCAGCTGCGCGATGCGCTGACCGAGGAGCTCGTCGATGCCGAGAGCACGCCGCTCAAGGACGAGGGCCTGGCGATGGACGTGTACTCGCGGCTGCGCCGCGTGTCCGGGCTGGATGCGCGCATCGTCGGGCCCACGACGCCCCTCCCGGAAGGTGCCGATGCGGTGCTGCACGTGCACTTCGACGGCGTGTCCATCGACGTGCAGGGCGCGGACGCGATCATCACGACGACCGCCTTCGCCTCGCTCGTGCGACGGGACAACGGCGCACGCCTCTATCATACGCTCGTGCATTACCGGGACCGTGACTCTCTCCGCAACTGGACGGAAGATGACAACCGGGTATGGCACACCTATGTCAACTATGCGCGCCACTATCTCGGCCGGGAGATCGCGGCGCGTGTGTACAACCGCGGCGATGTGCCGCAGACGCTCACGCCCGAGCCGACCGGCTCGGTGCGGCGCGACCGCAAGGACCCGCTGCATTTCATCAGTAAGACGGCGCAGCCCGAGCTCGCGTGGACGCTCGAGATCGGTGAGGTCGCGGGCAACCCGCTGGTCGATTCCGGCAAGCTCGACGAATCGGTGACGTGGTACGATGTCGAGATCTACGACCGCGACCGGCTCGTGCTCTCCGAGGAAGGCGTGCCCGAGCCGCATTACAATGTGCCGATGGAGCTCGCCTGCGGCGACTACCGCTGGTCCGTGCGCCCTGCCTGGCGGATCGACGGCACGGTGCGCTACGGACGCTGGATGCGCATCCCGCCGCCGCCACCCGAAGACACCGGGGAGGAAGGGAAAGCGGAGCAGCCGGCGCCGAACGGGCTGAGCGGGCGGGCGGCATCCCTGGCACCGGCGTATACCCAGGACTTCCCCTCGCTCACGATCGCCTGCGGCCGCCGCCGTTGACCGGACCGCGATGCACTAGACTCAGCGGTTTCGACTCGACAGGGAACCGGCGTTCATCCGCCCATGTCACACCGTACCGACTCGCTGCCCCCGCTCGAGGGACTGCCGCGCATCGTTCGTGAGCTCAGGTATCACGAGGCCTCGCGCCAGATCCTCGGCTTCCTGATCTGCGTGGTATTCGCGCTCATCGCGGAGCCCCGCCTGCCGCTGCTGTACGCCGCCGCGCCGCTCGTCCTCGCCGGCGTGGGCACGCGGCTGTGGGCCTCGGGCGTCATCATGAAGAACCGGGAGCTCGCGACCAGCGGCCCCTACCGCTACGTGCGGCATCCGCTGTACGTCGGCAACATACTCGTGCTTGCCGGTTTCGTGCTCGCGTCCGGCACCTGGTGGACCGCGCCGGTGGCGCTGGCTTTCCTGCTGTTCTATTACCCTCCGGCCATCGAATACGAGGAGCGCAAGCTCGAACGCCTGTTCGGCGCGACCTGGCACGAATATACGAGGAGCACGCGCGCGCTGCTGCCGTCGTTCGCCGCCCGGCCGCCGGCAAGCGCCACGGGCTGGTCGTTGCGCAAGAGCCTCGCGTTGAACCTGGAACCGCTGATCGCGGTCTTCATACTGGGATTGTTCGTCTGGGTCTGCACGAAGCTATGATGGACGGAGTCATGGATGCTGCCGAGATCCGCAGGGTCGTTGCGGAATCGGAAAGACCCGCTGTGCGCGGGCACCAGGGTGACCTGCACCTCGGTGAGGTCGACGGCCATCGCATCTTCGTCAAGGCGGCGACCGGCAATCCGCTGGCCGCGGCGATCCGGCGCTGGATGCTCAGGCGCGAGTACGAGGCCTACCGCCGGCTGGAGGACATCCCCGGGATTCCCCGCTGTTACGGCTTCTACGACGGACGGTACCTGGTGGTCGACGCAATCGACGGGCGCAGCCTGCGGGACGCCGTCATCCACGATCGCGAGCAGTTCTTCGCAGCGCTGTTCCGGATCGTCGACGCCATGCATGCCCGGGGCGTCGCGCACGGCGACCTGATGCGCAAGGAGAACATCCTCGTCGACCGCAGCGAGCACCCGGTGCTGGTCGATTTCGGAGCCTCGACGATCTACCGGCGCGGCCTTCATCCCTTGAATCACGTCGCGTACCGCTTCTTCGCGCAGCACGACCTGAACGCCTGGGTGAAGCACAAATACCGGCGCCGCTTCGAGCTGGTGACGCCCGAGGATGCCCGTTATCACCGCCATTTGCTGTTCGACAACCTGGCGCGGCGCATCAAGCGCGCGTGGGCCGCGCTGCACGGCTGACACAGCCGCAAGCGAGCCAGGCGCGCGAAAATGATACTTATCGTCCGTGGACCCATCGTCATCTCCCCGGTTTATTGCCGGGCATGGCCTATACCCGGCAAGAGTTGGAGATCCTGGCGGCTTTCGGCCAGCGGGTGCGCGCGGCCCGCAAGGCGCGGGGCTGGACCCAGGAGGACCTTGCCTACGAGGCCGACCTCGACCGTACCTACATCGGGGGCATCGAGCGCGGCCAGCGGAACGTCGCAATCCTGGCGCTGAACAAGCTCGCCTGCGCACTCGGCGAAGGCTTCGAAGGCTTCTTTCCTTACGAGACCAGGGCCAATGCGAAAACGAAGCGGCGCGGACGCTGAATCGCCGCGTCAGCGGCATTCCTGGTTCAGATGTAGTCAGTCGTCCCGGGCCGTACCCCGCGCGCGATTCCTGAGATCGAAGTAAGCCAAAAACAGGTTCATGAAGCGGGTGTCGTGCCGGTCGATGGCGTCGTGAGCCTGCTGCAGCCGGTTCGCGACGACCCTGAGAACCGTCTCCGCCTGCATGGCGCGAGCATCGCCCGCCTCCTGCAACGCGCCGAGCAACACGGCCACCAGGTTCATGGCCTCATCCAGCTGCTGCTCGGCGTCGCGCAGATCCGAAGCCTGCTTTTCGGCTGCCGCCCAGGCATCGCGGCGGGTCCCGGCGGGACCTGCGGACAGGTAGTCCGGGATGTAGAACTCCTTGTCCTCCCGCACCTCGTGAATGCGGGCAACCGCCGGAACTGCGGGCATTTCCTGAGACATTGACGTGATTCTCCAGTCGCTGCGGCCGCGCTGAACGGCGACCCTTGCCAGGTGCCTCGGACCGGCGACCCTTGCCAGGTGCCCGGGGCTATGCGCCGGCGCATGCCGGCGACGGTGTACGCGAACCCTTTGCGGTCCGGTTCGTGGAGCGGCTGCACGGTACCACGCTGACGCCGGCTGTGCAATATGTGCTAGAGTGTGCCACATGTGAAACAGGCGGTGAGCGAACAAATCATGGCAAAGCTCGAGCCATCCCTGGACACGCTGGGCGAGCTCATTCGCGAGAAGCGCGGTTCCACGGGCGTGCGGGAGGCGGCGAAGGAGATCGGCATCAGCCCGTCGACGCTGTCCCGCGTCGAGCGCGGGCACCTGCCCGATCTCGAGAATTTCCGGCTGATCTGCCGCTGGCTCGAGATCGACCCGAACCGCATCCTCGGATTCCCTTCGAGTGCCGAATCGCGGAAGGACCGGATTCGCGCGAGCGTGCACTTTCGCAAGGAGCGGACGACTTCTCCGGAGACGGCGGCCGCTTTGGCACGATTGATCCTGCACGTGCAACGCGCGCTGATCGCGCAAGGCGGCGAGTAGCCGGACCGTGCAGAGAGGTTTCAAGACCCGCTGCGAACAGATCGCCCGGAGATGCCGCAGGAACCTCGGCATCGCGCTGGACGCACCCTTGCCGTTCGCCCGCCTCGCCGATCGGCTGGGAGTCGTCATCTGGACGCCCGCCGACGTGCCGGGACTCGATGCAAAGACGGTGCAACAGCTCTCGGTCAACGACGCCGGCGCCTGGTCCGCCGTCACCGTAGCTCTCGACGGCAGGCGCATCGTGGTCGTCAACTCGGCGCAGGAGGCGCGGCGGATTCCGAGCAACGTCGTGCACGAGCTCGCCCACGTCATGCTCGGCCACGCCGCTTCCCGGGTCGATATCAGCGAGGACGGCCACCTCTGGCTCAGCACGCACGGCAAGGACCAGGAGGACGAGGCCGACTGGCTCGCCGGCGCCCTCCTGTTGCCGCGCGACGGGCTGCTCCAGTGTTTTGCCCGCCACCGGGACGCCGGCAAAGTCTCCGATCACTTCAAGGTCAGCGTCGCGCTCGTCCGCTGGCGCCTGAACGCCACGGGGGTGGTGAAGCAGGTCAACGGCCGGGCCTGAAGATCGCCCCCGCGTGATCTCATGCGGACGGCGGCGACTCATCGACGCGGTCGGGCCCGGGTCCCGCCTGCGGCGGCGGCTCCTGCGGCAGCTCCAGGACGATGCCGAGGCCCGGGTGCCGGTTCTCGATCAGCATGCGGCCGCGGTGTTGCTCGACGACGGCGTTCACGAGCGCGAGGCCGAGGCCGTTGCCGGGTTCCGAACGGGCGTTGTCCAGGCGCACGAAACGCCTGTGCAAGTTGCCGATCTGGTCCTCGGGGACGCCCGGGCCCGAATCGTTGACGACGAGCCGGCACGTCGTGCCGTCGCGCTGCGCGGCCACGTCCACCTCGCCGCCGGCGGGCGTGTACTTGATCGCGTTGTCGAGCAGGTTGGTCAGCGCCTGGGCGAGGAGCTCGCGATCCCCGAACAGGCGGACCGCACCCTCGCTGCGGCAGCGCAGCGTGATCTGCCGTTCCTCCGCCGGCGCGTGATAGAGATCGCAGATGTCGTGCACCATCTCGGCCAGGTCGAGCTCGGCAAAGGCGGCACGATAGGCGCCGGATTCGATGCGGGAGATGCGCATCAATGCGTTGAACGTTTCGAGCAGGCGGTCCGATTCCGCGACGCACTGCTTGAGGTCCTCCCGGTTGACCGAGTCGCCGACCGCAAGACCCTCGAGCTTGTTGCGGAGCCGGGTCA
>CAZBGV010000137.1:0-8754 GCA_964491485.1 uncultured Woeseiaceae bacterium | reverse complement strand
TCGGTGTTGGCCGGTTCCGGCACGTACTTGAGCACGCCGCCGAGAGAGCTCGCGCCGTAGAGCGTACCCTGCGGGCCCCGCAGCACCTCGATCCGGCTCAAGTCGAACGTGTCGAAGTCGCCCGAGAGGACCGCGGCGTTGGCAAGGCCGCTGCTCGAGCCGAACGGCACGTCGCCCACGTAGACGCCGACGGTCGACGCAACGCCGCCCGTATTGATACCGCGCAGGGTGAGGCGCGTGACGCCACGGGTCGCGCTGCTGATGCTCAAGCCCGGAACGAGCGACACGAGATCCTGGAAATTGTCGGCGTGCTGCAGTTCCAGCGACTGCCCGGAAAGCACGGTGACCGACATTGGAATGTCGGCGAGCGCCTGCTCGCGCTTCTGCGCGGTGACGACGATCTCCTCGAGCTCGCGGTCCGGCCCGGCGGGCTCCTGGGCGGCCACGCCGCCCGCGACCAGCACGAGCGCCAGCGCGGCGGCGGCCGCGCGAAAGGTCATGTCCCGCCCGCACGCGGGACCTGTCAGCCGTTTCATCCCCCACATCCTCCTGCGTCGCCGCCGGGTGGATTGATGTGTCATGTCCCGAGCGGCCGAAAACAGTCCGATTAGGACATCATGATCCCATCGGGAGAATTGTCAACCCTCGCCGGCGGGCCGTGGCGCGGCGGACGGACCCGGTCTCAGGCGCCCCAGACCTCGGGCGGACAGACGATGCGGCCGCCCTCGTAGCGCACGGCGGGGGAGCGATCGCGCGTGAGGAACACCGGGCCGTCGAGGTCGACGACGTCCGAGCGCTGGCCGACCACCATCGCCGGCGCCATGGCCCAGCTCGAGCCGACCATGTTGCCGACCATCACGTTGAGGCCCGCGCGCCGGCATTCGGCCGCCATGGCGAGGGCGGCGGTGAGGCCGCCGCACTTGTCGAGCTTGATGTTGACGACGTCGAAGCGCCCCGCGGCCGCGGCCACGTCCGCCGCCGTGAGCACGCTCTCGTCGGCGGCGACGGGAATCGGACGGTCGAGGCCGTCGAGATCGGCTTCCCGCCCGCGCGGGAACGGCTGCTCGACGAGCGCGACCGAAGCGTCGACCAGCGTCGGCAGCAGCTCCTCGAAGGTCGCGGGCGTGAACGCCTGGTTGGCATCGACCGCGAGCCATACGTCCGGGCGGGCCGCGCGCACGGCACGTACGCGCGCACGATCGAGCTCGGCGTCTCCCGTGAGCTTGAGCTTAAGGGCCCGCGCGCCGGCATAGCGGCGCGCGCCTTCCGCCATCACCTCCGGCGGCTCGGCACCGAGAGTGAAGGTCGTGAGGAGCGGCGCGAGCGCGGGCAGCCCCGCGAGCTCCCATACGCTCGTGCCCGCGAGCCGGGCTTCGAGCTCCCAGAGCGCGCAATCCACGGCGTTGCGCGCGCCGCCCGGCGGCAGCAGCGTCTCGAGCTCGGCACGCGTCGCCCCGGCCTCGATGGCCTCGCGCTGCGCGGCGACCTGCTCGCGCATCGAGTCCGAGGTTTCGCCGAAGTAATAGACGCCGGAGGCCTCGCCGCGACCGCATGCGCCTCGCTGCTCGACCGTCACCACCAGCACGTCCGCGGTGGTGAAAGTGTGCCCGGCGATGCGGAACGGCGCCGCGAGCGGCAGCGGGTCGCCCCGGCAGTCCAGCGTGCGGCGGTGCGGGTTCGCTACTGTCTGTCTCAATAGTCGGTACCGAAGCCGATCAGGTTGAAGGCAAGCGCGACCCACAGCACGGTGGCAAACGCCACGACCAGCACGATGCTCCAGGCCTTCGCCGGCCAGCGGCGCTGGCCGCGCCACACGTTGGCCGCGTGCCAGAGCGCGATCGCGAAGCCGACCGGGAACACGACGATGCTCAAAAGCTGCAGCAGCAGGATCAGCGGATCGAACACGCCCGCGAGCAACGACAGGTCGGAGAACATCGCGGTGACCATGAGCGCCCAGCCGGCCAGCACGACGAGCACGGCCCACGATGCGATCTTGCCCCAGCGGTAGGCCCGGAGATCCGGCCCGGTGAGGAGCGGCGGCTGCGCGTAGCGGCGGCGGACGACCGCCTTGACCGGCCACAGGAGCGCGGTGAGGGCGAGCGCCGCGAGGCTCGCGTTCAGGAGCGGCAGCAGCCACGCGGAGGATTTCCACCATGGCACCGGCTCGAACACCATGAACGGCGAGAACGCGTCCATGCTGAAACGCTGCACGACGCCGTCTTTCAGCACCGCCGCGAGGCGTTCGTCGCCGCCGTCCTCCACCCACACGTAGGGCGAGATCTCGCGCCAGACTTTCGGTGCGCCGGAAAGATCGGTGAAGGCCGGGACGGTGATCGTGCCGTCGCCGTTGTCGACGACCTTGGCCTGGCCGAACAGGTTCAGCGAGGCGAGGAACGTGGTCTCAGGCCGCCGCGAGTTCGTGTAGGTGCCGGCCATCAGCGCGGCATGCTCGGCGGCGGTCTTGGGGTCAACCTCGCCCGAAGGCTCGGGACCCGGCAGGTAGCGATCGGCAAACTGCTCGAAGAGAGCGGTGCGGATGGAGTGCGCCGCGCCCCGCTTGCCGGCGCTGTTCACCGCGACGTACAGGCCGATGCCCTCGTCGAGGAAGAGGTGCAGGTAGCTGTGGAACCACTGCGTGTCGCCGCCGTGCGCGATGACGTCGCGGCCGTTCACGTCGGTCTCGTAGAAACCGAGGGCCATGCGGTTCAGCGGCGGCAGCATCGTCAGCATGGTCTCGTGCATGGTGCGCGCCGTCTCCGGCTGCAGAATGCGCACGCCGCTCAGCTCGCCGCCGTTCAGGTGCGCGAGCATGAACTTCGCCATGTCGGTGCCGGTGGACGACAGGCTGCCCGCCGGCGCCGGGTTCACGATCTCGAACGGCTGCGCTTCCCCCGAGGTGTCGGCGTAGCCCTTCGACATCTGGTCGACGAGCCGTTCCGGCAGCGGCTGCCGGAACGTCGATTCGTGCATGCCGAGCGGGGCGAAGATGTGCTCGTCGATGTAGTCGTCGAAGGACTGGCCGGAGACGCGCTCGACGATGTAGCCTGCGAGCCCCGTCGCGTAGTTCGAGTACGCGGGCGTGCTGCCGGCGGGGAAGATGCGCCGCGGCACCCAGGACGCCATCGACTCGCCGAGCGGTTCGGCGTTCTCGGGATCGGGCGTGATGAGCTTCTTCAGGCGCTCCTCGAAGCCCGCCGTGTGCGTCATGATGTCGCGCATCGTGATGGGCCGGTCGCCGTCGCGTTCGGGCAGGTCGAAATCGAGGTATTCGCCGACGTCGGCGTCGAGATCGATCTGGCCCTGCTCGACGAGCTGCATGACGGCCGTCCACGTGAAGAGCTTGGAGATCGAGCCGGGGCGGAACAGGGTGTGCGCGGGATCGACCGGCGCATGTGACTCGAGATCGGAATAGCCGTAGCCTTTGGCCAGCGCGACGTCGCCATCGGCAACGACCACAACGACGGCACCGGCGACGCCGCCGTCCGCGAGCGCGTAGGGCATGAACCCGTCGAGCCAGGCGGCGAGGTCCGCCCGGGTCAGCGGGTGCACGCCGGGAGCCGGGATCTCGGCCGGCGTTCCCTCGGGCTCCGCGGGGACGAGCGGCGCCTCCTCGGTCGGCTCGGGGACGAGCGGCGGCTCGTCGGGAGCGTCCTGGGGCGCCGCCGGGGCGGCGTACAGCAGGGTGAGAGCGAGCAGGGCGATGAACGGGGTCTGGCGCATGTTTCCTGGCCTCCGCGTGCGAACGGCCGGGCTCGCGCCGCGGCCGGGTACCGTAACCGTCCCAATGAGGATACAATGCGCCTATCTGGAAAATCGGTCAAGCGTCTGACGATGCAGCGGTTCCTCTTGCTCTGTGGCGTAGCGCTGCTCGCGCTCGCCGCGGGGGCTTGCCGGGACGATGCGGCGCCGGTCGCGTCGGCCCCGGCACCGCAAGGCGCGATCGGTGCCGACGGCATCTTCCGCATCGAGCCGCAGCGCCCGGTGGCGGAGCTCGCACGCGCCGCGCGCGCGGCCGAGCCGCCGGCTTCCCCGGGCGCGGAGCGCGAGCCCGAGCTCGTCGAGCTGACCGCGCTCGACCCGACCATCCGGCTCGACGTCCGCTACGCCACGACCAACAACTTCCTCGGCACGCGCCTTTATGACGAGCCGCGCGCGTTCCTGCAGCGCGCGGCGGCGGAAGCGCTGGTGCGCGCGCATCGCGCGGCACAGGCACACGGCTACGGGCTGCTGATCCACGACGCGTACCGCCCCTGGTGGGTGACGAAGGTGTTCTGGGACGCGACGCCGGAGCCGCTCCGCAAGTTCGTCGCGGATCCCGCAGACGGGTCGCGGCATAATCGCGGTGCGGCGGTCGATCTCACCTTTTACGATCTCGCCACCGGACAGCCGGCCGAGATGCCGAGCCTTTACGACGAGATGACCGAGCGCGCCTACCCGGATTACGCCGGTGGCACGCCGGAGCAGCGCGAGCGCCGCGACCTTTTGCGTTCGCTGATGGAGGCCGAGGGCTTCACCGTTTATGAGGCGGAGTGGTGGCACTTCGATTACCGGGACTGGCAGGAATACCCGATCCTGAACGTCACGTTCGAGGCCTTGGAATGAGCAAAGAAAGACCAACGCTGGGGGCGCTGCTGAAAAGCCTGCGGGTGAGACACGGCTGGACCCTCAAGGAAATGAGCGAGCGCACGGGGATTCCGCTCTCCACGCTTTCCAAGGTCGAGCACGATCGCCTGACGCTCACTTACGACAAGCTGCTCAGGCTCGCCGAGCGGCTCAACATGCGTCTCTCCGAGCTGTTCGCGGAGCCGGACGACGCAACGGACACCCCGGTCACGGCCCGCCGCAGCCTCGGGCGCATCGAGGAGGCCGTGCGCGTCGAGACCCGCAACTACGATTACTACTATCTCTGCCCCGAGCTCCGCAAGAAACGCATGATCCCGATCCTGACGCGCATACGCGCACGCAGCCGCGAGGATTTCGGGGATCTCGTGCAGCATTCGGGCGAGGAGTTCATCTACGTGCTCGAAGGCTGCGTCACCGTGCACACGGAATTCTACGACCCGATCACGCTGAGGCAGGGCGAATCCATCTACATCGACAGCAACATGGGCCACGCCTACGTCGTCGCCGAAGGCTTCGACGAGGCGCTGCTGCTCGGCGTCTGCTCGAGCGCGGACGAAGGGCTCATGGATTCGCTGCTCAACCTGCAGTCCGGACGCGACGAGCCGCCGGCGCGCGCCGCCGGCGACCCGTGACGGCTTGACGGCGGGCGGGTAACGCCCGGCTTGCGCCGCGCGGCCCGGTCCCGCCGGACCCCGGCGCCGACCTGTCGATTTCGCGGGCGGCGGCTCGACTAACCTCCAACCAAGGGGCGCGACGGTCCCGATGCGGCATCCCGAGGAGGAATCGACATGGGCAAAACGGCAGCCATTCTGGTCGCGCGGCTGATTTTCGCCGCGGTGTTCGCCATGGCGGCGGGCTTCAAATTTTTCGACATGCACGCGACCGCCGGCTATATCGCCGGCGCCGGCTTTCCACTGCCGCTGGCGCTTGCGTGGATCGCGGCGATCTTCGAGACCGCGCTCGCACTTGCGTTCCTGACGGGCGCGTTCTTCTCCGAGGCCGCGCTCGCCGCCGCCGCCTATGTGCTCTTCCTGGGGCTCGCCTTCCACGGCCCCTCGCACTGGCAGGGCAACCAGATGGAATTTGGCTCTTTCGTGGATCATTTCACGTTCATTGCCGGGCTCCTGTTCGCCGCCGTGCACGGCCCGGGCGACAGCCTCGTTCCCGCCCGCTTCCGCCGCAACGGGCCGCGGCCGGCCGACTATGCTTCGGGGGCGGCGCAATGAGGATCCATGTCAGCAACCGCCGGCCGCATCATCGCGGCCGGTCTCCCTGTGAGCAGGAGAATCGTATGACGTACATCGAGGGTTTCGTGCTGGCGGTCCCGGCCGCCAACAAGGACAGCTACCGGCGGCATGCCGCCGAGGCCGCTCCGCTGGTCAAGGAATTCGGCGTGCTCCGGCACGTGGAAGCCTGGGGCGACGACGTGCCGGACGGCAAGGTGACGGATTTCCGCCGCGCGGTGCAGGCGAGGGACGACGAGGTCGTCGTCTTCTCGTGGTTCGAATACCCCGATCGCGCGACGCGCGACGCGACCAACCAGAAAATGATGACGGACCCGCGCATGGAGGACATGGGCTCCAGCATGCCGTTCGACGGCAAGCGCATGATCGTCGGCGGCTTCGGCGCGCTGCTCGAGCAGGGCAAGCGCGGCAATCCGGGCTATATCGACGGTTTCGTCGTGCCCGTGCCCGCGGGCAAGCGGGAGGCTTACCGTGCCGATGCGGAGAAGATGGCCGCGGCGATCATGGAGCTCGGCGCCACCCGGGTCGTCGAGACCTGGGGCGACGACGTTCCGGACGGCAAGGTCACCGGCTTCCGGCGCTCGGTGCAAGCGACGGGCGACGAGAACGTCGTGTTCTCCTGGACCGAATGGCCGTCGAAGGCCGTTCGCGACGCCGGCTGGAAGAAGATGATGGAAGACCCGGCCATGCAGCCCGACCAGGGCGCCATGGCGTTCGACGGCAAGCGCATCATCTACGCCGGGTTCGTGCCGATCGTCGACGCCTGACCGGCCCGACCGGCGCCACTCGCACTGTGCGCGTGGCGCGAAGCGCGTGGTTTCGCATCACGCGCCCGCGCCGTGCTCCGTCCGGATGCCGCGCAGCGCGAGGCGGCCGCCCGGCGACAGCAGGTAGCGGTTCAGGCGCCAGCGAATGAGGAAGCTGCCGGTCTCGTCCGGGTTCGGCCGGACGCTGATGTCGCCCGGATCGACCGGGCAGCGCAGGCGCTCACTCAGGAGATCCGCGATCGTCGGTTTTTCGGCGGCAAGCACGATGTCCATGTCATTACCCTCCTTCGGCCGGCCCGCCCGGGCGGTGTCGCGCCCGGGCGTACCTTCCGATCTCGCCGCCAGCATAGGCAGGGACCCGTTAACCGCCGCTGAAATTTCCCTGAACGGCAGCTGAACTTCTTTATTCCGTCTTGCCGGCCAGCTTTTCGCCCTCGGCCTGGAGGCGCTGCCATTTTTCCTCGAACTCGGGGGTCATCACGTCGCCGAAGTCCGCCGGTTCGAAGTGCGGCCGGATCTCGATGTCGGACTCCTCGTTCATCGGGTTGGGGCAGCGTTTTACCCATTCGATGGCTTCTTCCATCGATTTCACGTTCCACAGCCAGTAACCGGCCACGAGCTCCTTTGTTTCCGCGAACGGGCCGTCGGTGACGGTCCGGTTCTTGCCGGAGAAGTGCACGCGCACGCCTTCCGAGCTGGGCTTGAGCCCGTCGCCGCCGAGCATGATGCCGGCTTTCACCAGCTCCTCGTTGTACGCCATCATCTGCTGGAGGAGCTCCGGGGTCGGCATCTCGCCGGCTTCGGAGCCCTTCGTCGCCTTCACGAACACCATGACTTTCATTGCCTTCTCCTCTGGCAGCTGCAAGTTGCGGTTTGTGCATTAGTCGGCGCGGGCATCGCGAAATCGACACGCGAAGGAAACTTTTTCCCGGCGGGAGCCCCCGGTCGGCGCTTCGCGGCCGGGCCGGATGCGGCCCGGTCGCGCATGAGCCTGCTATATTACAGGCATGCAGACGATCGTAATTACCGGTGCGAATCGAGGCATCGGGCTCGCCCTGACCCGCGTGTACCGGGCGCGCGGCGATCGCGTCGTCGGCCTCTGCCGGCACGCGAGCGATGCCCTGCGTGAATCCGGCGCGGAGGTCGTGGAGGACGTGGACGTGACCGACGCCGAATCGCTGCGGCGGGGGGCGGCGGGCGTCGACGGCGTCGACGTGCTGATCGCCAACGCCGGCATCCTGAGCAACGAGCCGTTCGCGGAAGTGGCGGATGCGCGCGACCGTATTGAGCAGCAATTCCGGGTCAACGCGCTCGGCCCGCTGCTGACTGTGCACGCTTTCGCGGACAAGCTCGCGTCCGGCGCCAGGGTGGCGCTCATCACGAGCCGCATGGGCTCGATCGCCGACAACACCTCCGGCGGGAGCTATGGCTACCGCATGTCGAAAGCGGCCCTGAACGCGGCGGGGAAATCGCTTGCGATCGACCTCGCGGAACGCGGCGTCGCCGTGGCGCTCCTGCACCCCGGCTACGTGCGCACGGATATGACGCGCAGGAGCGGCAATGTCGAGGCGGCCGATGCGGCGGCGATGCTCGTCGAGCGTATCGACGGGCTGGACCTGGCCAGCAGCGGCACGTTCTGGCACGCGAACGGCGAGGAGCTCCCGTGGTGAGCGCGCCGGCGCACGGCGAAATCCGCTTCGACGGAGAAGCCGCGCGCGCCATCCTCGAGCGCGCGGCCGCGGAGCAGCAGCGGCGGAACAGCGCGCTGGCCGGCTCCTACAGCCTGGAAGAGCTGGAGGAGATGGCGGCGGAGGCAGGCATTTCGTCCGAGGCGCTCAAGGCCGCGATCCAGGCGCACGCCGGCGAACGGCGGGCGGCGGAGCAGGGACCGCGGTTCGTTTCCCGGGAACGATCACGGCAAGGGCCGTCGGTGCTGGATCTCCTCATACCCGGCCCCTGGCCCAGGGCCGCAAAGGGCGTCGCGCTCGCCGGTGTCGCCGGCATCGGAATCGTCGGCCTCGCGCTTGCGTTCCCGGCCGTCGCCCAGATGGCACTGTGGGCGCTCGTCGCTTTCCTCCTGCTCGTGACGCTGCTGATCGCGCTCGGCGCCTCCCCGTTCT
>CAZBGV010000136.1:0-8807 GCA_964491485.1 uncultured Woeseiaceae bacterium | reverse complement strand
GGCGACCCGAGCGACCGCACCTCCGCAGGAGCCCGCCATGCGGGCGACCGAACGAAGGCGCGTGAGAAAAACGGAGGCACGTTATCCCAAAGCATGTTCACGCACGGCACGATCGAAGAGGGGCGGAACCCAAGCCACCGACGTCCAACGTGCGGGAACGATGCGATCCCAAAAAGTGCGGGCGACGAATCGAAAAACAGGGTCGCCCGCATGGCGGGCTCCTACGGGGCGTCGCCAGCCGGGAACGGCGATCAGGCGCTGGCGCGCACCGCGTTGCGGCCGGCGTCCTTCGCCCGGTAGAGGGCGGCATCGGCGCTGCGCAACAGGCTTTCGAACGTGCCGTCCGGGTCGAGCTCGGCAACGCCCATGGAGACCTGTACCGGCACCTGGATAAGCGAGTCCGCGCCGCTGCAGCTCATGCCGGAGACGGCTTCGCGCACCCGCTCGGCGATCGTGAGGGCCTCGCCCAGGCCAATGCCCGGCAGGAGCACCGCGAATTCGTCGCCGCCGAAGCGCACGAGCAGGTCGCGCGGCCGGAACTGTTTCGAGAGGATACGGGCGACGGCGGACAGCGCGCGATCGCCGGCGACGTGACCGAACATGTCGTTGAACGACTTGAACTGGTCGACGTCGATCATGATGAGGGAAACCGGCTGCCCGTTCTGCAGGCAGCGGCTCACCTCGCGCGGGAACGTCTCTTCCATCGCGTGCCGGTTGCTCAGGCCGGTGAGCGCATCCGTCGTCGCGTTGCGCTCGAATTTGCGCAGGTCGCCGAAGCTCGCCGCGATGAACTGGTTGTGGCTGCGCACGCGCTCGGAGAGAACGATCAGCAGGTTCTTGCAGAAGGCGTGCGAGGCCTCGACCATGGCCCACAAAATCGACTGGTGTATGACCAGCAGGTGTGTGGGTTCCGCCGCCACGACGTAGGCGGACGGATCGCGATCCTCGATGATCGACATCTCGCCCGCGCATTCGCCGACGCCCATGGTTACGAGGATGGGCGCGTCGGGCGAGCCGACGTGCACGTTGAGACTGCCCGAGAGCACGACGAATACGTTCTCGTTCTTCGAGCCGGGCGACAGAAGGAGGTCGCCGGTCGACAGATCGCGCCGGTCGCAGCGCCGCAGGAGCTCCTGCACGTCCCCGGGATCGACGCCGTGAAAGAGCTCCAGGCCGGCGAGCAGCGAGCGCTGGTAATCGGAATTGATGGTTGCAGTGTTGCCGGTCACAGCCGTTCCCCGGCTTATGTCACATTCGCTATTTACGTTAATTGCCGAACAATTACAACGTCTGCCCTGGATCGCGTGCCTGGAAGAGCGCCGTCACCAAGCACATCACTGCTGGGCGTGGCGCTCCAGTGCCCAGGTCACATGTTCCTGCACCATCGGCGAGCTTCCGTCGCGGCGCTCCGCGAGCGCGGCGACGACCTCGGGCGTCGTCGGTGCGTTGCCGAGCGCCACGGCGAGGTTGCGCAGCCAGCGCTCGTAGCCGATGCGGCGGATCGCGCTGCCTTCCGTCTTCTGGAGCCAGGTCGCCTCGTCCCAGCGGAACAGGGTGACGAGATCGGCGGCGTCGAGCCCGTGTCGCGGCGCGAAATCCGCCTCGGCGGAAACCCGCGCGAACTTGTTCCACGGGCACACGAGCTGGCAGTCGTCGCAGCCGTAGATGCGGTTGCCGATGAGGGGGCGCAGCTCGCCCGGGATCGGGCCGTGCAGCTCGATCGTCAGGTAGGAGATGCAGCGGCGCGCGTCCAGCAGGTAAGGCGCGACGATCGCACCGGTCGGGCACACGTCGAGGCACGCACGGCACGATCCGCAGTGGGAGGCCTCGGGTTCGTCCGGCGGCAGCGGCAGGTCGGTGTAAAGCTCGCCCAGGAAAAACCACGAGCCCGCCCGCCGGTTGATCAGGTTCGTGTGCTTGCCGATCCATCCCAGTCCCGACTGTTCCGCCACCGGCTTTTCCAAGACCGGCGCGCTGTCCACGAAGACGCGGTGCCCGAAAGGCCCGGCCTCGGCCTCGATGCGCCGCGCCAGCAGGCGCAGGCGGCCGCGCAGCACCTTGTGGTAGTCGCGCCCGAGCGCATAGCGCGAGACGTAGGCCTTGTGCGGCGCCTCGAGGAGCGCGGCGGCGCGCGCCTGCGGCTCCGGCAGGTAGTCCATGCGCACGGAAATGACGCGCACTGTCCCGGGCACCAGCTCGTCCGGACGGCTGCGCTTCGTGCCGTGCCGCTCCATGTAGCCCATCTCGCCGTGGAAGCGGCGCTCCAGCCAGTCGCCCAGGCGGCGTTCCGCCCGGGAAAGGTCGAGGCCGGACACGCCGAGCTGCTGGAAGCCGAGCCCGGCGCTCCAGTCGCGGATACGTTGCTTGAGAGCGTGCAGGTCGGGTGTCGAATCAGCAACTGGAATGGGCAACTCGCGCTCCTCGCGCCGCCTCCCCGGCAGGTCGTGCGAAATGTGGGTGAACGGTCACTAGTATACTTTGGGGTATGCCGCTGCCCGCCGAGATCTATTCGCCCGAAAGCGTGCGCCGCATCGACCGGAAGGCGATCGAGGTGGCGGGCATTGCGGGCTACACCCTCATGCAGCGCGCCGGGGAGGCGGCGCTCGCGGTGGCGCTCAGTGCCTTCCCGCAGGCGCGCCGCTGGCAGGTCGTGTGCGGCGGCGGCAACAACGCGGGCGATGGCTACGTGCTCGCGCGTCTCGCGCTCGCCCGCGGCATCGACGTCTCGGCGCTCGCGCTCGTCGATCCGCGCGAGTTGTCCGGCGATGCCGCGCGCGCGCACGCCGACTATGCCGCGGCGGGCGGCGCGGTGCTGTCCTGGAGCGGCGTGCTCGACCCGAAGGCGGACCTGCTGGTCGACGCGATTCTCGGCAGCGGCTTGTCGCGGCCCGTCGAGGGTGCGTTCGCGGAGGCGGTGAACGCGATCAATGCGCACCCGGCGCAGGTCCTGTCGCTCGACGTGCCGAGCGGGATTTCCGGCGAGACCGGCAAGGTGCTCGGCACGGCGGTCCGCGCCGAGCACACGATCACCTTCGTCGGCCTGAAAGTGGGCCTGTTCCTCAATCGTGCGGCGGATTACACCGGCGCGCTGTCGTTCGCCGGGCTCGATATCCCCGACGAGTGCCGCGCGGGCGAGACGCCGCGGCTGCGCGGCAGCGACGCCGGCACGATCGCCCGCGCGCTGCCGCCCCGCCGCCGCTCCGCGCACAAGAACGATTTCGGGCATCTCCTCGTGATCGGAGGCGGGCCGGGGATGCCGGGCGCCGTGCGCCTGGCCGGCGAAGGCGCGCTGCGGGCCGGGGCCGGGCTCGTCACCGTCGCGACGCATCCCGGAAACTGCGCCACGGTGATGGCGGGCCGGCCGGAGCTCATGTGCCACGGCGTCGAGAGCGCCGACGAGCTCGAGCGGCTGCTCAAGCGGGCGTCGACGGTGGCGATCGGACCCGGCCTCGGCACCGACGCATGGGCCGAGGAGTTGTTCACGGCCGTGCTGCACCACGAGCTGCCGGCGGTGCTCGACGCGGACGCGCTCAACCTGCTCGCGCGCCGGCCGCGCGCGCGCGATGACTGGATTCTCACGCCGCATCCGGGCGAAGCCGGGCGCCTCCTCGGCCTTTCGGCCGTGGCGGTGCAGGGCGACCGGCCGCGCGCGCTGGCGGAGCTCGCGCGGCGTTACGGCGGCACCGTCGTTTTGAAGGGCGCGGGGACCCTGGTGCATGCGAAGGTCGGCGTGCCCTGGATCTGCACCTACGGCAACCCGGGCATGGCGTCGCCGGGCATGGGCGACGTGCTGACCGGGATCGTCGCCGGGCTCTACGCGCAAGGGCTCGATGCCGAGACGGCGGCCGTGGTCGGCGTCACCGCCCACGCGCTCGCCGGCGACGCCGCGGCGGGGCGCACGCCCCGCGGCCTGCTCGCTTCGGACCTGCTCCACGAGCTCCGCGCGTGCCTGAATCCATAAAGCGGGTGGCGTTGCCCGACGCGGCGGCGACCGAGGCACTCGGCCGGGCGCTGGCCGGGCGCCTGCCGGCGGACACGCGCGGCTGGATCGTCGCGCTCGAAGGCGAGCTCGGCGCCGGCAAATCCACGCTCGCGCGCGCGCTGCTGCGCGCGCTGGGACACACCGGGCCGGTGCCGAGCCCGACCTACACGCTGGTGGAGCCCTACGAGATCGCGGGCCGCACCGTCTATCACGTCGACCTCTATCGCCTGGCCGGTCCCGACGAGCTCGCGTACCTCGGCTGGAGCGACCTCGACGACGGTCTGCTGCTGGTCGAATGGCCGGAGCGCGTCCCGGCGCTGGCGCGGCGCGCGGATCTCGTCGTCCGGTTGCGCCATGCCGATGGCGCCCGCACGGCCGAGCTTGCGGCGCGCGCGCCGCGCGCGCGCCGGCTCCTCGATCCGGTAACCTCTTAAGTAGTCCTCATACACTACTGAAATTGCAGTACAAAAATGGTTGGCTTTCGCCGCGGGATTCGTATACTCGGCAGAAAGGCAACAACCAAGAAGGAAACAACGCCCGTGATTCCCGCGTTTCGGCCCGCCCGTTCGATCGGCCCCGTCGCGTAGCCGCGGCATGCGCTTCGCCGGATCGAACCTCCGGACGCGAGCCGTGACGCCGTCGCCCCGTCCGCTGCTGCCGCGCAGGCTGCTTGCCGCCGCGGCGCTGCTCGGGTGCTGCACGGCGCAGGCCGCCACCGTCGAGAACATCCGGGTGTGGTCCGAGGACGGCCGCACGCGCGTGGTGCTCGATCTCGACGCGCCGGCGCGCCACAGCATCTTTACGCTGCGCGCCCCCGACCGCCTGGTCGTCGACCTCGAAGACAGCGAGATGAGCGGCTCGCTCAAGGACCTGCCGGCCGCGACCGGCGCGCTCGCCGGCATCCGGACCGGCCGGCGCGCGGACGGCGGCCTGCGGATCGTGCTGGACCTGGCGGCGCCGGTGCGCTCGCGCAGCTTCGTCGCGGGCCCGAACGCGAAGCACGGGGACCGCCTGGTCGTCGACCTGCACCAGCAGGGCAACCTCGAGACGGTGCAAAGCGCGGCCGACCGCTACCAGGAGGGCCGCGACGTCGTGATCGCGGTCGATGCGGGTCACGGCGGGCACGATCCGGGCGCGATCGGTCACGCCCGCACCCGGGAAAAGGACGTGGCGCTCGCGATCGCGCGCGAGCTCGCGGAGCGCATCGACAAGGAACCGGGCATGAAGTCCGTGCTGGTGCGCGACGGTGATTACTACGTCGATCACCGCGAGCGCATGCGGATTGCACGCGAAGCCAATGCGGACCTGTTCGTTTCCATCCACGCCGATTCCGTGAAGGACGGGCGCGCGCACGGTGCGTCGGTGTACGTGCTGTCCCTCGACGGTGCGAGCGACGAGGCCGCGAGGCTGCTCGCGAAGCGCGAGAATGCGGCGGCGATCGGCGGTGTGTCGCTGGCCGACAAGGACGACCTGCTGGCGTCCGTGCTTTTGGACCTGTCGCAGAACGCGGCGCTTTCCGCGAGCCTGTCGGTCGGCTCGAGCGTGCTGGACGAGCTGGCGAAGGTGGGTGCCATGCACCGCCGCAAGGTGCAGCAGGCGGGCTTCCTCGTGCTGAAATCGCCGGACGTTCCATCGATCCTGGTCGAGACCGCGTTCATCTCGAACCCTTCCGAGGAGGCGCGGCTGAGCAGCCCGACGAAGCGGCGCGAGATCGCAAGAGCGATCCTCGCCGGCATCCGCACGTATTTCTACCGGCACCCGCCGCCGGATACGCAGCTCGCGATGCGCCTGCGCGGCGCGCCGGAGGGCCAGGTGCGCTACGTCATCGCGCGCGGCGACACGCTGAGCGAAATAGCCGAGCGCTATAACGTCAGCCTCTCCGTGCTGCGCGCCACCAACCGGCTGTCCGGCGACACGCTGCGGGTAGGCCAGACCCTCAACATCCCCATCTCCAACAGCGGGTCCTGACCCGGGTCGCCCTGCGCCACCCCGAACGAAGGCACGTTCAGCACAAAGCATCGTTCGCGCACTCCCGCCCCCGCCACGAACGCCAGCCTGCGCGAACGATGCGATCCCGCAGAGTGCGTGCCACCAAGCCCGGAACCTGTCATTCCGTCCCCGCATTTGAAAAAATGCGCACCAGATCCGAGTCCCTACCGCCAGATGCCGATACGCCAGCTGCCACCCCATCTCGTCAACCAGATCGCCGCCGGCGAGGTGGTCGAGCGTCCGGCGTCCGTGGTCAAGGAGCTGATCGAGAACAGTCTCGACGCGGGCGCGCATGCCATTCACGTGGACGTCGAGGCGGGCGGCACGAAGCTCGTGCGCGTGCGCGACGACGGTGGCGGCATCCCGGCCGACGAGCTCGCGCTGGCGCTGTCGCGGCATGCGACCAGCAAGATCGCGAGCCTCGAGCACCTGGAGGCGATTGCCTCGCTCGGGTTTCGCGGGGAGGCACTGCCGAGCATCGCGTCGGTGGCGCGGCTGACGCTGGCATCGCGCGCCGTCGGCCGCGATACGGCGTGGCGGGTCGAAGCGCGCGACGGCGTGCTGCACGAGCCGGTGCCGTCCGCGCACGGCCAGGGCACCACGGTCGAGGTGCGCGATCTTTTCTACAACACGCCCGGGCGGCGCCGCTTCCTGAAGACGGAGCGCACGGAATACGAGCACGTCGACCGCTGGGTGCGGCGCCTTGCGCTGGCGCGTCCGGAGGTCGCATTCAGCCTGACGCACAACGGGCGGCGGGTGTTCTCCGTTGCGGCGGCGCGCGACGATGACGCGCAGGTCGCACGCATCGGGACTTTGTGCGGGGAGGCGTTTGCGAGCCACCTGGTGTTCGTGAGCCGGGAAACGGCCGGCATGGCGGTCTCGGGGTGGCTCGCCCTGCCGACTTTCAACCGCAGCCAGGCGGACTTGCAGCACTGGTTCGTGAACGGGCGCAGCATCTCCGACCGCACGCTCGCGCACGCGGTGCGGCACGCCTATCGCGACGTGCTGTTCCACGGGCGCCACCCCGCCTACGTGCTGTACCTCGCCATCGACCCGGCGGCGGTCGACGCCAACGCGCATCCGGCCAAGCACGAGGTGCGCTTTCGCGACGGGCGCAGCGTGCACGACATGGTGGCGCATGTCGTCGAGCACGCGCTCGCGGCCACCCGGCCGGGCGGGCATGCGCGCACGGCGGTACCGGCCGAGGCCGTGGAGACGAGCCTGTTCCGCCAGGCACCGATGGAGTTCAAGACGGCGCGCCCGCACGCGTCGGCCGTGCACGAGTCGCTGGCGGGCTATGCGGCGCTGGCCGGGTCCGCACCGGCCGCGGCCGCGGAGCGGCGCGACGTGCCGCCGCTCGGGTTCGCCGTGGCGCAGCTGTCCGGCATCTACATCCTCGCGCAGAATGCGGAGGGCCTGGTGGTCGTGGACATGCACGCGGCGCACGAGCGGGTGCTCTACGAACGCCTGAAGCGGGCTTTCGACGACGGCGGCATCGTGCGCCAGCCGCTGCTCGTGCCCGCGTCGCTCCGGGTGTCCGAGACCGAAGCGGCACTCGCGGAACAGCATGCCGCATTGTTCGAAGAGGTCGGCCTGGATATCGGCGTGAGCGGGCCGGCGAGCGTGGTCATTCGCGAGCTGCCGGCGCTCCTGAAATCGGTGGACGCCGAGGCCCTGGTCCGCGACCTGCTCGCCGACCTGCAGGCGTCCGGCCGCACCAGCCGCGTCGCGGCGCGGCGCGACCAGCTGCTCGCGACCATGGCCTGTCACCAGGCGGTGCGGGCGAACCGCCGGCTTTCGCTTGCCGAGATGAACGCGCTGCTGCGCGAGATGGAGGCGACCGACCGCGCGGATCAGTGCAACCACGGGCGGCCGACCTGGACGAGCATCAGCCTGGGCGACCTCGATCGGTTGTTCCTGCGCGGGCGCTGATGGCCGGTTGCCGGGGCGGACACCAGTCCGTGGTCGAAAATGCTCCCGCCGTGTGCCTCCTCGGGCCTACCGCCACGGGCAAGACCGAGCTGGCCGTGCGCCTGGTGGAAACGCTGCCGCTCGCCATCGTGAGCGTCGACTCCGCCATGGTGTACCGCGGCATGGACATCGGAACGGCGAAGCCCGATGCCGAAACGCAGCGCCGTGCGCCGCATCGGCTCATCGACATCCGGGATCCCGAGAACACTTATTCCGCCGGCGCTTTCGTGCGCGATGCGCGGGCGGCCATGCGCGAGATTCGCGCCGCCGGGCGGGTGCCGCTGCTCACCGGCGGCACCATGATGTACTTCCGGGCGCTGACCCGCGGCCTGGCCGAGCTGCCGCCGGCCGACCCCGATCTCCGGTCCGCCATCGACCGCGAAGCGAGGCGCCATGGCTGGCCGGCGCTGCACGGCCGCCTGGCGGCCGTCGACCCGGCCGCCGCGGCGCGCATTGCGCCGAATGACGCGCAGCGCATCCAGCGCGCGCTGGAAGTGTTCGAAAAGAGCGGCCGTCCCATCTCCGAGTGGCAGGCCGCAACGTCCGCGGATCCCGACGCGGCTTTCCTCAAGCTGGGCCTGGTGGCGGAGCCGCGCGCGCAGCTCGCGAGCCGCATTGCCGAACGTTTCGAACGAATGCTTCGCCGGGGCTTCGTGGACGAGGTAGCCCGCCTGCGCGAGCGCCCGGGTCTCGACCGCAACAGCCCCTCAATGCGGGCGGTGGGTTACGCCCAAATCTGGGATTACCTCGACGGGAGAGCTACACTGGAGGAGGCAAAACGCGCTGCGGTCACCGCGACCCGCCGCCTCGCAAAGAGGCAGATGACCTGGCTCAGGAACGAGCGCGAGCTGATCTGTCATAACGT
>CAZBGV010000135.1:5504-8870 GCA_964491485.1 uncultured Woeseiaceae bacterium | reverse complement strand
TTGCACATGTCGTAGATCGTGAGCGCGGCCACGCTGGCACCGGTCAGCGCTTCCATCTCGACACCGGTGCGGTGCACGACGGTGCAGCGACAGTCCACGGCCGCCCGGTTTCCGTCCAGCGCGATGTCGATATGGCAGTCGTCGAGGCCAATCGGGTGGCAGAAGGGAATGAGCTCATGCGTCTTTTTCGCGGCCATGACCCCGGCGACGATTGCCGTGGCGAAGACCGGCCCCTTGGCCGTGTGGATGTCCCCGCCGGAAAAGCGCCCGGCAAGCTCGGGCGGGAATTCGACGATGGCGCGCGCGTGAGCGCGCCGCAGCGTCGGCGTCTTGCCGCTGACGTCGACCATGGTAGGGCGGTTGTCGCTCCCGATGTGCGTCAGGCGGCTCATGCTCAGCCGCCAATCCGGTACATCTCGACCTTAGGCTCGCCCGGTGCCTCGGGCGCCTCCGGCCGCCGGAGCTCGCTGTAGCGATCGGTGCGTCGCAACCATACGCGCGCGAGGAGGTCCGCAAGGTCTTCATCGCTCGCACCGGCGCGTAGCGGACCCCGCAGATCCGTGCCCGTGGTCGCGAACAGGCAGGTGTACAGCACGCCGTCCGCGGACAGGCGCGCGCGGCTGCAGGCCCCGCAAAACGGCGCCGTCACCGACGAGATGAAGCCGATCTCGCCCTGCCCGTCCAGGTAGGCGTAGCGGCTCGCAACCTCGCCCGGATAATTGCGGCCGAGCGGGCGTACCGGCCAGCGAGCCTGGATGCGCGCGAGCAGCTCACGGGATGGAACGACCCGATCCATACGCCACCGATTACGGTTGCCCACATCCATGAACTCGATCAGTCGCACCACGTGTCCCGTACCGCGGAAGTGCCCGAGGAGATCGAGCACAGTGTGATCGTTCACCCCGCGTTGCACGACAGTATTTATCTTTATCGGCGCAAACCCGGCACGCTCCGCCGCCTCGATACCTTGCAGCACTTTCCCCAGGTCGCCGCGATTACCGCTCATCCGTCGAAAAACGGCCTCATCCAGACTGTCGAGGCTCACCGTGACGCGCCGCAGGCCGGCCTCCGCGAGGCGTGACGCGTGTGCGGCGAGCAGCGTGCCATTGGTTGTCAACGCGAGATCCTCCACGCCTCCGAGGCGTGCGAGTGCGCTGACGAGGTTGGGTACGTTCCGGTCGAGCAGCGGCTCGCCCCCGGTCAGACGGAGCTTGCTCACGCCGAGGCGAACCGCGGCCGCCGCCACGCGCACGATCTCGGCGTGGGTCAGGCGCTCCTTGCGATTCAGAAACTGAAAATCCGAGTGGTACTCGTCTTCCGGCATGCAGTAGGGGCAGCGGAAGTTGCAGCGATCGAGCAGCGAAATGCGCAGATCGTGAAGCGGCCTGCCGCGCGTGTCCCGGATGGCAGCCGGCCTTGGTGTCGCCGAGGGGTTCATAAAATGAATTCTTGCATGAATCCGTTGGTACGGGTAAACGCCGGTACTACATGGCGGAAACTACCTGCGACCGGCAGCGGTGTTCCGGGTTCCGAGGCGCGCCCGCAAAGCCGCAATGGTACCCTTGTACGGGCGAGAAAGACTTGCGGGAAGCAGCAATGAACCTCGATTTTACCGCCGACGAGCTGGCATTCCGGGACGAAGTCAGGACCTTCCTGGCCGCTGAATTCCCGCGCGATCTCCTCGAAAAGCAGCGGCAGGGCATCCCGCTCACCAAAGGCGATCAGGTTCGCTGGCAGAAGATACTGTTTCGACGAGGCTGGGCCGCGGTGAACTGGCCGGTCGAGTACGGGGGAACCGGCTGGTCTCCGGTACAGAAATACATCTTTGCGAACGAGCTTGCCCTGGCCGATGCTCCGGACATGATCCCCTTCGGCGTCAAGATGGTCGGTCCGGTGATCTATACCTATGGCGACGATGCGCAGAAGCAGCGCTTCCTGCCGGATATCCTGGAAAGCAACGTGTGGTGGTGCCAGGGCTATTCGGAGCCCGGTGCCGGGTCGGACCTCGCCTCACTGAAGACGCGTGCCGAACGCCACGGCGACGTCTACGTCGTCAACGGTACCAAGACCTGGACTACGCTCGGTCATTTCGCCGACTGGATCTTCTGTCTCGTGCGCACACGAACGGACGTCACGCGCAAACAGGACGGCATCAGCTTTCTGCTCATCGACATGAGCAGACCCGGCGTCACGGTGAACCCGATCATCACCATCGAGGGGGAGCACGAGGTCAACGAAGTCCACTTTGAGGATGTGCACGTGCCCGCGGAAAACCTCGTCGGCGAGGAAGGCAAGGGGTGGACCTACGGAAAGGTGCTCCTGCAGCACGAGCGCACGAACATCGCCGGGGTCGCACGCTCGAAGTACCGGCTCGCGCGGCTGCGTGAGAAGACTTCCGCCGCCGTACACGACGGCAAGCCGCTCATCGACGACGTGAACTTCGCGCGCAAGCTGGCGGCGCTCGAGATCGAGCTCAAGGCACTCGAATTCACCGAGCTGCGCACCCTCGCCGCGGTCGCCATCGGGAAGGCGCCCGGACCGGAATCGTCCCTGCTGAAGATCAAAGGCAGCGAGGTTCAGCAGACGCTCGACGCACTGTTCGTGGAAGCTGCCGGCTATTACGCGCTGCCCTGGATACCGGAACAGTACCGCCTCGGCTACCCCGACGACGAGCGCATCGGATACGGTACGGAGACGCGCACGGCCTTGCGCTATTTCAACAATCGCAAAGCATCGATCTACGGCGGGTCCAACGAGATTCAGAAGAACATCATCGCCAAGCACGTGCTCGACCTATGACGGAACTCCGCACGGCGCTCCCACGCCATTGCTTGGACTGATCGGGAGTACTGATGGATTTTTCGCTGACTGAGGAACAGACACTGCTTGCCGACAGTGTCACCCGATTCATCGACAATGAGTATCGGTTTGAGGAGCGACAGCGCATCGCCGCCAGTGAAGAGGGCTACAGCCGCGCCATGTGGCAGAGTTTCTCCGAGCTCGGCTGGACCGCCATGCCGTTCCCGGAGACAGATGGCGGACTTGGCGGCGGTGCCGTCGAGACCGCGCTGCTCATGGAAGCCTTCGGTCGCGGCCTGGTGCTGGAGCCGTTCCTGCCGACGGTGGTCCTTGCGGGTGGAGTGCTCAAACGTTGCGCCACGCCGTCCCAAAAGGAACGGTGGCTGCTCCCGTTGATCGACGGGAAGCTGCAGGCGGCACTCGCCTTCACCGAGCCGCAGAGCCGTTTCGATCCTCTCGACATTGTGACGACCGCTACCGCGGATGGCGACGATTTCGTCATCGTCGGCCGGAAAGCAGTGGTGCCGAACGGCCGTGCTGCGGACCTCCTGGTCATACCGGCGCGGA
>CAZBGV010000135.1:0-5404 GCA_964491485.1 uncultured Woeseiaceae bacterium | reverse complement strand
GTCGACGGCCACAATGCCGCAGAAATCGCGCTCGACCATGTGCGGGTACCGGCGGACTCTGTGCTGGGTTCGGTAGGCGGCGGGGCCGAGGTCCTGCTCGATGTACTCTGTGACGGCACCCTTGCCGTATGTGCGGAGGCTTTCGGCATTCTTCGCGCGCTACAGGAGAAAACTGTCGATTACACGAAGAACAGGATCCAGTTTTCCGTACCTATCGCGAGCTTCCAGGCGCTCCAGCACAGGATGGTCGACATGTTCATCGGGCGCGAACAGATCCGCTCACTCTTGACCTGGTCCGTGATGCTTTCGGCCGCCGATGTTCCAGAAACCCGGCGTGCTGTCAGCGCGCTCAAATACCAGATCGGCACGACCGGGCGCCTCATCGCGCAGGAAGCAGTACAGCTCCACGGGGGAATGGGTGTGACCTGGGAGCTCGACATCGCCCACTATTTCAAGCGCTTTTCGGCGATCGAAATCCTGTTCGGGAATGCCGATTACCACCTGGATCGCTTCCGCCAGCTGGCGTCCTTATGAACACGTTCCGTCCCAGTGGGGTCATCACGATCACCACCGATTTCGGCCACAAAGGCCCGTTTGCCGCGGTGATGAAAGGCGTTATCCTTGCGCGCTTTCCCGACGCTCGCATCATCGACCTCACGCACGAAGTCCCGGCACACTGGCCCCCCGAGGCGGGCTTCTGGATTGCCCGGTCCTATCAATACTTCCCGAAGGGCACGGTGCACGTCGCCATTGTCGACCCCGGTGTGGGCACCGAACGGGAGATCGTGCTCGTGCAGCACGACGCGCACATTTTCATGGCGCCCGATAACGGCCTGCTCGCCAGCATGCTCAGCGGCATCAGAGACCCGCTTGTGTACACCCTTCGACTGGACGCGCTCGAGACGCTCGGCATCGGTACCCCGAGCCTCACATTCCACGGGCGCGACATCTTCGCGCCCATCGCCGCCGAGTTCGCGGCCGGGCGCGTACAACCTGCCCACGTCGGGACACCCACGCGTCAGTGGATCCCGGGGTGGATCGAGGAGCCTACGGCCACGCCGGACAAAGTGAGCGGCGTAATCATCACCGTGGACACTTTTGGCAACTTGATCAGCAACATCGACCATTCCCTCATTGCTCGGTTCAAGCGCCCAATCGCGTTGCTGGCGGGCCACCGCTTCAGCCTCAGGGCTACATACGGCCGTGTGAAGCCTGGTGAATACCTCGCCCTCATCAACTCCTTCGGCGTGTTGGAAATCGCCCGCGCGGAGGGTAGCGCGGCCGAAGGCCTCGGCACGGATCGCGGCGCGCCCGTCACCGTTCTCGAATCGGGACACCCTTGAATAGTGGTCGAAGGCGCGACCGTGGAGCGCTCGAGACAGGATGCGCAGTCCTGATCGTCGACCCCCGCTAAATTGTCGCCATGACCCAGGAAAGGGACTCATTTGACGACATACACGGTAGTAATCGCGACTGACGACCTTGCGTTCCTCCCCTAATCTCCATCCTCCGGAGGGCGCGCATGACGATCTCGAGACATCTGCAGGTCGATCTAGAGCAGACGACGTACTATCACTGCACATCCCGTTGTGTGCGCCGCGCGTTTCTTTGCGGGAAGGATCGCTATACCGGCAAGGACTTTTCCCACCGCCGCCGTTGGATCGAAGCGCGACTGGCGGAACTTGCGTCGATATTTGCCGTAGATCTCCTTGCTTACGCCGTGATGGATAACCACTACCACGTAGTCGTCAAAGTGGCTGCCGATCGTGCGAGAAAGTGGTCCGACCAGGAAGTGCTTGAACGTTGGCGTCGGTTGTTCAGCGTCAACCTGGAAGAGGACAACAGCCGGGCACTGGCTCTCTGGCGCGAACGCCTTTACAGCATCAGCTGGTTCATGCGGTGCATCAATGAGCCTCTGGCGAGAAAGGCGAACCGCGAGGATGACTGTGTCGGGCGATTCTGGGAAGGCCGATTCAGATGCCAAGCACTCCTGGATTTGCCAGCCGTCTTGAAGTGCATGGTCTATGTTGACCTGAACCCCATCAGAGCAGGGGCTGCACCGACCCCGGAAAAATCCAGCTGCACGTCCGTCAAGGCCAGAATTGTTCGACGTGATTCGCATCTTGCCCGGTTCGCGGACGAGGCGCCTCGGCGAGCGGCATCATTCCCTATCCGTCGAGCTGAATACTTGCGGCTTGTCGACTGGTCCGGCCGAAAGTTCCGACACGGGAAGCGAGGACGAATCGCCGGGCAGCTACCGCCGATACTGGAACGGCTTGGATTAAGCGAGGAACGGTGGGCTCGCGAGATTCGACATTACGGCACATGGTACTACCGTGCGGTCGGCTGCTGGCATTCCTTGGAACGGTACCGCCTTCACCTCGGCCAGCAATGGCTCAGGGGTGCCAAGCAGGCATTAGTGATCGCCTGACCCGCGGGACACGGTCCAAAACACAGCCCGCAGTGTCACAAGGGCACTTCTCCAATCTCGAGCACTGCAGTCCCCGTCCGCGCACCAGGGCATGATTCACGACACCGAATCGTCGCTTTAGCCCACCAGGGCAGCTTTGAATTACGTGCAAAGGTGTCTTTGCAGAGCGGGGATGTCCCCGTTGCGTCAGCGCTGGTTCGCTCGGGAGCAAGGGTGAGGCCACCGCCTTGCTTTTTGTGCTGATCCACCTGGTCTCCGGTCCAAGGGAGCGCGGAGCGACATCCTCACCCAGTTTGTGGATGTCCCGTGTGGATCTTCGCCCAAGTGTCACGCAGCGTGATGATGCGGTTGAACACCGGGGCTTCCGCTGTGTGGTCAACTGCATCGGTACAGAAGTATCCGAGCCTCTCGAACTGGCAGGAGAATCCGGGTTCTGCAGTTCGTAGTGAGGGCTCCACCAAGGCCGTCACTGTCTCGAGCGAATTGTGGTTCAGGAAAGTCGTTACATCGTCGGAGCGACCCGGATCTGGATCGGTGAAGAGGCGGTCGTACAAGCGAACTTCGGCATGTGCCGCCTCCCCGGCGGCGATCCAGTGGATGGTCCCCTTGACCTTTCGTGCGCTGCTGGCGCTGCCACTCCGCGTGTCGGGGTCATAGGTGCAGCGCAGCTCGATGACTTCGCCAGCATCGTTCTTGATGACCTCATCGCAACGAATAATGTACGCATAGCGCAACCGCACTTCGCCGCCGGGCTTCAGTCGGAAGAATTTCCGCGGCGCGTGCTCCATGAAATCATCGCGCTCAATCCATATTTCACGCCCGAAGGAAAGCTCCCGCCCGCCCAATTCAGGCCGGTTCGGATGATTTGCGGCATGCACGCGCTCGCTGCGTGATTCGGGGTAATTGGTGAGCACAACCTTCAAAGGCCGCAGGACAGCGACACGCCGCATCGACTCTCGATCGAGCTCCTCCCGCACGGAGTTTTCGAGCAACGCCATCTCGATCAGGTTCTCTTTCTTGGTTACGCCGACACGCTGCACGAAGTCACGGATGGCCGCCGGGGGATAGCCGCGCCGCCTCATCCCGGCTAGTGTCGGCATCCTCGGATCGTCCCACCCGCTGACGATTCCGCTTTCCACCAGTTGGTTCAGCTTGCGCTTGCTCGTAACAGTGTATGCAAGGTTCAGTCGGGAAAACTCAATCTGACGGGGTCGATGTGCTGGCTTGAGCTGGTCCAGGAACCAGTCGTAGAGCGGCCGATGGTCCTCGAACTCCAGCGTGCACAGGGAATGCGTGACGCCTTCGAACGCATCGGAGAGCCCATGTGCGAAGTCGTACATCGGGTAGATACACCAGTCTCTTCCTGTACGCTGATGCTCCAGGTGGCGAATGCGGTACAACGTCGGATCGCGCATGTTGATGTTGGGCGAGCTCATATCGATCTTCGCGCGCAACACATGTTCACCGTCCGCAAACTCCCCGGCACGCATGCGCCGAAAGAGGTCAAGGTTCTCCTCGGCAGTACGATTGCGCCAGGGGCTGTCGCGCCCGGGTTCGGTGAGCGTACCGCGGTATGCGCGAATCTCCTCCGCACTGAGGCTGTCGACGTAAGCCTTGCCGAGCTCGATGAGGCGTTCGGCCGCTTCGTACAACCGCTCGAAATAATCTGACGCGTGCGTCAGCCGATCACCCCAGCGGAAGCCGAGCCAGAGTACATCCTCCTGTATTGCCCTGACATATTCCTCCCGTTCCCTGCCCGGGTTCGTATCGTCGAAGCGCAAATAGGTTTTGCCGCCGAATTCCTCTGCAACTCCGAAATTGAGGCAGATCGATTTCGCATGGCCGACGTGAAGATAGCCATTCGGCTCCGGCGGAAAGCGGGTCACGACCTCACCGCCGTGCTTACCGCTCGCAACATCCTCGGCCACTATCTGGCGTATAAAGTCTCTGGGAGGCTCACTCATACCTGGTTGAAAACTGGGATCCGTGTTTGCGGGCGACCTGAGGACGTCAGGCATCGACGACCTGGACGCCACGTTGCCCCGCTCGACAGTGGCGACACAATCCTTCGATCTCCACTATCTGGCGGACGGCGGTGAAGCCGTGTTTCGCTGCTTTCTGGCCAACCAGCCGGCTGATTTCGTCGTCATCCAGCTCGGCGACCGAGCGGCAAGCGCGGCAAATCAGGAACTGCCCTGTGTGCTGGCTGCCAGGGTCCCGGCAGCCAATGAATGCGTTGAGCGAGTCCAGCCTGTGTACCAGGTCGGCTTCGATCAAAAACTCGAGCGCGCGGTACACGGTCGGGGGCGCCGCTTTCCGGCCCTGGCGGTTCAGCCGCTCCAGAAGCTCATAGGCGCCAACCGGCCGATGGCTCGTCCAGACGAGCTCGAGAACCGTTCGCCTGATGCGCGTGAACCGAAGCTTGCGCCGGCGACAGGTCCGCTCGGCAGCCTCGAGCGCCTGGGCTACACAATCGCCGTGGTCATGCTTGGACGGCAAAAATGAATTGGCAGTGCTCGCGAGGCTCATAATTCAGCGGCTCCGTTCGTGGCGAATTGTACACGATCGCCTGCCGGCCCACGGCCTGCGCGGGGCGCGGCGGTCGAGCGCCGGGAGCAGGAAGATTCGCGAAAATTCGGGGAGATCGGGGAGATCGGGGGGGGAGATCGGGGACATCCATCGAATTAGCTGGCAACCGCCAGCGGCCGGGCCGGCCGGAACCCCATAAGCGGTTTCGATCGGATCTGCTCAGGGCGCCGTGTGCAAAATTCCTGGCCGACCTGCTCATTCCCGGCGCTGATCGTCGCGCCGTGCAGAACTTGGGTATCCCCGATCGATCCCCCGATTGATCCTGATCGTCGCATCGTGCAGGACATTGGGAGTCCCGATTGATCCCCGATTGATCAACCGCCACGATCGACCGCCGATCGACCGATCTTATGGGTGTCCCGGATTGGCTCCCGGATTGGCTCC
>CAZBGV010000134.1:0-8952 GCA_964491485.1 uncultured Woeseiaceae bacterium | reverse complement strand
CGCTACATGCTGCGCAACAACTTCGAATACTCGAAGGTGCTCCTGCACCACTGCCGGGAGCAGCGCATCCCCTTCATCTACGCCTCCTCCGCCGCGGTCTACGGCACGGCGCGCGACTTCTCCGAGGATCCGGAGAACGAAGCGCCGCTGAACGTCTACGGCTATTCCAAGCTCCTGTTCGACCGCTACGTGCGCCGGCTCGGGCGGGGCTCCGGGGGGCAGGTCGCCGGGCTGCGCTACTTCAACGTGTACGGACCCCGCGAGCAGCACAAGGGGCCGATGGCGAGCGTGGCATTCCACTTCAACGAGCAGCTGAAGAAGGATGGCGAGGTGCGCCTGTTCGAAGGCCGTGACGGCTACAAGGACGGCGAGCAGCAGCGGGATTTCGTGTACGTGGACGACGTCTGCGCGGTGAACCTCTGGCTCCTCGAGCACCCGGAGGTCTCCGGCATCTTCAACGTCGGCACCGGCCGGGCTCAGACCTTCAACGACGTTGCGAACGCGGCGATCGCGTGGCATGGCAAGGGCCGCATCCGCTATATCCCGTTTCCCGACGTGTTGAAGAACGCTTACCAGAGCTACACGCAGGCCGACCTGACGAGGCTGCGCAAGGCCGGCTGCGACGTCGAGTTCCGCCCGGTCGAGATGGGCGTGAAAAACTATCTCGACACGATCAACGACCGTCTCTGACGTCCCGGCGCGGCGCCCGGCGCAAGCAGCCAATCCCGCGGCTCAGCCCGCGGCCGCTGCGTCCCGCCGGCCGCCCAGCACGCGGTCGAGCCGCTCGTTCACCTCGGCGACCCGGATGAGATTCATCGCGCCCGGATTGCGCACGCGCTCGCCCCAGCGAACGTCGTCCACGGACTTGCCGAGGAACCGGCGGACGGCTTCCGGGTACGCATTCACCGTGAGATCGCGGCTCAGGTACGGCCCGGTGCGATCCGGGTTGGAGGTGGCGTAGAGCCCGATCACCGGCGTGCCCACGGTCGTCGCCATGTGCGCCGGTCCCGAGTCCGGGCACACGAGCACGGACGCGGCGTCGAGCAGCGCGAGCAGCTCTTTGAGCGAGGTGCGCCCGACGAGGTTCACGGCGTCCTCGCCGCAAAGGCGGGCGATGGTGCGTCCGTACTCCTGCTCGGTGTCCGTGTTGCCGCCGGTGACGACGATGCGGCAGCCGAACTTCTGCCTGGCATGATTCGCGGCGGCCGCGTAATTCTCCGCGCTCCAGTTGCGGTAGTTGCGCAAGCGCTGGCTGCTGCAGGGACTGATGACGAGCAGCGGCCGACGATCAGGGACGTACGCCGCCGCGAGCTCGCGATGGGCGGACGAAAGGGGGATGTCCCAGCGCAGCGGCCGCCGCGGCACGCCGATCGCGGACGCGAACTCCAGCATGGCGTCCTGCACGTGCTGCCGCGGCGCGGGCGCGATGCGCCGGTTCGTGAACAGCCACTGGAAATCGCGCGCGCGGGCGTAGTCGTAGCCGAGGCGGACCCGCGAGCGTACCAGCCGGGTGAGCAGGTTCGCACGTATGGACGCGTGCATGCAGAGTGCCGCGTCGAAGCGCCGCCCGCCGAGCCGTGCTTTCGCGTCTGCGTAGGCCGCGCGGCCTCTGGATTTGTCGAAGATGATAAACTCGACGCCCGGAATGTCGGCCATCAGGGCGGCTTCCGTCCTGCCGATGATCCACGTGATCCGGGTCTCCGGCCAGGTGTCCTGGATCGCGCGCACCACGGCCAGCGCGTGACAGGTATCGCCGATCGCCGAGAGTCGGATGACGCACAGGCTTTCAGGCGGCGACTGCTGGAGCATCGATCATCCGTGAGGACGGCTCGCGCTTGAAGGAAACCGTCGATAGGACCGGGACCGGCGCCATCCTATACGATCGATCCCTGCTCAACCACATTCCGGAAGAAGGGTTCACGGCAACCGGCTGGCCGCGTGCGCGAGCCATCGAGGGCAGGCTGCGCTCCGGCGGCCGCGGCCGTACCTTCCTGGTCGGCGACGGCGAGCGCGAGCTCGTGCTGAAGCACTACGTGCGCGGCGGTTTGCCCGGGCGCTTCGTCCGCGACCGCTATCTCTGGCGCGGCGAAGGACGCGTGCGCTCGTTCGGCGAATGGCGGCTGCTTGCGCGCCTGCGCGACCTGGGCCTGCCGGTGCCGCGCCCGGCCGCGGCGCATTATCGGCGCCACGGCGCCTTCTACACCGCGGACCTGCTGACGGTGCGCGTGCCGGACATCGAGCCGCTCTCGTCGCGCATCGCGCGCGAAACCGACGCCGCGCTGTGGCGCACGGTCGGCCGCGGACTCCGGCGGTTCCACGACGCCGGGGTGTATCACGCCGATCTCAACGCCTACAACGTGCAGCTCGACCCGCAAGGCGGGATCGTGCTGCTCGACTTCGATCGCGGCGCGATCCGCGCGCCGGGCCCCTGGCAGCGCGCGAACCTCGCGCGCCTAGGACGCTCTCTGCACAAGCTGAAGCGCTTGGATCCGGCGCTCGCGTTCGCGCCGGCGGACTGGGCGAGCCTGCTCGAAGGCTACGAGGGCCGCTGAGCCTGCCACAGCGGCCGCCGACCTCGAGCTCCGCATTATTCGTGAACGTTCGGCGCTCAGGGGCGGAGCGGCGCCGCGACCGGGGGGAAGTCCTCTCGACGCCGGACACGAGCACGTCCCTGTGGTCCTGCGGGCTCGGCATCCCTGCCTCGCACGCCGCCGAGAGGACCTCTCCCCGGCCGTGGCGCCGCTCGTTGGGGTCCGTGCCGTTCACGAATAATGCTCCGGGCTAACGTGCCTCCGTTTTTTTTGTTTGTCTTCGTTCGGGCCAGGGCGTGATGTGTGCCCGCTGAGGTCAATCGGTGACGCTGCGGAGATCGGCGTAGACGTCGGGCAGCGGGTCCGGGCGGTTCTTGAACCGGCGATGCACCCAGTAGTACTGCTCCGGGGCGAGCCGGATCTGCTGCTCCAGCACGGCGAGGTACTTCTGCGTGTCGGCGACGGGATCGTCGCTCGGCAGGCCCTCGATCGGCGGCAGGATCGAGAGCACGTAGCCGCCTTCCGGCAGCCGCCGCGGGAAGAAGGGGACGGCGACCGCGTTGCCGAGCCGCGCGATCGTGCCGGTGGCCGTGTTCGTCATCGAGGGCACGCCGAAGAACGGCAGCAACGCCGATTGCTTGCGGCTGTAGCTCTGGTCCGGCGCGTACCACACGGGCGCGCCTTCGCGCAGGCTGCGCACCATGCTGCGGATGTCGTTCTTGTCGATCGTTGCGCGCGCCGCGCGCTCGCGGGTCGAGCGCAAGAGCTCCGTGATGAACTCGTTCTTGTGCTTGCGGTACACGCAGTCGAACGGCGGGCAATGCTTCGCGAGCACCCGGCCGCTGATCTCGAGCGAGGTGAAGTGCGCGCTGAGCAGGATCACGCCGTGACCGGCAGCGAGCGCCTGGCGTATGTGCTCCGCGCCCTCGATCCGCGTCATCGCCTCGAGCTTCGCGTCCGACGCCCAGCGGCCGAGCGCGAGCTCGGCGAGCGACGCGCCGAGCGCCTCGAAATGCGCGAGGGCGAGCGCGTCGCGCTCCTCCCGGCTGAGCTCGGGAAAGCAGAGCTCGATGTTGCGCCGCGTGATCGCGCGCCGCTCGCGCGCAACGCGGTGGATCAGGCGGCCGAGCGCCTTGGCGAGGCCGATCTGCACGCGGTACGGCAGCAGGCACGTGAGGCGCAGCACCGCGAGCCCCAGCCACGCGGGCCAGTACTTCGGCGTCCAGTAAGCATGCAGGGGCTTGCGCGACATTTCGCGGATTATGCGGGCAGCGGCAAGAGCGGTCACGGTCCGGCCGCGGGGCAGCCGGGTCGGCTATTCGGACATCGCGTCGAGGTAGTCGCGCTCGCTGGTCTCGGTCGCGTGCTCGAGCGCCGCGTTTTCGGGCTCGCGCGTCGGCGGCTGTTCCCTGGCGCTGGTCTCGGCCGTCTGGATGCCGACGTGGAAGGCGGCGAAACCGGGCATGACCACCTGGTTGCGCGCCATGCCGATGATGCGCCCTGAGAACGGCGAATAGAGGCTGGTGCGGTCGTTGCTCATCGGGTCCGTGATGGTGCCGAGCAGGTCGCCGCGTTTTACGGTGCTGCCGAGACTCACGTCGGAGAGCAGGATGCCGCCCGAGTTCGCCCGCACCCATGTCGACTGGTAGTAGACGGGCTCGGGGTCGCCCCAGAAACGGTTGGCTTTCACCATCCCGAGCGTATGCAGCAGCGTCTCGATGCCCTTGACGCCGTGCATGACTTCCTTGATCTCGAGCTCCGACGGGCCGCCCGCTTCGAGCGTCACCGCCGGAATGCCGGCGCGCGTCGCCGCCCAGCGCAGCGTGCCCTCGGCCGGGTCGCTGTGCAGGATCACCGTGGCGCCGAAGCCCTGGGTCAGGGTGACGACGTCGGGGTTGCGCAGGTCGGCGCGCAGCTGCGGCAGGTTGGCGCGCTCGAACGAGCCCGTGTGCAGGTCGATGAGCGCGTCGCAATGCGTCACGATCTCGGTGAAGAACGAGAACGCGATGCGCGACGCCTGGCTGCCCTGCGGGTTGCCCGGAAAGTACCGGTTGAGGTCGCGGCGGTCGGGCAGGTAGCGCGAGGCGCTGCGAAAGCCCTGCAGGTTGACGATCGGAACGCCGATGACCGCGCCCGACAGTTCCTTCGCTTCGAGGTTGTGCATCACGCGCCGCACCATCTCGATGCCGTTCAGCTCGTCGCCGTGCACCGCGGCCGTGAGGCACAGCGTCGGCCCGGGCAGGCGGCCGTTGACGACCAGCACCGGGGTCGCGATCGGCACGCCCTCGAACAGCTCGGTCGCGGACCACGACAGGCGCTGGGCCGTGCCGGGCGGCACCTGGCCGTGCAGCAGGTGCAGCGGCTTGGCAAGGCGCTCCTCGGCCTGCGCCACGGCTTCGGCGAGCGGCACCTCCGGGGATTGCCCGGTCGGGCCGGCGAGCGGATCGATGGCGATGCCGAGCTCGGCCGGCGAGGGTGCCTGCGCCGCCCGCGGCATCTCACCGGTTTCCGCTGCAACCGTCTCCGGCGGGCTCGCCGGCGGGCTCACGGCCTCCTCGACGGTGCCGTCCGCGGGCGTGGCCTCGCCGTTTCCGCCCCCGCTCCGCGCCCCGACCGCATCCTCGCCCTCCTCGCGCTCCGGGCCGTTCACCGCGGCCTCGATCGCGGCCGCCGCGCCGGCGCGCTCAGCGATTTTTCGGGCGTCGGCGAGATCCGCGCCGGCGTGATCGGCGGGCCCGACGCTCGACGCGACGGTGGGCGGACCCGCCGGCGGCGGCACTTCCGCCGCGGCGGCGGAAGGCGCGCCCGGCGGCGGCGCGGACCGCTCGCGCACGACCGCCGCGATCGAGCTCCCGTCGACCGGCACCGAGACGGTCAGCCGCCCGTCCGCGCGCGCCGCGCCGCCTGCCGTCGCGAGCAGGGCGGCGAGGAGAGCGGGGAACGGGATGTAGATCAGGTGTCGTCTCATGAGGTGCCGCGCGCTCGAGCGGTTCGTGATTCCCTGCCTCTGGACGTCGGCCCGGGGCTTTCGCACAATGCGGTCAGCAAGCTGGAATGAGGGCGGTATTCAGCGATTTATAGTCCGTTTTTCGATTGAAGCCTCAATTAAAACAAATGACAAGTCCGCGCCGCCTCCGCGCCCTCGTGTTACTGCTCGTTGCGACTTGCGTCACGTTGGAGGGCAGGGCCTCCGAAACGTTCCCGAAGCCGCCGGAGCTCGAGCCGGACGTCGCTTTCTGGGTCGCGATCTTCACGCGTTACGACAGCAACGAGGGCGTGCTCCACGATAGCCGAAATCTGGCCGTAATCTATGAACGGATCGACATTCCGGAGGGCTCGTCGGCGCGCGACCGGCACCGGCGCGTGGACGCCCGGCGCGACCACTACCGGAAGATCCTGGAGCAGCTCGCCGCGACGTCGGATCGCACGCAGCTCTCCGCGGAGCAGCAACGCGTCCTCTCGCTGTGGCCGAAGGACGTCTCGCGCAAGGTGCTCGCGCGCGCCGCCGGCGACATCCGCTTCCAGCAGGGTCTCGCCGACCGCTTCCGTGCCGGGCTCGAGCGTGCCGGCCGCTATCGCGAATTCGTCAAGGCGGAGTTCGCGAAGCTCGGCATTCCCGGCGAGCTCGCCGCGCTGCCGCACGTCGAGTCGTCCTACAATCCGGACGCGCGCTCGCACGTCGGCGCTTCCGGCATCTGGCAGTTCACGCGCGACACGGGCAGACGCTACCTGCAGATCGATCATATCCTCGACGAGCGCAACGACCCGTATCTCGCGACGGTCGCCGCGGGCAAGCTGCTCGCCTACAACTATTCGATCACCGGCAACTGGCCCATGGCGATCACGGCCTACAACCACGGGCTCGCCGGTGTGCGCCGGGCGATGCGCAAGCACGGCGACACGGCGTACGTGGACATTCTCCGCCACTATGACGGCAGGGCGTTCGGCTTCGCGTCGCGCAACTTCTACGTCGCGTTCCTCGCGGCGCTCGAGGTGGACCGGGACGCGGAGCACTATTTCCCCGGGCTCGTGCCCGACCGCCCGGTGCAATGGGAAACCGTGACGCTCGATGCTTACGTGCCCGCCGCGGAGCTCGCCGGCACGCTCGGCATCGACACGGCCGTGCTCTCGCGCTACAACCCCGCGCTGCAGCCGTCCATCTGGCAAGGCAGCAAGTACCTGCCGCGCGACTACACGCTCAGGCTCCCGGCCGGGCTTCTCGACGGCTCGCTGCCCGACCTGCTGGCGAGCCTGCCGGCGGACGCGCGCTTCGACGCCCAGCTGCCGGATCTTTTCCATACCGTGGTGCGAGGCGACACGCTGTCCGGCATCGCCGCGGCTTACGGCACGCGCGTGTCGACGCTGGCCGCCCTGAACAACCTCGACAACCGCAATCGCATCCGCGCCGGGCAGCGGCTCCGCCTGCCGGCCGCGGGCCCGGCGCCGGTGCTCGTCGCCGCCACCGCGCCGGCGGCTCCGCCCACCGTCACTCCCGCCCTGGCTCCGGCACCCGAGGAGCGTGCGCCGGTTGCCGCCGCGGCCGAAGAGACCGCGGCGCTGGTCGCCGCCGCGGACAATGCGGAGGCGGACCCGGATCCCGCCGCGGGCGCGCTGCCCGGCGAGCTCAGCGACGACACCGGGGCGACCCTCATGGGCACGCTGCGCTCCGGGCTGCTTTCGGATCCGAGCGACTACAGCGTCGCCGAGGACGGCACGATCGAGGTGCATCCGCTGGAGACGCTCGGGCATTACGCCGACTGGCTGCAGATCAGGACGCAGCGCCTGCGCGACATCAACGGGTTCGCGTTCGGCAGGCCGGTGGAGGTCGGCGAGCGCATCAAGCTCGACCTGAGCCGGGTGAGTGCCGAGGTCTTCGAAAGCCTGAGGTCCGCCTATCACAAGGAGCAGCAGGACGCGTTCTTCCGCCAGTACACGATCACCGGCATGCACGAGCACGTCGTGAAATCCGGCGAGTCCATCTGGGTTCTTTCGCTCGAGCGGTACCGCGTGCCGGTCTGGCTGTTCCGGCAGTACAACCCCGAGCTCGACCTGCACAACGTGCAGCTCGGCACACGGCTCAATTTCCCGATCCTCGAGAAGAAGGAGAGCTGACGCTGCCGTCGGCGGCCGGCGCACGTTGCGAATGCGACGCGGTTAACGTGCTCCGGCCCCGCACGGTTTGCTAATCTGTTGCGGTCAGACGAGAGAAGGTACGTGCAGAAGAAGCAAGTGCGCTCCGGGGGCTTTGTGTCTCTCGCATTCGCGGCGGTGTTGGTCGCGCTCACGTGCGCGCGTGCCGCCGCCGCCGACCTGCCGCTGGCGGACAAGGTGATCGTCGAGAAGTCCAGGCGGATGCTGTACCTCATGAAGGGCGATGAGGTGCTGAAGAGCTTCCGCATCGCGCTCGGCATCGACCCGGTGGGCGACAAGCAGGAAGAAGGTGACAACCGGACGCCCGAAGGGCTGTATTATCTGGATCTGCGGAACCCGAACAGCGACTATTTCCTGTCGATCCGCATCTCGTATCCCAACGAGGCCGACCGGCGGGAGGCGCAGGCGCGCGGCGTCGATCCCGGCGGGCAGATCATGATTCACGGCCAGCCGAACACGCCGACGTATTCGGCGGCCTACTACCGGCGCGCGGACTGGACCAACGGCTGTATCGCCGTGTCGAACTCCGACATGATCGACATCTGGCTCATGACCCCGGCCCGCGTGCCGATCGAGATTCTTCCCTGAGGCGCGCGCGCCGGAAACCGGCTCCGCGGGCCCGGCGGCCGCGCGAGAGTGCCCGGCACCCGAGGATATTGCATTGCAGCAGGTAGCGAAATCGAGCTTCGACATTCGCCCCGACACCGGCAAGACCGTCGATGCCGAGGTGTGGCCGGAAGGCAGCCTCGAGGTGCTGTCACACGCCGAGGTGGAGCTCTTGCGCAGCGAGGGGGAGGGTGGGCTGTATCCGTTGTTGCGCCGCTGCATTCTCGCCGTGCTGAACAGCGGCGGCAACACCGACGACGCCCGGGCGGTGCTGGACCGATACCGCGACTTCAGCGTCGGCTTCATCCAGCGGGACCGGGGGCTCAAAGTCTCGGTGAAAGGCGCGCCGGCTTCGGCGTTCGTCGACGGCCAGATGATTCGCGGCATCCGCGAGCACGTGTTCGCCGTGCTGCGCGACGTCGTGTTCACGAATAACGAGATTCGCGAAAGCAGCCGCTTCGATCTCCTGACCTCGGAAAACATCACCAACGCGGTGTTTCACATCCTGCGCAACGCCCGCCTGCTCAAGCTGCCGGCGACGCCGAACCTGGTCGTCTGCTGGGGCGGTCACGCGATCAGCCGCGAGGAATACGACTACACGAAGAGCGTGGGCTACGAGCTCGGCCTGCGCGGCATGCACATCTGCACGGGCTGCGGCCCCGGG
>CAZBGV010000133.1:0-8956 GCA_964491485.1 uncultured Woeseiaceae bacterium | reverse complement strand
TAGGAGCCCGCCGCGCGGGCGACAACGGTTGCGCCCTGTCCGTGAACCCGATCCGCTCGAGGGCAACTTGCGCGGCGGCTGCCGCGACAGCCATCGCCGCCACTCGCGTGGCACGCATCTTGCAATTCCGCCGTTTGTCAATTCGACACCGGCCCCCTGTCGCGATTGCAAGCGGCGCGGGTATTCCCTGCAAGGAGACAGACATGCAGAAATTACTTGCCGGCGCGGCCGGCTTGCTCCTGACCGCGCTGCTCGGGGGGTGTGCCATGAACACGCCCGGCCTCGGCGAGCAAGCCGGGAATGCCATCCTGCCCACGGGCGCCGGCCTGCTCGACTCAAACCAGTCCGAGTGCGACGGGATGGTCCAGGTCGACCCGGACACGCTGGAAGGGACGGGCACCGGCCTGGATGACGTGGCCGACATCGACGACATGGATGACGTCGACGACGAGTTCGTCGTGGAGTCCGGGCAGAACGCCACGTTCGAGCTGGACGAAGACGGCGACGACGACGTCGGCTGGACCTGCGTCGACGAAGACGGCGATTCCGACAGCCACACCGTCAACTGCCCGGACGGCACGGATTACGTGCGGGTCACGCGCGCCAACGACGGAGACGACGTCCTGTTCGAGTGCTTCAGCAGCTGATGGCGGTCGAGACCGTGCGCTTTGCGACGCGCACGGCGCCCGGCCTGGCCGCAACCGCTGTCCGCTGGTGCAGGGTACGTTGCGCAGAAATGCACCGAGCCCGTCTACGGGCGATGCGTTGGCGACCGCCGGATCGCCCCCGCGGCGAGCTCCTACTGGAAGACTTGCTCCGCCGGGACGATGCGCACGGCGCCGTCCTCGAACGGGATCGGCCGCTTCGCAATCAGCTCGTCCTCGCGCAGCAGCTCCGCCGGTTTCTCCGAGTCGTACGCGATTGGTGACGGGGCGTCCTCCACGAGACGGCGCCTGAGCTCCTCCGCGTCGCGCGCGACGAACACGAACTGCACGTCGTCGGTGCGCAGGTTCTCGCGGATCACCCGGTTCACGTCATCCAGCGTGAGCTGCTCGAGAGCGGCCCGCACGTAATCGGAGAACGCGTCGATGCCGTAGTACTGGCTGTCGAGCGCATAGCCGAGCTGGCGTGACTGGCCGTCGGTGAGCAGGCTGACGAAATTCCTGAGAAAGCTCCGCGTTTCCTCGAAATCCGTCTCGCTCATGCCTTCGCCGATCAGCCTGTCGAGCTCGTAGAGCGCCGCCCGGGTCGCGAAGTGCGCATCGTTCACCGTGCGCAACGGCCTGATCCACACCTGGAAGATCTGCTGGCGGCGTCCGAGGTTCGTGTCGGGCTCGAACTGGAACATGCCGCGCGGGAAGTACTCGATGTAGGCGTAGTCGCCGTAGTTCATCCCGCGCGCCTCGCGGATGCGCTGGAACAGGCGGCCGTTGGTGCTGCGGTGCTCACCGAGGTACGAGCGGACGAGCCACAGGGCAACCCAGTCCGGATCGCCGCGCTTGAGCTCGATCGGGAAACCGAACGACACCGCGACCGCGGGAGTCTCTTTCTTGACGATCACGGCGCGGTTGCCGTCCGGCCCGGGCACCGGGGGCAGGTCGAGCGACGCCCGCTCCCCGGCCGGCAGCGCCTGCAGGTCGCCAGCGAGGCGGCCGGCGAACGACTCCGGGTATCCGCCGGCGAGCCCGACCGTGATGTTGTTGATCGTGTAATAGCGCTCGTAGAACGCCTTCACGTCCTCGAGTGTCAGCGATTGCAGATCGCTGACGTCGCCGAGGTTGAGCGACCCGTACGGATGCCCGGGACCGTAGATTTCGGCGTACAGGACCTCCTTGCCGAGCTCCTCGTCGTTGTTGCCGACGAGCCCGGTCCGAATGGCGTTCACGAGCTGGGTGCGCACGCGGCGGAAATCCTGCTCGCGCCAGCCGGGCGACAAAAGTTGCTCCAGCGCGAGCCCGTACCAGGTATCGAGATTGTCCTTATGGACCTGGCCGGCCAGGCGTGTCATTTCCTTGTCGACCTGCGCGTTGAAATCGGAGGCGATCGGGTACATGGCATCGTTGATCTGCTCGATCGTGTGCGCGGTGGAGCCGCCTTCCGTGATCATTGCCGCAGTCAGCGCGGCAAGGCCCTTCTTGCCCGGCGGATCCATCGCGGCGCCGGCGTGCACGAGGATGGCGACGTCGACCAGGGGCGAGGTCGCGGAGGCCCGCGCGACGATCGAGACCGGCACGGGCGCGTGCTGCGCGGCACTCGACCCGGACCCCGAATCGGGCGCCGCAGGAGCGCGCATCGCGCGCGATCCGGACCCGGAATCCGCCGCCGAAGAGTCGCGCGCGGTGCGCGCTCCTGCGGTGCCCGGTTCCGATTCCGCCACCAGCGCATCGATCGACTCCTTCCCGTCGACGCCTGCCATCGCCTGCGCGTTCGACAGCGTGACCATTACCCGGCCCGAATCGACGAAGAACTCGTTCGCGTAGCGCCGCAAATCCTCGGCCGTCAGCGAATCGTAGGTGCGGTACAGCTCGTTGATGGTTTCCGGCGTGCGCGCGTGCTGCACGTACGCGGCCAGCACGTCCGCGATGTGCTCGGAGCTGTCCAGCTGCGCCGTGAAGAGATAGCGCAGGCGCGACTTGGTGTCCGCGACCAGCTTCGGGTCGGCGAGCTCGGTACGTGCCCGCGCCAGCGTGCGGTTGATCGCGGCGATGACGTCCGGCGCATGCTGCTCGTCGGTCAGCCGCGCGTACACCATGAGAAGGTTCGGGTCCTTGCGGTTCGGGAAATACGTCGCGAGCTGATCGACCGACTGTTTCTCGAGCACCAGCTCGCGGTAGAGATCCGACGACTCGGAGAACCAGATCGAGGCCAGCAGGTCCATCGCCGGCATCGCCTTGTCGGAGGGGTCGAACGCCGGCCCCCGGAAGGCCATGTAGATCCAGGGTTGCGTCTGCGCGTCCCAGGCGATGTGCTCGTACACCGGGCCGTCGAGGGGCGGCTCCGCCGGGATATCCACCCGGTAGTCACCGCGCTCCCAGCCGCCCCAGTATTTCTTCACCAGCCGGAAGGTCGCCTCGGGATCCACGTCGCCGACGACGATCACCGCCGCGTTCTGCGGCCGGTACCAGCGCTCGAAGAACTGCCGCGAGTACTCGAGCTGGTTTGGCATGTCCTCGATGTCCTCGAGGAATCCCATCGTCGTGTGCTTGTACGTATGCTTTTCGAAGGCCAGGTCGCGGATGCGCTCGTAGGCCTTGGAGGTCGGGTCGGAATAGTTCTTCAGGTATTCGCCCTTGACCGCGAGCGCCTCCGTGCGGAAGGCCGCTTCGGAGTAGCTCAGGTTGCGGAAGCGATCGGCCTCGATCTCGAGCATCTTTTCGAGGTCGGCTTTCGTGAACGTCGTGTGGTAATTCGTGTAGTCGTCCGTCGTGTAGGCGTTCTGGTTCGCGCCGGTCTTCTTCAGGATCGCGCCGTACACGTCCGGCGGATATTGCTCCGTGCCCCGGAACATCATGTGCTCGAAGAAATGCGCGAAGCCCGACTTGCCGGGCTCGACCTCGTTGCGCGAGCCGGTCTGCACGGGAATCTGCAGCGAGACGATGTCGGGATAATCCGTGCGGACGACGATGACGCGCAGCCCGTTGTCCAGGTCGCGCATGAGATACGGCATGTCGAAAACTCGTGACATCTGCTCCTCGCTTTCCTTACCTGCGCTGCCGCCGGCGGGCTGCCCGGCCGGCGGGGTGCCCGATTCACCGCAAGCGGCGATCATGAGGCCAGACAGGACTGCCGCGGCGGCTATGCGCATGGAATCTCTCCGCCCGAAGCCGGTAAAGTTCTCAAACACCGATATGACCGCGGCTGCGGGAAAAGGTTGTAGGAGCCCGCCATGCGGGCGATCATGACCGTAGAGTCGCCCGCATGGCGGGCTCCTACGGCGGCGAGGGCGTCATGATCGTCGAACAGCTCTGGACCGGCAACTCCCTGCGGAACTTCAACTACCTGGTTGCCTGCCCGGAAACGGGCGAGGCGCTCGCGATCGACCCCCTCGATTTCCGCCAGTGCCTCGCCGTCGCGCGCGAGCGCGGCTGGACCATCCGCGAGATTCTCAACACGCACGAGCACGGCGACCACACCGGCGGCAACAAGGGCATGGTCGAGGCGACCGGTGCGGCGGTGATTGCGCACGAGAACGCCGGCCGCCGCATCCCGGGCATGACCCGCGGCGTCGGCCAGGGCGACGTGATACGGGTCGGACGCACCGTCGAGCTCGAATGCCTCGACACACCCGGGCACACGATGAGCCACATCTGTCTCCTGTCACACACCGACCCGCCCGCGCTGTTCAGCGGCGATACGCTGTTCAACGCGGGTGCCGGCAACTGCCACAACGGGGGGCACCCGGTGGAGCTCTATCGCACGTTCGTCAACAAGCTGTCGCGGCTCTCCGACGATACGCGCCTCTATCCGGGCCACGACTACCTTGCGAACAACCTGGCCTTCGCGCTGGACCGCGAGCCGGACAACGCGCGGGCCGCGGAGATGCTCGCGAAATATCGCGACCAGGATCCCGCGAACGCCTACGTCACGACACTCGGCGAGGAGCACGAGATCAACGTCTTCTTCCGGCTGCAGAGCCCTTCTGTGATCTCTCGCCTGCGCGAGGCCGACCCGGGTATCGGGCCCGACCCCGACCCGCAGACCGTCTTCCTCAAGCTGCGCGAGCTCCGCAACGCCTGGTAGGTGCGAGTCACGCGGACCGCGGCCGATCGACGTCCGGTCGCGCGCGGTGCGCGCTCCTACCGGTTCGCATCGACTCGGCATGCCAGGTTGCGCAGGCGTTCGGCAGTCGCGGCGCTCGGGGCGATGGTCTGCCTGACGGCGAGCCACAGCCATTGCAGGGCGTCGAACAGGCGGAGCTGGAGTTCCAGGCGCTGGCGCGATTCGGCGTGGTTCGAGCCGGCGTACGCCGCAACGAATGCCTGTACCTGCGGCTCCGCAAGGTCGTGATAGCCGACCAGCGACGCGAGGTCGAAATACGGGTCGTTGTCGCAAGTGTATTCCCAGTCGATCAGCATCAGCGCGGGCGTGGCGATGACGTTCTTTGCGACGACGTCGTTGTGGCAGCAGACCGACTGCGCGGGCAGCGGGACGCTCGCAACGACGTCGCGGCAACGGCGCGCGAGAACGTGGAATTCCTCGTGCGGTCGCAGGAGGCCGAGATAGCGCTCCGCCGCGCACTGCGCATCGAAAGGCACGCCGGAGGGCGGCAGCGCGTGCACCCGGCGGAGCAAGGCGGCCAGCGCTTCGAGGTTGTCCGCACGGGCGAGATCCCCCGCGTCCCAGCTGCGGCCGGGCAGGTACTCGCAGACGAGCACGCCACCGGGTTCCGCGTGCACGACGCGCGGTGCGATGCCGGCCGCGGCCGCCTGCTCGAGCACCGCGCGCTCGGTGCCTCGATCGAGGCCGAGCGCACCGGCATAAGCGGTGTCGATGCGCAGCACCAGCCGGCGCTGCTCGGCCTCCACCAGCCACAGCGTATTGGTGAAGCCCGCGGAAAGCAGCCGGTAACGCGTCTTCGCCGGCTCGACGCCCGGGATGCGGGCGATCGCGGCCGCCGCGGCGAGTGAATCGGTCACGCGGAGGCCGTTGCCTGCTGCTCGGCCCAGGCGCGGCGCCAGGCGGCGAGCCCGACGGGAATGAGCGCGACGTACAGGACGAACAGCAGGGCCGTGAGGGGCAGGTCGCGCGACCAGTAGAGGTACACGGACACGCTGTCGATCACGAGCCAGTACCACCAGTTCTCCAGCACCTTGCGCGCGACGAGGAACGTGGTCCAGATGGCCGCGATCGTGGTGGCGGAATCCGCATACGGAAACGCGGCGTCCGTCCAGCGGTCGAGCACGTAACCCGCCGTCGCCGCGCCGGCGGCGATGGCCAGCAGCGCGGCGGCGTGCAGCTGCAGGGGCCATCGGGTGACCGGCAGCTCCTCGTCGCCGCGCGAGCCGCCGTAGCGCCACGCGTACCAGCCGTACACGGCCATGGCGAGATAGAACACGTTGAGCAGCGACTCCATGTACAACTTCGCGCGCAGGAACAGCGCGACGTAAATGATCGTGCTCAGCGCGGCGAACAGCCAGCACCAGATGTTGCGACGAATGGCAAGCACCAGGTAGGCGATGGCAGCGGCGACCGCGACGGCCTCCGCGGGCGAAAACGCGCGCAGCTGCGCAACGAAAGTGCCCGCCAGGCCCTCCACCGTGCTCAGCCGCCGAGCGGGTTGTTGAGAATGCGGATGGCGAACACCGCCTTCGGTACCCGTTCGAAGGTACGCTTCATCTCTTCCCGGAGTACCTGCATGACCGCGTCGTATTCGCCGCGGATTTGCGTGCTCATCGCGTTCGTCTCGACGTCCACGCCGTCGTGCTCGTTGAAGCGGCGGATGACGTCCTCGATCGGGGTCAGGAACTCCTCGGCGAGGGGATACAGGCTGATGTCGACGGCTACTCGCATGATCTAGAACCTCACTTCGATGGTGGCGCCTGCCTGGCGGGGGTCGCCGCGGCGGATGTAGAGCTCGTTCGCGAAATCGGGCGGCTCGTTGCCGAAGAAGAAACCGCGCACCGCATAGGTCTCGTCGAGCAGGTTGCGCGCCCACAGCGTCGCGGTCCAGCGCTCCGTCTCGAAGCCCACGCGTGCATTCACGAGCCGGGACGGCTCCGAGCGCTGGTCGTGACTGACGTCGAAATAGAACGCGTCGCGCGCGGAAAGGTCGAGGCGCGCGAAGAAGCCGCTCGGGTGGCGGTACTCGCCACCGAGCGCGAGCGTGTAGTTCGGGGCGTGCGCCTGGTCGCGGCCGCTGAGGTCCGTCGTCCCGTTCGAGAACTCGTCGAACTCCGCGTCGAGCAGCCCGACGCTCGCGTAGAGCTGCCAGGCTTCCGCGGGCGTCCAGTGCACTTCGGCTTCCAGGCCGACGCTGCGCCCGCGCGCTGCGTTGTCGGTGAAGAAGATGAAAGAAGCCGGATCGTTCGGATTGAGCTGCACGGAGGTGCGGACCTGCTGGTCGACGCGGCGCGTGTAGAACACCGAGCCGTCGAAGGCGAGCGTGCCGTCCAGCCACAGCGCCTTCAGCCCGCTCTCGAGGCTCCACAGCGCTTCCTGCTCGAACTCGCGGCCCCCCTCCGGCACCGGTCCGAGATTGAAGCCGCCCGCCTTGTAGCCGCGCGACAGCGAGACGAACGCGCGCAAGCCCTCATCGAAGCTGTGCGTGTAGCTCAGCTCGCCGCCGAGCATGGTTTCCGCGGGATCGAGCGCGAGGCCGTTGGAGTCCGTGTAATCGGTGCGACGGTGCTCGACGCGCAGCCCGAAGCCGAGCTCGCCCGCTTCGCTGACGGCGAAGCTGAGCTGGCCGAAGGCCGCCGTGTTCAGCGCCTCGAAGCGGCTCTCGAGGGCGTCGTCCAGGCTGTCGGAAAAGCCGGAGAGCGGATCGAAGTACACGCCCCGGTTCAGGGTCGCCAGGCTCTCGTCGAGATCGAGCAGGTACAGACCGACGAGCCAGTCGGTGGAGCCGCCGAAAATCCGCCCGGCCTCGGTGGACGTGAGGCGAAGCTCCTGGCTCAGGGTCTCCCGCTTGCGGTCGTTCTCCGAGATGAAATCGTAGGTGAAAGGCGCCCACGCGTCGGGGTTGCCCCAGTCCGCGTCGAAATCGAACTGCATGTCGGAATCGGCGTACGACGTGATCGAGGTGAGCTCGAAGCGCCGGCCGCCGGACCACGTCGCGCGCAGCGCGGAGCCGAAGCTTCGTTGCGCGTCGCGCCCCGGGTGATCGGAGAGTACGGTGAGGGAGTTGTCGATTGCGAACGCGTCGTAGCCGTCGTCGAGGTCGATGAGCATCGCCGCGAGGCCGATGTCCCAGTCGTCGCCCGCCTCCCAGGAGAGCTTCGCGCGCACGCTCGTTTCGTCGCGGCCGTTCGTGTCGTCACGGCCGAGGAACGGGTTGTGGCGAAAGCCGTTGCTTTCGTGGTGATGCGCGCTCGCGCGGAAGGCGAGCGAGCCGTCGCCCGTCAGCGGCCCGCCGACGGCCGCGCCGGCCGAAAACGCTTCGTCCTGCCCGCCGCCGACCTGCACGAGGCCTGCCCACTCGTCCGAGGGCTCGGCGCTCTGCACGTAAATCAGGCCGCCGATCGCGTTGGCGCCGTAGCGCGTGCCTTGCGGACCGCGCAGCACGTCCACGTGTGCGACGTCGAACAGCGTGGCGACCGCACCGATGCCGCTGAAATCGATGTCGTCGATGATGAAGCCGACGGACGGATTCGGCGCGCCCTCGTACTGCTCGAGCTCGCCGACGCCGCGGATCTGGAAGAAGCGCGCGCGGTTGCCGTCGCCCGACCAGTTGAGGTTCGGCACCACGGGAATCAGCTCCTCGAAGTGCTGCACGGCGAGCGCACCGATCTCGTCACCGTCGAGCACGGTGACGCTCGAGGGCAGCTGGTTCGCCGTGCGCTCGCGGAAATCGGCCGTGACGACGATCTCCTCGATCGGCTCGTCGGCGGCATCCTGTTGCGCGGCAGCGGGGAGGTGTATGAACAGCAGCGCGACCGAAGCGTAAACGCTTCGCCGCAACGGCAGGGAGTGCAGCATGGCTGGATCCTCTTCCTACGCCGGTATTACCCGGGTCAGGTTCTAAGGGTTCCCGCATGAGCTGCCGCTACCCGCGGCAGCGCGGATCTCAGGCCGGTTTACTGCCCCGTCGCTCGCAAGCGCGGAGCCGGCCACCCCTGTGACGCGGCGAATTATACCCGATCGGAACGCGGGGTCGAACCGATTTTTCGCCGTGAGCGAAAAATCGGTTCGACCCCGAAAAAGTTTTTTACAGCCGGCGAAAAACGCAGGGGGTTTGACACAGCGTTGCGCCCCACGCCAACACGAACGCGTAGTAGCGATCGACGAGCGCCGTCAT
>CAZBGV010000132.1:0-9441 GCA_964491485.1 uncultured Woeseiaceae bacterium | reverse complement strand
GCTGCCCGAAGACACGTATAGTGCTTGCATGGGGGAAGGTGCGGGAATGCCGGTGCATTCGCCAGTCCGCCGGTGGCGGGACGGACACCCGATGTTTCGTTCGTTGCTCGTGCCCGGCTTCGTCGTCGCGTGTCTCATCGGCTGCGCGCCGCCGGCGGAGAGAGCCACCGTGCCCGCAAGGACACCCGAAATCATTCCGCTGCCGAATCACGTCGCATGGTCCGACGGTGCCTTCGAGCTCGGGCCCGCGACGCGGATCGTCGCGACCGGCGGCGAGGAAGCCCGCTGGACGGCGCACTGGCTGGCCGATCTCCTGCGGCGCACGCGCCGCCTCGATCTCGAGGTCGTCGATCCGTCATCGCCGCCGGCGAATGGCGTGATCCTCCTCGAGCTCGGCGCGGCGCGGGGCAGCACCGCGGCGGAAAGCTATCGCCTCGAGGTATCGCCCGGGCGCATCGTCGTCTCCGCCAACGACGCGGCCGGCCTCTTCTATGGCGCGGTCAGCCTCTGGCAGCTGGCAACGGCGAGCCTCGACCAACGCGCGCCGGCGGCAGCGATTCCGGCGCTGGCCATCGAAGACGCGCCGCGTTTTCCCTGGCGCGGCCTGCTGCTCGATCCCGCGCGCCACTTCGTGCCGCCCGCGTCGGTGAAGCGCATGATCGACTGGATGGCGCTGCACAAGCTCAACGTGCTGCACTGGCACCTGACCGACGACCAGGGCTGGCGCATCGAGATCGACGCGTATCCGCGCCTGACGGAGATCGGCGCCTGGCGCGTGCCTGCCGGCCGTGCGGCCGCGGCCGACGTCGATCCGGAGACCGGCCAGCCGCGCCGCTACGGCGGTTACTACACGAAGGCCGAGATACGCGAGATCGTCGCGTACGCCGCACAGCGCCACGTGACGATCGTGCCGGAGATCGAGATGCCCGGGCACGCGCAGGCGGCGCTCGCCGCTTACCCCGAGCTCGGCACCGGCGAAGCGCCGCCCGGCGTGTCCGCGGACTGGGGCGTGCACACCTGGCTGTTCGGCGTCGACGAGGCGACGTTCGATGCTCTCGAAACGATCCTCGGTGAGGTGCTCGAGCTCTTCCCGGGCGAGTACATACACGTCGGCGGCGACGAGGCGGTGAAAACGCGCTGGCAGGAATCGCCGGCCGTGCAGGCGCGCATGCGCGAGCTCGGCATCGCGGACGAGACCGCGCTGCAGAGCTGGTTCGTGAAACGGATCGAGCGCTATCTCACCGCGCACGGCCGGAAGCTGATCGGCTGGGACGAGATCCTCGAGGGCGGCATTGCGCCGCGCGCCACGGTCATGTCCTGGCGCGGCGTGGACGGCGCGCTCGCAGCAGCGAAGCTCGGGCACGACACCGTGCTCGCGCCGTCGCCGACGCTGTATCTCGATCACCGCCAGAGCGAGCTCGCGAGCGAGCCGCCCGGTCGCGACGCCGTCATCCCGCTCGCGGACGTGTACCGCTTCCGGCCGATGCCGGACGGCCTCGCGCCCGATCAGCGCCACCACGTGCTGGGCATCCAGGCGAATCTCTGGTCGGAGCACATCCGCACGCCGGAGCGGCTCGCGTACATGGCGTTTCCGCGCGCGGCCGCGCTGGCCGAGATCGCGTGGTCGCAGCCTGAGCGGCTCGACTGGCCGTCGTTCGTGCATCGGCTGGCGAGGCAGTTCGAGCGCTACCGCGCGCTGGGGCTGCCGTTCGCGACCAGCGCGTTCGACGTGCGCGCGAGCGCGCGCCGCCGCGTCGACGGCCGCGTCGCCGTGCAGCTCGCGAACCAATCCGGCCTGGGCGAGATCCGCTACACGACGGACGGCTCGCCGGTCACGCCCGCGTCGGCGCCGTATCGGGGATCCCTCGAGCTGCCGGACGCTGCCGAGCTCGCCGCTCGGACCTTCCTCGACGGCCGTTCCGTCTCGCGCGAGCTGCGGGAAACCGCCGCGCGCCTCGCCGACCGGCGCGCGAGCCAGCAGCTCGATCTCTGCAGCCGCCGCGTCGTGCTCGCGCTGGAGGACGACGCGCCGCGGGACGGCCCGCGCGCCGTGTTCCTCACCGACATCCTGAACCCGTGCTGGATCTGGCACGACGCCGGGCTGTCCGGCGTCGACGGGATCAAGGCGGCGGTGGGACAGGTGCCGTTCAATTTCCAGTTTGGCGGCGAGGCGCCCGACGTGACGCTGGCAGCGCCTGCGAGCCCGGAAGGCGAGCTCGAGGTGCGCGCGGACGGCTGCGCCGGGGACGTCGTCGCGGTGCTGCCGCTCGCGCCGGCGCTGCGCCGCCACGGCGTGAGCGTGCTCTCGGCGCCGCTCGCGCAGCGTGCCGACGGGCCCGCCGATCTCTGCCTGCGTTTCCGCGCGGCCCGCTACGATCCGCTGTGGGTTCTCGACTGGGTCGAGCTCGAGCGTGCCGCTCCCGCGGCCGCCACGCCATGAATGCGACGCTGACACTGACCGCTCCGATCGCCGGCTGGCTCATGCCGCTCGACGACGTCCCGGACCCCGCGTTCGCGGGCCGCATGCTCGGTCACGGGGCGGCCATCGATCCGACGGGCTCGCTGCTGTGCGCGCCCTGCGACGGCGTCGTCACATTGCTCGCCGACACGCGTCACGCCGTCACGGTGAAGAGCGAGTCGGGGATCGAGATCCTGCTGCACGTCGGCATCGACACGGTGCGCCTGCGCGGCGAGGGGTTCACAGCGCACACGCACGCGGGCGCCCGCGTGCGCCGCGGCGATCCGTTGCTCGAGCTCGATCTCGACCGCCTCGCGCGCGGCGCTGCCAGCCTCGTCACGCCCGTGGTCACGGCCGGCGATACGCCGCACCGCGTGAGCGCGCTGCGCCCGGACGGGCTCGTGCGTGCCGGCGAGGCGATCCTCGAGATCGTGAGTATCGCCGAGGCGCGAGGATCCGAACCGGCAGCGGCGATACCGGACGCGGTCCTCACCGTCGTGGTAGCGGAGGAGCACGGCCTGCACGCACGCCCCGCGGCGCGCGTCGCGCGGCGCAGCCGCGAGTACCGGGCGCGAGTCGTGGTGTCGGCGCACGGCCGGCGCGCCCGGGCGGGCAGCACGCTCGAGCTCATGGCCCTCGGTACCGCTCGCGGGGACACGCTCGAGCTCGAGGCGTTCGGTCCGGATGCCGCCGCCGCGGTGCGGGCGCTGGCGGAGGAGATCGGGACGGGGGCGGGTGCGCCCGCCCGGCCGGTCGCCGCGTCCGCGCCGCAGCCGGCCGGCGGCAACGCGCCCGCCCGCGAGCTTACCGGCGCCGTCGCGAGCCGCGGGATCGCGGTGGGCGTCGCGCACCGGCTCGCCGCCCCGGAGCTGGCCGTCGACGAGCAGGGCGGCGGAGCCGGGCACGAGCGCGCGGCGCTCGCGGTCGCGCGGGAAGCCGCGCGCGGCCGCCTGCAGGCGCTCGCGGGGGGCGCGGGCGGCGACGTCCTGGCGGCACAAGCCGAGCTGCTCGACGACCCCGGCCTGCTCGCGCTCGCGGATGCTGCCATCGACGAGGGGAAGAGCGCGGGTTTTGCCTGGCGTAGAGCCACGCGCGAGGCTGCGGCACGCCTGCTGGACACCGGCAGCGCCCTGCTCGCGGAGCGCGCGGCCGATCTCGAAGACGTCGAGCGGCAGGTGCTGGCCGCGCTCACGGGGCGCGAGCCGCAGCCTCCCGCGCTGCCGGATGCCGCCATCGTGCTGGCGTCCGAGCTCCTCCCTTCGGAGCTCGGCCGCCTCGATCTCGCCAGGGTGGCCGGGCTCTGCACCGCGGGCGGCGGCCCCACGTCGCACGTGGCGCTGGTCGCGGCTTCGCTCGGCATTCCCGCCGTCGTCGGGGCCGGCCCCGACGTGCTGCGCGTACCCGGCGGCGCGCGCGTGCTGCTCGATGCGGAAGCCGGCCGCCTGCACGTCGAGCCCGGGGAGGACGCTTTGGCGCGAGCGGAGCAGAGCATTGCGGAGCGCCGCACCCGCCACGCGCGGCTGCTCGAGACCGCGGCGCGCGCGTGCGCAACGGCGGACGGCTGCCGCATCGGGATGCTCGCGAACCTCACGTCCGCGGCCGAAGCCGCGCACGCCGTGCAAAGCGGCGCGGAAGGCTGCGGACTGCTGCGCACCGAGCTCCTGTTCCAGCAGCGGCGCCGGGCGCCGACGGTGGACGAGCAGGCGCGCGAGTACCAGGCGATTGCCGATGCGCTGGCGCCGCGGCCGCTGGTGATCCGGCTGCTCGACGTCGGCGGCGACAAGCCCATCCCGTGCCTGCCGCTGCCGCACGAGGACAACCCGCTGCTCGGCCTGCGCGGCCTGCGCGTGGCCTTTCGCCACCCGGAGATCCTGCGCGACCAGCTCGCGGCGATCCTGCGTACGGAGATACCGGGAGGCCGGCGCGTGCTGCTGCCCATGGTCAACGAGCCCGGCGACGTCCGCCGCGTCCGCGAGCTGCTGGCGGAAGCCGGCGATGCCCCGGATCGGGCCGGGCGCGTGCTCCTCGGCGCCATGATCGAGACGCCCGCATCGGTCGCGCTCGCCGATCAAATCGCGCGCGAAGCGGACTTCCTGTCGATCGGCAGCAACGATCTCGCGCAGTACACGCTGGCCCTCGACCGCACGCACCCGGAGCTCGGCGCCGCCTTCGATCACCTGCACCCGGCGGTGCTGCGCCAGATCGTCGCCGTCGTCGCGGCGGCCGGCGAGCGAAGCGTGTCCGTCTGCGGCGCGCTCGCGTCGGACAGCGCCGCGGTGCCGGTGCTCATCGGCCTCGGGGTGCGCACGCTGTCCGCGGTACCGAACGCGATCCCGGAGCTGAAAGCGCTGATCGGCGCGCTCACCGTCGCGGAGTGCGAGGCGCTGGCCGCCGCCGCACTCGCGGAGGACGACGCGCACGGCGTGCGGCGCGTGCTCGCCGCGGCCTCGGGAAAACCGGCATGAGCGCCGCGCTCGACCAGCTGCAGAAGCTCGGCCGCGCGCTGATGCTGCCGATCGCGGTGCTGCCTGTCGCGGGCCTGCTGCTGCGGCTCGGCCAGCCGGATCTCCTCGACCTGCCGATGGTGACCGCCGCCGGCGAAGCGATCTTCTCCAACCTGGGGCTGCTGTTCGCGGTCGGCATCGGCGTCGGCCTCGCGCGCGAGAATCACGGCGCCGCCGGGCTCGCGGCGCTGGTCGGTTATTTCGTGGCGACCCAGGGCGCCGCGGCGCTCATGGCGGTACCGCCGGACGCGCTCACGGGGCTCGCCGGCGAGGCGCTGGATCGCGCGCGCGAGGCCTGGGTCGAGCAGCGCCTCGCGAAGCTCTCGGTCCCGGCCGGCATCCTGTCGGGCATTGCCGCGGGCTGGCTCTACAACCGCTACAGCGACATCCGCCTGCCCGATTACCTGGCGTTCTTCGGCGGGCGGCGCTTCGTGCCCATCGCGAGCGGCATCGCCGGGCTTGCGCTCGCCGCGGCTTTCGGCCTCGGCTGGCCGGTGCTCGAGAACGGCATGGATACCGCGAGCCGCGCGGTCCTCGGCAGCGGCGAAGCCGGGCTCTTTCTCTATGGCGTGCTGAACCGCGTGCTGATCGTCACCGGGCTGCACCACATCCTGAACAACATCGCGTGGTTCCTGCTCGGCGATTTCGGCCAGGTCACGGGCGACCTGCGGCGCTTCATGGCCGGCGATCCGACGGCCGGTGCCTTCATGTCGGGCTTCTTTCCGGTGATGATGTTCGGCCTGCCCGCCGCCTGTCTCGCGATGTACCACGCGGCACCGAAGGGCCGCCGCAAGGCCGTGGGCGGCCTCTTGTTCTCGATGGCGCTCACCTCGTTCCTGACCGGGGTCACCGAGCCGATCGAGTACACGTTCATGTTCATCGCACCGGCCCTGTACGTCGCGCACGCGCTCCTCACCGGTGCCTCGATGGTGCTCCTGGACGTGCTCGGGGTGCGGCTCGGCTTCGGCTTCTCGGCCGGATTGTTCGACTACGTCCTCAATTTTCCGCTTGCCACCCGCCCGTTGTGGCTGCTGCCCGTGGGTCTCGCGTACGGCGTCGTCTACTACGGCATGTTCCGTTACTGCATCCGCCGGTTCGCGCTGCCGACCCCGGGCCGCGAGGCGCAGCCCGCCGCGGCGCAAGCCCCGCCCGCCGCGACGGGCGGCGAGGAGACGCCCGCGCTGGTCGCGGCGCTCGGCGGCGCCGGGAACCTCGTCTCGGTGGACGCGTGCACGACGCGCCTGCGGCTCGTGCTCGCCGATACGGCGCGCGTGCACGAGGACGAGCTGCGGCGGCTCGGGGCGCACGGCGTGATCCGGCCGTCCGCCACGACGCTGCAGGTGGTGCTCGGACCGTCGGCGGACCGTATCGCCGGCGCCATCCGCCGCCACCTCGGCCGCACGCCATCCGCCGCGCTCCCGCCCGGGGCGACCGAGCCGCCCGCGCCCGAAGCGCCGCCGGCGGAGGGGACGCCGGCTGCAGCCACGCCGCCGGTCCGGGAATGGCTCGCGGCCCTGGGCGGCGCCGCCAACGTGCGTGCGGCGGAGAGCTGCGCCGGGCGCATCAGGATCGAGGTGGCAGACCCGGCCAGGGTGACCCTCGATCGCGGGGTGCCGGGCGTGCGCGCGACGGTGTGGGTCGCTCCGCACGTTGCGCACGTGCTGATCGATCGCAAGCGGTTCGACGGTGCGAGCGCCGCCCGTGCGCTGGCCGCGGCCCTGTCCTGAGACGCGCTCGGGGGCGTCCCCGGGAGACGACAGCCGGCGCCGTCCTGCGCAATAACTGCCACGCGCCCTGCAAATTTTACGCAGGCCCTCGCGCCGGGCGCACCGGCGCCGACAGTCGGCACGGCGCGTCCGCCTCATGGCCGCTTTATCCGAACAATTCAACGCCCGCAAGCGTGTTCCTGACGCACTTCGTGAGATTGGCGCGCATCTTGCTTGGATCGCCTCATGGAACAGGAAAGCACGCGCGGCAAGGATCTGCCGCGGGATCCGGAAGACAAAGTATTCGGTTACGAGCAGCGCACCTGCAGCCATCCCGGCTGCCAGTGCGCGCTGGGGATGCGCTACCTCGCGCTCCGCGGCCGCGACTACTGCAGCGGCGAATGCGCCGACGGCGACGGCTGCGACCACGAGGACTGCCGCTGCGCGGACGTGGGCGTCGCGGCCGGCGCGGGGGCGATCCTGCAAGGCGCGGTCCGCCACCTCCAGCGCAACCATAACCACAAATCATAAAAGAAGGGGGGTCCGGATCCCCCGCCGAACCGTCTAAGGAAGGCATGCCGGTCTTCGGCCGCGTCGCCGCGGGCGGATGCCGGTCGGATCAACCAGGGGGAGATTCCCATGTCATCGAGAGCGATGTCTGGAGTGGATGGCTTTGGCAAGGCCGCGCTCCGTGTAATTTTGGCGGGCACGGGTTTCCTGCTCGCAAGCATGCCCGTACGGGCGCAGAACCAGCCGGCGCAACCGGACGAGCAGCTCGAGCAGATCGTCGTGACCGGTACCGCCGGCGGCGCCGAGATCCTCAAGTTCGACGCGAGTTTCGCGATCACCACGATGAGCGACGAGGACATCACCAAGTTTTCGCCGCAAAGTACCGCCGATCTCCTGCGGCTCGTGCCGGGCGTCTGGTCCGAAAGCTCGGGCGGCGTTTCCGGCGCGAACGTCATGGTGCGCGGATTTCCGGGCGGCGGCGACGCGCCGTATCTCACGGTGCAGGTGAACGGCGCCCCGATCTATCCGCCGCCGTCGCTGGCGTTCATGGAAAATACGACGCTGTTCCGCATCGATGAGACGGTGCTCAGGGTCGAGGCGCTGCGCGGCGGCCCGAACCCCGTTTTCTCCAACGGCCAGCCCGGACTGACCACCAACTTCATCCTGCGCGAGGGCAGCGAGGAAACGGAGGGCCTGGTCAAGTACACGACATCCGACTACGACCTCCGCCGCTTCGACGGATACATCAGCGGCCCGATCGCCGACGATTTCTATTACATGATCGGCGGCTACATCACGAGCTCGCCCGGTATCCGCGAAGCCGGCTTCAATACGGACGAGGGCAACCAGATCACGGTCAACCTCACCCGCGAGCTCGACAACGGCACGATCAACCTGTTCCACCGGCGGACCGATGACACCGGTCAGTGGTACCTGCCGGTGGCCCTGAACGTGCCGGGCGTGGACGCCTCGTACAACCAGCTCGGCACCATGAACCGGCAGCGGCAGATCATGACCGACAACGCGAGCGAGGCGTTCCCCAACGGCGGCGACTCGTCGGCGCCGAACCCGACGATCAAGACGCTCGACCTGGACGAGGGCCGCGGCTGGCGCGGCGCCATGACGGGCGGCTCGGTCAAGCTCGACGTCACCGACGAGTGGCAGCTCACCGACCGCTTCAGCTTCACCAAGGGCGACGCCGACACGATCGGACTCGTGCCGGACGGCGGCGCCGTGCGCGTAGGCGACCTGCTTGCCGACCCGAGCGTGGACACGCGCGCGGTCGTCATCGGTCCGATCATGGGCGCGGTCAGCGGCCGGGCGATCGGGGCCGACGAGTTCATCCAGGCGTTCGGCGCCTGGGAAGTGCGCAAGGACCTCGAAGCGTTCACGAACGACATCAGCCTCACCCGCGCCTTCGACCGTGGAACGGTGACCTTCGGCTACTACTCGTCCAGTGCCTCGAGCGACGATCTCTGGGCACTCGGCAACGTGAAGTGGGAAGTCGTGCAGAACGGCGGTGAGATGGTGACCGGCATCGCCTGCAACGACCCGGCCATCGACAGCTGCAACGACAACAACTTCGACATTGACGGCAGCGGCGACGCGACCACCAACGCGTTGTACGCGGCCACGACGTTCGACATCAGCGACGTGTTGCGGGCGGACGTCGGCCTGCGCTGGGAAAACTACGAGATGGACTACACCATCGACGACGGCCGCGACGGCAGCGTCGATTTCGGTGTGTCGACCGACGATTCGGAGCTCTCGTGGACGGCAGCGCTGAACTACCAGCTGAACGACTCGATGGGCTTCTTCGGGCGCATCAACCAGGGACACAAGATGCCGGTCTTCGACGATTTCCGCGATGGCCGCGCCGCGTTCGCGAGCGGCAACGACCTCGTCCAGGACATCGACCAGTACGAGCTCGGCTTCAAGTGGCGGACCGACTACCTGAGCCTGTACGCCACCGGCTTCCATACGGAAGTCGATCCGCGCATCGTCGTCTTCGAGTTCGGCGGCGAGGCGACCATCACGTCCCAGAAGTCCCAGGGCGTCGAGATCGACGGCGTCTGGGAGACCGACGCCGGTTTCTCGCTGTCCCTCAACGCGACGCTGCTGGACTCTGAGATCAACGTCGTCAGCGGCGAGGATACCCAGGGCATCGACGGCAACGAGACCGAGCGCCAGCCCAACTGGCAGGTGCGGCTGACGCCGAGCTACGACTTCGACCTCGGCAACGTGCTCGGCTACGACGTGCTGG
>CAZBGV010000131.1:0-9602 GCA_964491485.1 uncultured Woeseiaceae bacterium | reverse complement strand
CTACCGGGTGCGGTGCCGCGACCCCGGTTCGGCGAAGCCGTAGCAGCCGAAGGCCGAGCGGGCGGCCAGCCATGCGCGCAGGTAGCTCACGTCCGCCGTGTCGGGGATACCCGTGAGGCCGCCGTCGCCGGCACGCAGCGCGCGGAAGGCCGATTCCAGCGCGCGAATGCGCTCCCGATCGAAGCCGTTGCGCCGCAGGCCGACGGTGTTCAGGCGGTAGTGCCGGGGCGGCTCGCCGCCGACCAGCGTGAACGGGAGCACGTCTTTTCTCAGCGGGGCGTAACCCGCCACCATGCTGTACGCGCCGATGCGGAGGAACTGGTGGGCCGCGGCCGCGCCGCCCATCACGACGCCGTCGCCCACCTCCACGTGGCCGCCGAGCAGGACGTTGTTGGACAGCGTCACCCGATCGCCCAACCGGCAGTCGTGCCCGACGTGCGCGTATGCCATCAGGAAGCAGCCGGAGCCGATGCGGGTCGTGCCGCCGGGCTCGAAGCCACGGTGGATCGTCACGCCTTCGCGAATGACGTTCCGCTCGCCGATCTCCACGAAAGTCGGCGAGCCGTCGTAGCGCGCGTGCTGGGGCTTGCCGCCGATGACCGCGTGTGCGTCAATATCATTGTCGCGGCCGATGCGGGTATGGCTGCGAATCACCGCGTGGGCGCCGATGCAGGTGCCCGATCCTACGTGTACATCGCTCTCGACGACGGCATACGGGCCGATGCTCACGCCGTCCTCGATCACGGCGCCGGCCGACACCACGGCTGTCGCGTGTATTCCGCCGCTCATGGTCCGCCGCTCATGGACAGCTACGCAGACGTCGATATGCGGCGCAGCAAGGCCTCGCGACGGCGCATGTCGCCGGGCCGCCGCTTCGCTCACGGGCTCGGCATCCCGCTGCTCCGCGGGCTGCTGTTCCTGCTGTGCTCGAGCTATCGCATCGAGAAGATCCGGGGCGCAGCCGCCGAGGCCGGCATCGTCGCCGATCGCACCCGCGTGTACGCGCCCTGCTTCTGGCACCAGCAGATGATCGTGTGCTCACAACTGCTCCGCAGCTGGAGCCGTCGCGGATTCCGGACCTGTTACATCGTCTCCGCATCGGTGGACGGAGAGATCGCGGCGCGGGTCGCGAAGGCATGGGGCGCCGACGTCATCCGCGGCTCGACCACCAGCGCGGGAGCGCTCGTGCTGCGCGACGCGCACGCGATGATGAAACGCGGCGTCTCGATGGCGACGGCCCCGGACGGGCCGCTCGGGCCGCGCGGCGAGTTCAAAACCGGCACGCTGCTCATCGCGTGCGCCGGCCATGCTCCACTGGTGCCCATTGCCTGCGCGGCCGATCGCGCCTGGTACCTGCGGCGCTCGTGGGATCATTTCATGATCCCGAAGCCGTTCGCCCGCATCGCGCTGGCCGTCGGCGAGCCGGTCGAGATCCCGCCCGGGTTCTCCCGCGAACGGCTGGAAGAGTTTCGGGAGCAGATGCAGACGGCAATGGACACGCTGGTGGCCGAATGCCGGGAGCGGCTCGCTGCCGTGCATTGATCGCGTGAGCCTCACGGTGCGCGCGGCGCCGCCACGATGCGGTTGATCAGCGTGGCCGTTTCCAGCGCATGCATCGCAACGTGGCCGTTCGCGAGCGGCGGCGGTCCGCCGGCGACCGAGTCGAGGAAGGCTTTGGTCTGCTCCATCAGCGCGTCGCCGGGCGCAAACGACTCGTTGCGGATTTCCAGGTCCTCCGGTCGTGTCACGGGCCGGCGGGTCTTCGCCGAGTAATGCGCCAGGGTCATGTTCCGCAGGTCGGCGGAGAGATAGGAATCCGGCTGGAATATGCGCAGCGTCCGCTCTGTTTTCGAGCTGATACGGCTGCTCGTGACGTTGGCGACGCAGCCGTTCGCGAACGTGATACGCGCATTCGCGACGTCGATGTTGTCGGTGAACACGGCACGCCCCACCGCATCGACGTGCTGCATCGGCGATTTCACGAACGTGTGGATCAGGTCGATGTCGTGGATCATGAGGTCGAGCACGACGCTCACGTCCAGCGCGCGCTGCGTGTACGGGGCGACGCGGACGGATTCGATGAACTGCGGGTGCGAGATGCGGTCGGCCATCGCCAGCACGACGGGGTTGAAACGCTCGAGGTGGCCGACCTGAAGCACGAGGCGCCGGCTGTCCGCCAGCTCGACGAGCTCGCGTGCGTGCTCCATGGCAGTGGTCATCGGCTTTTCGATCAGCACGTGGATCCCGGCCTCGAGCAGGGCGCGGGCGACCTCGTAATGGGTGGAAGTCGGCGTGGCAACGACGGCCGCGGACACGTCGCCGGGGAGCTCGCCGCAATCCGCCATGGCGGCGACCCCGAGCTCGGCGGCCACCTCGCGGGCGCGCGCCGGATCGACGTCCACGACCGCCGCCAGCCGCGAGCCGTCCAGCGCGGCGAGCTTCTGCGCGTGCCGGCGGCCCTGCCGGCCGACCCCGATCACCGCGGTCGTGACGGGCGCGAGCGCCGGGACCGCGGCGACGCGGCGCGGGGATCTCGCAGGTTCACTGGGCGGGTCACGCTTCCACATCGTCGCTCCCGGAAACGGATCGGGCGCGAGAGGTTCGGTCCTGCAAGGGAACGCAAGGGGGCCAGGGCAGGGATCGCCATCGCGCCTGTAGGAGACCGGCAGGACCGGTCGGGGCCGGCCCGGCCCGTGCCTGGAAAGCGGGGCGCCGGGGGCGAGACGGAAAGCCGCGAGATCCGGCGCGGATAGCGCATTGTCGCTTGATTTCACGGGCTGCGCCAGCCTCGCCCCGGCCGTGGCGAACCCGCCGCCGAACCGCGAGCCCCGCGCTACTGCCGTGCGAAAAACCCGGCGACCGCCGCGACGACCTCGTCCTGCTGCCCGTCGCTGAGCTCCGGATAGAGGGGCAGCGCGAGACTCGTCCTGGCCGCCGCCTCGGCGACGGGGAGCGCGCCCGCGCGGTAACCCAGGTGCGCGAAGCATTCCTGCCGGTGCAGGGGCACGGGATAGTAAATCGCGGTCTCGATCTGCCGTTCCCGCAGGTGGGCCTGCAAGGCGTCCCGCTGGTCCGTGCGCACGACGTACTGGTTGAACACGTGCCGGCCGGCGCCCGGCACGCCCGGCGTGCGGAGCGGCAGGCCGCGTGCCGTGAGGGCCTGCTCGTAGCGGCGCGCGCGCTCGCGCCGCTGCTCCGTCCAGGTATCCAGCTGCCCGAGCTTCACGTTCAGCACCGCGGCCTGGAGCTCGTCCAGGCGGAAGTTGCCGCCGACCAGCGGATGGTGCCGGCCGGCGCCGCTGCCGTGCACGCGCAGCAGCCGCAGGCGCCCGGCGAGCTCGGCCGAGCGCGTCACGCACATGCCGGCATCGCCGAAGGCGCCGAGGTTCTTGGTGGGATAGAAGGAGAGGCACCCGATCGTGCCGATGCTCCCGGCGCGCCGGCCGTCGGGCGTTTCCGCGCCGATCGCCTGCGCCGCGTCCTCGATCAGCACGAGCGCGTGCTCCGCGGCGATCCCGACCAGGGCCGTCATGTCGGCCATCCGCCCGAACAGGTGCACGGGGATGATCGCCTTCACCACGGCGCCGGTTTGCGCGTTCACGGTTCGCTCCTCCTCGCGCCGGCAGGCGCCCCCGAGGTACGCGCGGACTGCCTGCGGGTCGAGGTTCAGCGTGTCCGGCTCGACGTCGCAGAACACGGGACGGGCGCCGACCCGCGCGACCGCGCCCGCCGTGGCGAAGAAAGTGAACGCCGGGACGATCACCTCGTCGCCGGCGCCGATGCCGAGGGCCATCAGCGCGGCCAGCAGCGCGTCCGTGCCGGACGAGAGGCCGACGGCATGCCCCGTACCGCAGTACGCGGCGATCCCCTCCTCCAGTTTCTGCACCTCCGGCCCCAGGATGAAACGCTGGCTGTCGCAGACACCGCGGATCGCCGCTTCGATCGCCGGCCGCAGGGTGCGGTACTGCGCCTCGAGATCCAGGAGGGGCACGGGCAGCGACGGGGCTTCCGGTCGGTTCATGCGCTTCTCAAGGCCGCCGATCTGACTGGAGATTAGCGGTCCGAGACACTGTTTGCCCGCTTGCGCTGTAGACTTCTGCGTACCCGAACAGACCCGCCGCGGAGTCCTCCGAATGCAGCGTTCGATCGCCCGTTACATGACGCTCTGGGCACTTGCCCTCGTGCTCACGGCGCACGCGGCCACGCCGGAACCTGCGACGCCCGCAGCCTCCGGAATGTCCGCGGAACGCCTGCAGCGTTTGTCGCGGCAGCTGCAGCAGTACGTCGACGCGGGCAGGCTGGCTGGCGCAGTCATCCTCGTGTCGCGACACGGCGAAATCGTACTGCACGAGGCTTTCGGCTACCGCGACGTCGAAGCCCGCGCGCCGATGGAGAAGGATACGATCTTCCGCATCGCCTCACAGACGAAGGCGATCGTGAGCGTGGCGACGATGCTGCTCCAGGAAGAGGGCAGGCTGCTGATCGCGGATCCCGTGGGCAAGTACCTGCCGAAGTTCATGCAGACCACCGTTGCCGTCCCGCGGGACGGCGGCGGCTACGAGGTCGTGCCGGCCGCCCGCCCGATCACGATTCGCGACCTCCTGACCCATACGTCGGGATTCGGCTATGGCACCGGCGTGGCGAGCGATGCGTGGCAGGAGGCCGGCATCCAGGACTGGTACTTTGCCGATCGCGACGAACCGATCCGGGAAACCGTGCGCCGGATGGCCGCGCTGCCCGCCGACGCACAGCCCGGCGAGCAGTGGGTGTACGGCTACAGCATCGACATCCTCGGCGCCCTGATCGAGCAGGTCGCGGGGCAACCGCTCGATGAGTTCCTGGACGAGCGCATCTTCCAGCCCCTCGGCATGACGGACACGCATTTCTACCTCCCGGATGGGCAGCGCGGCCGCCTCGCCGTCGTGTACTCGGCCACCCCGGACGGCATCGCGCGTGCTCCGGAGGACGGCATGAACGGCCAGGGAGCCTATGTCGACGGGCCGCGCGCGAGCTTCTCGGGCGGCGCCGGGCTGTTGTCGACCGCTCCGGACTATGCCCGCTTCCTGCAGATGCTGTTGAACGGTGGTGAGCTCGACGGACAGCGCATCCTCGGCCGCAAAACCGTGGAACTGATGACGGTGAATCACGTCGGCGACGTTCCCTATGCCGACGGCGAAGGCTTCGGGCTCGGCTTCTCCGTCACCCTGGACCCGGGCGCCCGCGGCAAGCCGGGCTCCGTCGGCGAGTTCGGCTGGGGCGGCGCCTACCACACGACGTACTGGGTGGATCCCGTCGAAGACCTGGTCGTCGTCTACATGACGCAGCTCATACCGGCCGGCGACATCGATGACGCCGGGAAAGTGCGGGCGCTGGTCTACCAGGCGCTCGTGGACTGACGAGCTCACACCCGCCGGCGACGACGGAAAGCGCTCCTGGAGCGATCGAGATGAATGAACCGATACCGCAAGCCGAGATCGACGCCGCGATCGCGTACGAATCGCTGATGGTGCCCGCGCTGCTCGGGCCGTGGGCTCCGAAGGTGGCCGACGCGGCGGGGCTCGCGGCCGGGCAGCAGGTCCTCGACGTCGCTTGCGGCACCGGCGTCCTGGCGCGCGAGGCCGCCGACCGGGTCGGCATCTCGGGCGCGGTGACGGGCCTCGACGTCAATGCCGGCATGCTCGAGGTGGCCAGGCGCCTCGCCCCTGACCTCGCATGGCAGCAGGGCGACGCCGGGGCGCTGCCGTTCCCCGACCGGCGCTTCGACCGGGTGGTGAGCCAGTTCGGGCTCATGTTCTTCCCGGATCCGGCGGCGGCGATTCGCGAGGCGCTGCGGGTGCTGCGCCCCGGCGGGCGCCTGGCGTTCGCCGTCTGGAGCTCACTGTCCAGCAATCCCGCCTACGCGGACGAAGTCGAGCTGCTGGAGCAGTACGCGGGCCGCGCCGCGGCCGACGCCGTGCGCGCCCCGTTCGCTCTCGGCGAGTCGCGCGAGCTGGCGGAGCTGTTCAGGGCCGCCGGCGCCACCTCCGTCGCCGTCGCCACGGATCGGGCCATGGCGCGTTTCCCGAGCGTTCGCGTCATGCTGGAGGCCGATCTCAGGGGCTGGCTGCCCATGATGGGCGTGGTGCCGGAGGAAGAGGCGATCGCGGAGATTCTCGAGCGGGCCGAAGAGGTCCTGCGGCCGTACGTCGACGCCGACGGCACCGCCGCTTTCAGCACCTCCGCCCACATCGTGGTGGCACGGCCCGATGCTCCCCCGGGCACATGAGCGCAATCGCTGCCGGGCGGTCAAGGCCGTGAAGACCGGGTTGCAGGCGCGCTAACATGGCCGCTGATTTGGGTATGGATTCGCGATGATGAATTACGGCTGCCAGAACATGGTCGGCAGGCTGCGGCGCGCCATCGTGCGCGCGCCGGATCGTGCGTTCGCGGAAGCGGACCCGGAGCAATGGCACTACGCCGGCAAGCCGGATTTCGACGCCGCGCTCGCCGAGCACCGCGCGTTCACCGACATCCTGGAGGACGCGGGCGTCGAGCTGATCCGGCACGACGCGCCCCTCCCCGGCCTCGCCGACGCGATCTTCACCCACGATTCCGCGCTGGTGACGAATCACGGCAGCATCATCCTGCGCATGGGCAAGAAGCTGCGCGAGGGCGAGGAAGAAGCGATGGCCGCCGTCCTCTCCCGCAGCGGCGTGCCCGAGCTCGGCCGGCTGCACGGCGATGCGCGCGCCGAAGGCGGGGATCTCCTGTGGCTGGACGAGCAGACGCTGGCGGTCGGGATTGGTTTTCGCACGAACCGGGCAGGCGCCGACCAGCTCGCGGAGATCCTCGCGCGGATCGGCGTCTTTGTGCTCGCGTACGACCTGCCGTATTACCAGGGGCCGGAAGCCTGCCTGCACCTCATGTCGCTGATCAGCATGATCGACGACGACCTCGCCGTGGCGTTTCCCCGGTTGATGCCGGCACGCTTCGTCGCGGAGCTGCACAAGCGCGGCATCGAGCTGGTCGAGGTTCCTGAGGACGAGCTCGTGCACGGGCAGGCGACGAACGTGCTGGCGCTCGCTCCGCGCGACGTGCTGCTCCTGGAAGGGAACACCGTCACGGAGCAGCGCCTCCGCGACGCCGGCTGCCGCGTCGCCACCTACCGCGGCGACGAGATCACGCGCAAGGCGGAAGGCGGCGCCACCTGCCTGACCCGCCCCGTGCTGCGCGACTCCACCCGCCGCTGAGCCGCGCGTCCGGGCGCGGCGGCATCCCCGTTATGGAAGCGCGCGCTCCCTGATCAGCGTTCCTCCAGCAGCGACAGGATGTTGCCGGCCGGGTCCCTGAACCATGCAATCGGCGGGCTTCCGGCGCCCCGACTGATGCCCTTCTCGTCCGTTCCGAGCTCCGCGTACTGCTCGAAGCGAACGCCGTGCTGAGCGAGCTCATCGACGGCCTCGTCGAGGTCGCCGACCACGAAATTGAGGACCGTGAAAGTCGCCGGCGAATGGTCGCGTTTCGGATAGATCAGGATCCTGCCGCCGTCCGGGGTGTTGAGCGTCAGCAGCCGGTAGTCGCCCGGCATCTTCGTCTCCGACACGTCCAGGCCGAGCGTCCCGCCGTAGAAGGCCTTCGCTTTTTCGACGTCATCGACGGAGAAACTGCTGAATGCCCTGGTGTTCTCGAACATCATGGTGCTCCTTGCTGTCGTCGCAGAGGACTCGGCTCTTCTGCAAGGATAGTCGCCCCGATGCCGTCCACATCGACGCTACCGGCGGTGGCCGCGTCGAGACCCGTGTAAGGATTGCAGGCGGCGCGGGGAAAAACGACGCTCGCGCTACAGCGCAACGACCCGGACCCAGTCGATGAGGAATTGCACGCGCTGCTGCCTGATCAGCTCGACCGTGTCGGCCGGCAGCCCGGGATACGGGACCTCCGTGCCGTTCACGGACTGCGGATACGTCCCGCCGAGCGCGAGGTTCAGGATCAGGAATTTCGGGTTGTCGAAAGCCCACGCGCCGTGCCGCTCGATCACGGCACGCGTTGCGCGATAGACCTCGCGCCCGTCGATCGAGAAGACCAGTGCGTCGGCGCTCCAGTCCACCGCGTAGACGTGCCAGTGCGTCAGCGGATCCGCCGGATCGAAATGCGCGCGGCTCACGATCGGCGTGTCGCCGGAATAGCCCGGCCCGTGCGCCGCCACGCTGGTCCAGTCGGGCGCGCCGACGTGCTCCATCACGTCGATCTCGCCCGTGGCGGGCCACTCGCCCGTGCCGAGTATCCAGAACGCGGGCCACAGGCCCGCGCCTGCGCAGAGCTTGATGCGCGCGGAGACCCGCCCGTGCATGAACTCGAATTTCCCGCGCGTGTTCACGCGGCCGGAGACGAAGTCGAACGCACGCCCTTCCGGCGTCGTGAACCCCGGCCGATAGCGCGGACGTATGGCGAGGGCACCGTTCGTGGCGCCCTCCCGGTCGCCGGGCAGGAAAGCGAAGACGTCCGGCGAGTCGATGTAGGCCTGCTGCTCGTTGTTCACCGTCCAGCCGGTGACGACGACGTTCCAGCGATCTTCGTCGAGTGACGGGCCGCTGAAATCGTCGAAGAAGATCTCGACCGGCTCGGCCGCGGCCTGCCGCGGGAGCGAGAGTATCGCCAGCGAGAGGAACAGTATCGCGCGCACCCGGGCATCATAGCCCAGGCGCGGAAGCGGCACCGGCGCAGTAAGATGCCTGCCGGATTGCCGTCCGTCCGTGCCGCGCCCCGGCCGGGCCGGGAGACCGCTCCATGCGAATGCTTCTCATTCAAAAAACGCCTCCGCGGAGGCGCCGTCCCTCCGCCACGGCCGCGCTCGCCCTCAGCCTCAGCCTGGCCCTGCTCGCTGCATGGCCCCGGACCGCGCATCCGGCAGGACTGCCATGGTCCGGGGCACGCCAGCTCGTGCTGGTCACGACGCCCGGCTGGGACGCGAATCGGGGCACGTTGCGGACTTTCACCCGCTCGGATGGCGGATGGGAAGCCTCCGGCGCCGCCATCGAAGTGGTGATCGGCCGCGCCGGGGCCGCCTGGGGTGTCGGGCTGCATCCGCCCCAGGCCGGCGCGCCGAAGCGCGAGGGCGACGGGCGCAGCCCGGCCGGCGTCTTCGCGATCGGCACGGCGTTCGGCTACGCGGAGTCGGCGAACACCGCGCTGGCTTACGCAGCGATGGATGCAAACGACTGGTGCATCGACGTCAGCGCCTCGCCGCTCTACAACCGGATCGTTGACGCGACGGAGGTCGGCGCCGATGCGGTTGCCGGCTCCACCGAGCCCATGCGCCGCGACCTGCACGCGGACGGCGACCGGCGCTACGAGGTCGGCTTCGTTATCGAGCACAATCCCGCCAACCGCCCGGACGCCGGAAGCTGCATCTTCGCGCACGTCTGGAAATCCGCCGACACGCCGACCGCCGGGTGCACGGCCATGGCCGAGCCGATGCTGCGGCGCCTGCTGTCCTGGCTGCGCCCCGAGGCCGACCCGGTCTTCGTGCTGCTGCCGATGGCGGAGTACGAGCGCTTGCACGAGGCCTGGGGCCTGCCGGAGATCGGGTGGCGATAAGCCGGGCGTGGCATAGACTCGGTTAG
>CAZBGV010000130.1:0-9639 GCA_964491485.1 uncultured Woeseiaceae bacterium | reverse complement strand
CGACGCTCGAGGGCCGCATCGACGACCTCACCGCGCGCGACCGCGCGATCACCACGGTGGCGGCCGCGAGCGCGGCGTTCGCCACGCTGCTCTCCGTGGTCGGCATGTACGGCATTGCGGCGTTCTCGGTGCGTCACCGGCGGCGCGAGATCGGCATCCGCTACTCGCTCGGGGCAACGCGCACGAACGTCGTGCTGCGCTTCCTGCGCCGCGGTGCGCTGGTCGCGGCGGCGGGCATCGTGCTGGGCTCGGTGCTCGCGCTCATTCTCGGCCCGCGCTTCGCGGCCACGATGGCCGGCGTCGACGGCCGCCCGTATCCCGAGCTTCTGCTCGTCGCCCTGCTGCTCGCCGCGATCGCGGTGCTCGCCAACGTCGTCCCCGTCTGGCGCGCCGCGAGCGTAGCCCCGATGGACGTGCTACGCGATGAATAGCCGCATGCAGACCTTCCGTAAACGCGTACCGGGGGTGCCCTCAGATCACGCGCCACCAGGGCATCGCCAGCACGCGATCAGCAAGCCAGAAGACATCCGCGCCGTTGTAGAGAACGAGCCCAGCTGGTGCGAGGTCCGGATACTCCTCGAGGAATGTTCGAACGTGCCGCGCATCTCCATAAGCGAGCCGGCGCGAAGCCTTGATCTCGATCGGCAGCAACCGCCGCTGCGTCTCTATCACGAAATCCACCTCTGCGCCTTTGGTCGTGCGCCAGTAGAGGATCTCGGCCGGCGTGGTCCGGCTGTCGCGCCAGGCGAGCAGGTCGGTGAGCACCAGATTTTCCAGATGCGCCGGTCGCGGATCGGTTTCGCCGCTCAGCCGGAGGGCGACGCCGGTATCGCTCAAAGCGCGGGGATATTTACCCGAGTCGTGGGTGGTTATCACCCATCGTATGGGCCAAAACAACCCTGTGTCCCGTCGAGGCGCCTCCTCCGGCGGGCGCGGTCGGGAGGACCGGCATGAAGGCTTTGCTCACCGGCACTGCCGTCGAAGGGCGCCGCGCCCTGCGCGGGCTCGCCGCTGCGCCGGGATTCTCGATCGGCGTCGTGCTCGTGCTCGGCATCGCGATCGCGGGCATGGTCGCGGTAGCGACGGCGGCCTACGAGCTGTTCTTCCGGCCGTTGCCGTTCCCGCGCGCGGAGCAGCTCGTCCAGATCACCATGCATTCGCGGACGATGGGATTCGACGTCGGCTTCGCCCCGCCGATGCTGGTCCGGGTCCGGGAAGAGCCGATGGTGGCCGACCTCGCCGCCTGGTACGACCCGGAAATCGTGGCGTCGCAGGAGGGCGAGCCCTGGCGCGTTGCGGCCGTCACGCACGGTCTTGCGGACGTGCTGGGCATACGGCCGATTGCGGGCCGCGCTTTCCTGCCGAAAGACGCCGAACCCGGTGCATCACCGGTCGGCCTGATCAGCGAGCGGGTATGGCGCACCCGGTTCGGTGCCGACGAGTCCGTGATCGGGCGCGAGATTGCCCTCGAGGACCGGCGCGTGCGCGTGATCGGCGTCATGCCCGCGACGTTCCGGGTTCCCACGGCCGATACCGAGCTCTGGCGGGTGCTGCACTATACGCCCGAGCAGCTCACGCCTTCGGAGCACGTCAGCTTTTCGGGCACGGCCATGCTCGCCAGGCTCGTGCCGGGATACAGCGCCGCCGATCTGCAGGACGCATTGCGCATTCGCTACGGCGCCGGCGCTTCGGGGTCGTCCCGCATCCTGGCGCTCATGGGGCTCGAGCCGAACGTCCGGGGACTGCGCCAAGCATGGACCGCAGAGCAACGTGAGCCGCTGACGATCATCGGTCTTGCATCGCTGCTGGTGCTCGCGGCCGCGTTGTTCAACGTCGCGGGACTGTGGCTGACGCGCTTGCTGGGTCGCTCGCACGAATCCGCCGTCCAGGCAGCTCTCGGCGCCGGCGGCGTGCGGCGGCTCGCGCGCACGGTTTTCGAGTTCCTGTTGCTGGGTGCGGCCGGCGCTTGCGTGGCGCTGGCGTTGACACCGTTCGTTCTGCGCTGGCTGCAGGACCTCGAGGTGCTGGACCCGAGCACTCCGTTCGCGGTCCGTACCGGCCCCGCCACCTTGTTTATTACCGTCATCATCCTGGCCGCGAGCAGCGTCCCGGTGCTCGCGGCCGCCGGCTGGCAGCAACGGCGGCAGCGGCGCGAGCTGGTCGCCGGCCTGGTCGGCGGCGGGCGCGGCGCGGCAGGTGCGCACGCACGCGCAAGGCAGGTGCTGATCGTGGCGCAGGTGGCGCTCGCGATGAGCGTGCTCTGCGCCATGGGCCTGCTGCTCCGGAGCTGGTACCAGCTGCTGAACGAGGACCTCGGGTTCGAGCCGAGGAACCTGCTCGTGGCGCGGATTTCCAGACCTGCCGGTGAGGAAGGCCCTGAGGCGCCGGACCCCGTGCTCGCCGCCGCGCTGGAGGATCTGCGAGGCATCCCCGGGGTGCTCGAAGCCGGGTACACCAACGTGGCGCCGTTCGCCCGATCCGACAGCGCGATCAACATTCAGGAACCCGGCCATGAGGACCGGGAAACGGCGGTCCGCTCGACCTGGGTCGGCGAACGCTACTTCGCGACGATCGGCATTCCGATCGTGCGCGGCAGGGCGTTCCAGGCCGGCGACCGAGGCGTCATCGTCGACGAATACTTCGCCGACCGCTATTTCCCCGACGGTGCGGTCGGCGAGACGTTGCGCATGGCGGCGGGGCCGGACGGCTCTCGGGACGTCGAGATCATCGGCGTAGCCGCGACCGTGAAGTTCCGCTCGCCGGACGAAGAACCGGCTCAAGGAACGCTGTATCAACTGAGCGCCGACCCTTATCCATCCAGCATGGCCGTGATCTCGACGGCCGTGCCCCCCGCCGTCCTGCTGGCGCAAGTGCAGGCATCGCTGGAGCGCGGACTCGGCCCCGACCGCGTCCGCGACATCGCCACGATGGATAACCTCGTGCGCCTTACGCTGCGGGACCGCGAGCCGCAGCTCGTCCTGCTGGCGCTTTACGGCGTCGAGACCCTCGCGCTCGCGGGCGTCGGGCTGTTTTCGCTGCTCGCCTGGTCGGTGCGCACGCGCACCGCCGAGTTCGGCGTGCGCCAGGCCGTGGGCGCGAAAGCGTCCGACATCCGCCGCCACGTGCTCGGCGATGCCGTGCGCCTGCTCGTGCCCGGCCTGCTTGCCGGTGCGGCCGGCGCGTGGGCGGCTGGCCAGGTCGTCTCCAGCCGGCTCTATCACGTGTCGCCGGTCGATCCGGCCACGTGGATCTTCGTCTGCGTGCTGCTCGCGAGCGTCGTGCTGGCTGCCGGCTTGTGGCCCGCGGAACGCGCCGCACGCATCCAGCCGACGGAGGCGCTGCGGCATGAATGACCGGAGGGAGGGGGATGATTAGCGGCGCACTGACCGGGGCCGTCGTCGAAGGGCGCCGCGCCGTGCGCGGACTGACGGGCTCGCCGGGATTCTCGATCGGCGTCGTGCTCGTGCTCGGCATCTCGATCGCAGGCATGGTGACGGTGGCGACCGCGGCCTGGGAGTTGTTCCTGAAGCCGCTGCCGTTTCCCCACGCGGAGCAGCTCGTGCAGATCGGCATGCGTTCGCGGGTATTCGGCAACATGGAAGTGGGTTTCGCGCCGGCCATGCTGTCCGACGTTCGCGAGCAGCCAATGGTGGCGGACGTCGCTGCATATCAGTTTCCTTCGACCCTCCAATCCAAGCAAGGCGAGGATTGGCGCGCCGCCGCCGTAACGCACAATCTCGCGGACGTGCTGGGCGTGCATCCCTTCGCCGGCCGCGCGTTCGTGCCTGCCGATGCGGAATCGGCCGCACCTCGGGTCGCGCTCATCGGCGAGCGGGCATGGCGCGTGCGCTTCAACGCGGACGAGGCCGTGCTCGGCAGCGAGCTGGCATTGAGCGACGGTCCGGTGCGCATCGTGGGCATCATGCCCGCGGCTTTCCGCGTGCCGGCAGCCGATACGGAACTCTGGTATCCGTTGAGATTCACGCCCGAACAGCTCGAACGCTCCCGGTCCATGCAGTCGTCGTTCTCCGGCCACATGCTCGCGCGGCTGACGCCGGGGCACACCGCGCGGCAGCTCGAGGATGCGCTGCGCGCCGGTGGCGGCCTGATTCCGGCAGAGAGGAGACAGGCGCTGGGGCTCGAGCCGGACGCTGCGGACCTGCGGGAGGCCTGGACGGCGGACCAGCGGCAATCGGTCGCGATCGTCGGGTTCGCATCGGTCCTCGTCCTGGTGGCCGCCATGTTCAACGTGGCGGGACTCTGGCTCGCGCGTGCGCTATCGCGCTCGCACGAGCAGGCCATCCAGGCCTCGCTCGGAGCGGGGGGCCTGCGACGGCTCGCGCGCACGGGCTTCGAGTTCCTGCTGCTCGGCGCTGCCGGGGTGTGCGCCGCAATGGCATTGATCGCGCCGGCGCTCCGCTGGCTGGAGGCCCTCGGGATCCTGAGGGCCGGGCAGCCGCTCGCGGTGCGGGCCGGCCCCGCAACGCTGGTGATCGCCGTGCTCGTGTTGGCCTTGAGCGGAATCCCCGTGCTCGTAAGCGCGGCCTGGCAGCAGCGGCAGCAGCGCCGCGAGCTGCTCACCTATCTCGGCGGCGGCCGCGCGCGCGGAACGGCGGCGCGCGGCCGTCGCGCGCTGATCGTGGGACAGGTTGCGCTTGCGATGAGCGTCCTGTGTGCCATGGGCCTGCTGCTCCGGAGCTGGCATGCGCTGCTCAACGAGGACCTCGGCTTCGAGCCGCAAAACCTGCTGATCGCGCGGATATGGGCGCAGCACGTGGAGAATCCCGGGGCCGTGGACCCTGCCGTCGCGGCGGCTATGGAAGCGGTTCGCGGCATTCCCGGAGTCCGGTCCGTTGCGCACACGGCGATCGCGCCCTTCGCCGGCTCGGAAATTGTCACGACGATCGAGGAGCCGGGACGTGAAGGGGAGAGCGCGAGCGTCTACTTCCGCTCGGTCGGCGAGCGCTACTTCGACACGGTGGGGATCGGCATCGTGCGCGGGAAGTCTTTCGAGCCGGGCGATTCCGGCGTCATCGTCGATCGCTACCTGGCCGATCGCTATTTTCCCGATGGCGCGGTCGGGGAATCCCTGCGGTTCCCTGCGGGGCCGGGAGATGATCGCGCCGCCGACGCGGAGATCCTCGGCGTGGCGGCCACCGCCAAATACCGCGAGCCGGATGAGGAAGCGACCCAGGGCACGGTTTACGGGTTCGTTGCCGGTCCCCGTGCAGGAGATACCGTGGTCGTCTCGACCACGCTGCCGCCGGCGGGATTGGCGGACGAGGTGCTGGCAGCGCTGCAGCGCGTTCTCGGCCCCGAGCGGGCCGGCGACATCGTCACCATGAAAAGCCTCGTACGGCGCTCGGTGCGCGATCGCGAGCCGCAGCTCGTTTTGCTCGCGATCTTCGGTGCCGAAGCCCTCGCGCTCGCAGGTATCGGGCTGTTCTCGTTGCTAGCGTATTCCGTGCGTGCGCGCACCGCCGAGTTTGGCGTGCGCCAGGCCGTCGGCGCGAAATCGTCGGACATCCGCCGTCACGTGCTGGGCGATGCGCTGCGCCTCCTCTTGCCGGGCCTGCTTGCCGGCGCGGCCGGCGCGTGGGCCGCCGGCCAGCTGCTGTCGAGCCGCCTGTACCACGTCTCGCCCGTCGATCCGGGGACGTGGATCGCCGCAGGTCTGTTGCTGGCGCTCGTAGTCCTGGCCGCGGGCCTGTGGCCCGCGGAGCGTGCCGCGCGCATCCAGCCGACCGAGGCGCTGCATCATGAGTAGATATTTAAGGAGTGCGCCATGGCGGGCCTGACTTTCGATCTCAAGCATGCACTGCGATCGCTCGTGAAGATCCCGGGGCTCTTCGTGAGCGCCGCACTCCTGCTCGCGCTCGGCATCGGCGCGACGACCGCGATCTACAGCGTCGTGAGCCGCGTGCTGCTCGATCCGCTGCCGTACGACGATGCCGACCGGCTGGTCGTGATCTGGAGCGAGCTCGCCGCGCGCGACGTGATGTACTTCCCCGAATCGCCCAGCAATCTCGCGACGTACCGCGAGCACGCGCGGCGGTTCGAAGACATCGGCGGCGTCTTCTCCTTCGGCAGCCCGTTCATGCGCGACGGCGGCGAGCCCCGCCAGGTGACGACGGGCGTCGCGACCTGGAACTTCCTCTCGATCCTCGGTGTCGAGCCGATGTTCGGGCGCGGCTTCACGGCCGCGGACGGCGCGTTCAACGCCTCCGAGGTGGCGCCGGACACGGAGTTTCCGAACAACCTGATTGCCCCGCCGCGCACGACGCTCATCAGCTACCGTTTGTGGCAGCAGGAGTTCGGCGGCGATCCGGGCGCGGTCGGCAAAATCGTCGACCTCGGCACCGGAAAGGTGGAGATCATCGGCGTGCTGCCGCCGGATTTCCGGCTGTACATGCCCGCATCCGCCGGCGTCGCCTCGGCTATCGATCTCTGGGTGCCCGTGCGGGTCGACGTCGCTGCCTGGCCGCGCAACAACGTCTTCCTGCAGCTGGTCGGTCGCCTGAAGGACGGCGTGACGCTCGCGCAGGCCCAGTCGGAGATCGACACGATCGGCGAACGGCTGGCAGAGCTCGAGCCCACGTGGCGCGCCGCCGGCACGCAGAAGTGGGTGCGGCCGTTCTCGAGCGAGCTCACGGCGGACGTGAGCGTCGCGCTCTGGGCGCTCATGGGCGCCGCCGGTTTCGTGCTGCTGATCGCCTGCGCCAACGTGGCCAACCTGCTCCTGGTGCGTGCCGCGGGCCGGGGGCGCGAGCTTTCCGTGCGCGCGGCGCTCGGAGCAGGAAGGGCACGCCTGGTGCGCCATATGCTGCTGGAAGCCGGCGTGCTCGCGGGCGCGGGTGCCGCCCTCGGGACCCTGCTTGGCATTGCGGGCCTCGCGATCATCCTGCGCTCGGCGCCCGAAAACATCGCGCGCCTCGACAGCGTCCGCATCGATGCAGGCGTGCTCGGGTTCACGATCATTGTCGCGGGCCTGACGACGCTGCTTGCCGGGCTCGTACCGGCGCTGCACGGGTCGCGCCTGCGCCTCGCGGATCGCCTGAAGGAGCGCGCCGGCACCATGGCGGCCGGGGGGCAGCGGCTGCGCACCGGCCTCGTCATCGCAGAAGTCGCGCTCTCGTTCGTGCTGCTGGTCGGCACCGGCCTGATGGTGCGGAGCTTCATCGAGCTGGGGCGCACGGACCCGGGGTTCGAGCCCGAGGGGCTGCTGACCTTCCAGGTGATCCTGCCGTTCGACCGCTATCCCGACGCCGCGGCGCGCAACGCCTTTTTCAGGGAGTTCCACGAGCGCCTCGCCGGACTCCCCGGCGTTTCCTCTTCATCGGCCGTCACCCCGCTCCCGCTGTCCGGCCAGGCATTCAACGGCCGCTACAGCGCCGCGGCGGTCGCCGACGAGACCTCGACCTTCGGGCAGGCTCAGTACCGGCTGGTGCTGCCGGGCTACTTCGAGACGATGGGCCTCGACCTGCTCGCGGGACGCCTGCTCACGCGCGATGACGACGTGAACGCCCGCCCGGTCGTGGTCGTCGACGAGACGCTCGCGGAGAAGGCCTGGCCCGGCGGGAATCCGGTCGGGCAGCGGATCTGGGTGCGCGTCACACAGGAGATGACCCGGCTCGAGGTCGTCGGCGTCGTGCGCCACGAGGTGCAGGACAGCCTGCACGAGTCACCGCGCGAAACCATCTACTTCCCGAACGGCACGGCGGGCGCGTTCGGCGGCGTGAACGACTGGGTGCTCCGCACGTCCGTCGACCCGTTGTCGATCGTGCCGCAGGTCAAGGCGGCGCTCGCGGCGATCGACGCGCGCGTGCCGCTCGCCAGGGTACGGCCGATGACGGATTACGTGGCCGACGCCATGGCCCGCACGCGCTTCGCGCTCCAGCTCATCGGCGCTTTCGGCGCCGCGGCGCTCGCGATCGCCGCGATCGGGTTGTACGCGGTCATCCATTACGCCGTGCGGCAGCGCCGCGGCGAGATCGGCGTGCGGATGTCGTTCGGCGCCGCGGGCAAGGACATCTTCGCGCTGTTCCTGCGCTATGGCATGGCGATGGCGGCCGTCGGGCTGGTGCTGGGCGGCGTTGCCGCCGTCGGCCTGAGCCGCGGGCTCGGCAGCTTCCTCGTCGGGGTGAGCGCGCACGATCCGCTCACGTACCTGGCGGCCGCGCTGTTCTTCGTGCTGGTGGCACTGGCCGCCAGCGTCCTGCCCTCCTGGCGCGCCGCGCGCGTCGAGCCCATGCGCGTGCTGCGGGAGGAGTGAACGTGATCGGGGGAGAATCACCATGAGTAGCATCGTGGAAGCCGCGGCACGCGACCTGCGGCATGCGCTGCGCCGTTTGACGAAGAGCGGAGGGTTCACCGCCACGGCCGTGCTCACGCTCGCGCTCGGCATCGGCGGCACCACGGCCATCTTCAGCGTTGTCAACGGCGTGCTGCTGCGGCCATTGCCGTATCCGCACCCCGAAGAGGTGATGCAGATCCGTCACGTCGACGCGAGCGGAAACTCGCAGCTCAACGTGTCGTTCCCCAACTACGCGGATCTGCGCGACGCCAACCAGAGCTTTGTGGCGATGGGCGCGTACTCGGCGTGGAGCAGGACGGTCGCAACCGGCAGCGGTGCTGCGCGCATCCAGGCGGCGGACGTCAGCCAGGGGTTCTTCGACGTGCTCGGCGTTTCGCCGCTGCTCGGTCGGCAATTCCTCCCGGAGGAGATCGGGACGGCCGGTGCCGCGGTGGCGATCGTGAGTTACGGCTACTGGCAGAACCGCCTCGGCGGCGACGCGGACCTGGCGGCGCAGGCGCTGCAGGTCGACGAGCGCACTTACCAGGTGGTTGGCGTGATGCCGCCGGGATTCTCGTTCCCCGCGGGCGTGCAGCTGTGGTTTCCGAGCGATGCGACCGTCGCGAACCAGGGCCGCACCGCCCACAACTTCAACGTCATCGGGCGCCTGAAGGACGGCACGACGCTGCCGCAGGCGCGTGCCGACCTGAGCGCGGTCGCGCAGCGCCTGGCGGAGCGCTACGGCGATGACACCTGGATGGCCGACGCGGCGGTCGTGCCTCTCCGGCAGGAGCTCGTCGGAGACGTGCAGCCAGCGCTGCTGCTCCTGCTCGGGGCCGCGGCGTTCCTGCTGCTCATCGGCTGCGCGAACGTCGTCAACCTGCTGCTCGCGCGCATGGCGGCGGCGCAACGCGATCTCGCGGTGCGGGCCGCCCTCGGCGCGGGTCGGGGGCATCTCGCGGCGCAGACGCTGGCCGAGGTATTCGTGCTGTGTCTCGCCGGCGGCGCACTGGGCGTGCTGCTCGCCACGTGGGCGGTGCCCACGCTGCTCGCGATGCAGGAGGGCAGCTTGCCGCGGGCCGGCGAGGTCGGCGTGAGCCGGGCCGTGCTCGGGTTTGCGCTCGCCGTTTCCGTGCTGGCCGCGTTGGTCATCGGCGCCCTGCCGGCGCTGCGGGGTGGCCGGGACGACATCCGTTCGTCGCTGGTCGAGGGTCAGCGTACGCAAAGCGGCGGCGCGTCGGGGCAGGGCCTGCGGCGCGCGCTCGCCGTCTCCCAGGTCTCGCTCACGCTGGTGCTGCTCGTCGGCGCCGCGCTGCTCGGCCAGAGCTTCGTCCGCCTGCAGAGCG
>CAZBGV010000129.1:0-9647 GCA_964491485.1 uncultured Woeseiaceae bacterium | reverse complement strand
CCGGTCGCCCGCATGGCGGGCTCCTACAGGTTCACCCAGGTTGCGCCGGCGTTGCTCGAGCGCACCGCGGCCTCGACGAAGGCCACGCCTCTCTCCCCGTCGACGCCGGTGGGGAAGGTCACCGCGGGGTCGACCGGCTTGCCCGTTCGCGCCGCGATGAGCGCCGCCGCGATCTCGCCGTAAATGTTCGCGAACCCTTCGATGTAGCCCTCCGGATGGCCGCTCGGCACGCGCGTCAGGCGCTCGGCGACGTCGAGCGCGCCGAAGCCGCCGCGGGTGATGCGCCGCGGTTCCTGGCCCAGTGGCGCGTAGATGAGCTCGTTCGGCGTCTCCTGGCGCCAGACGAGCCCGCCGCGATCGCCGTAAACGCGCAACTCGAGCCCGTTCTCGTGCCCGGGCGCGACCTGGCTCGCCCACAGCATGCCCTTGGCACCCCCCTTGAACCGCAGCAGCAGGTGCGAGTTGTCGTCGAGCCGGCGCTGCGGTACGAAAGCCGCGAGGTCCGCGCACAGCGCTTCGGTCTCGAGGCCGGTGACGAATTCGATCAGGTGATAGATGTGGGTGCCGATGTCGCCGATGCAGCCGCCCGCGCCCGATTGCGCCGGGTCGGTCCGCCAGGCCGCCTGCTTCTGGCCCGTCTTCTCGAGGTCCTGCGCGAGCCATTGCTGGACGTATTCGCCGTGCACCACGCGCAGCTCGCCGAGATCGCCGCGCTCGACCATCGCGCGGGCCTGCCGGATCATCGGGTAGCCGGAATAGTTGTACGTGACGGCGAGGATGAGCCCCTGCGATTCGGCGATGGCGCGGAGCGCGCGCGCCTCGTCCACCGAGACGGTCATCGGCTTGTCGCAGATGACGTGGAAGCCGGCCTCCAGGAACGCCTTGGCGATCGGGAAGTGCAGGTGGTTCGGCGTGACGATCGCGACCGCCTCGATCCGGTCCGGGCGCTGCGCCTCCCCGGCGATCATGTCGACGTAGCTGGCGTAGGAACGATCGTCCGCGAGCCCGATCCCGGCGGCGGATGCCCGGGCGCGCTCCGGGTCCGACGACAGGGCGCCCGCGCAGAGCTCGTACCGCCCGTCGAGTCTCGCGGCCATGCGATGCACGGCGCCGATGAACGCACCCTGCCCGCCGCCGACCATGCCGAGGCGAATCGGCCTTTCCGCCGCGGCCCTCACCAGCGACCGCCCGTCGGCCCGGGCCGCGCGCGGCACCCTTGTGCGTCGATCGTCTCCATCTGCGGCACCTCACGGTTGCGGGCTCGTGCCCGCGTATATTGCCGGGTCGCCGGTGGAATTGCATGCCGTCCGCGCCGGCGCGTCCGGCCCCGGTCGAGGTGCCGCTACTAATTCGAGACAGCGCGCCCGCGGCGCGGCAAAATGGGCGGACCTCCAGAACGGTCCGCCGACCCGTGGCCATATCGCTCAACCAGAACTGGACATTCTTCCAGGCTTTCCTGAAGTCGCCGCGCGTGGTCGCATCCGTGATCCCGAGCTCACCGGTCGCCGTCCGGCGCGCGGTGCGCGCGCTCGATCCCGAGCACGCCGCAGTAGTGGTGGAGCTCGGCGCCGGGACGGGCTGCATGACGCGCGCGCTGCTGGACGCGCTCCCTGCCTCTTCGCGGCTCATCGTCATCGAGCGCACGCGCGCGTTCATCCCGACGCTGCAGGCGATCGACGATCCGCGGCTCGAGGTGGTGCACGGTTGCGCGAGCAGCATCGCCACGGAGCTGCGCCGCGTCGGCTGTGCCTCGGCCGACGCCGTGATCTCGGGCATTCCGTTCTCCACGCTGCCGCAGGCGCTGGCCGGCCGGATCGCCGCGGAGATTCACGCGGTGCTCGCGCCGGGCGGCCGCTTCGTAGCCTACCAGTTCAACAAGCGCGTCGCCGAATACGCGCGGCCGCTGATGGGCTCGCCCGAGGTGGAGTTCGTCCTGCGCAACGTGCCGCCGATGCGGCTGTTCACGTGGCGCACGCCGGCCGCTCCGGCGCCGGCGGAGTCGGCCTGACCGTCCGCGCGATCGGGAAGCTCAGCCCAGCACCACCCGGAACGGCTGCACGACGCCGGTGCCGTTCGCGATCACCTGCAGCCTCAGCAGGATGGATCGCGTGACCTCCTGGCCTTTCGAGAGCAGCAGCATGCCGTCCCTGCTGAGCACGTCCTCGTCGACGATCATGCCGACCCGCAGCTGGGTCACGTGCAGCATGGCCGTCCCCGGCTCCATGCGGTTCACTTCGAGCTTTTGCAGCCCAGCGACCAGGCTCGCAGGCATGTCCGGGTGGGCATTGAGCAGCGAGCGCACCGCCCGCTCGCGCGGCACGCCGGTGACGAGGCTCGTGTCGAGATCGGAGCACAGCTTCAGGATCGCGGCGCCGAAGTCGGCCGTGTTCCACGCGCCGAGGTCGTCGGGCTGCGCCGCGAAATCCGGAGCATTCAGCTGGCGCGCAACGATCTCGGCGACGGTCTCGAGCCGCGGGATTTCGCCGAGCAGCTTTGCGGCAAGCTCGGGGTGTGACCGGTAGATCGCCTCCGCCTCCGCGGACAAGGCTTGTCCGGCGTGCAGGCTGGCGAGGATTTCCTCCGGCAGCGTGATGCAGCCGATCTGCGAAACCATGATGGCTATCCGCAGCTGCCATTGCATCGGTACGTTCAGCGCGGCGCACAGCTTCTCCGCGTAGCGGGCGATCCGGCTCGCGCGCTGCAGGGCCGCCGGATTGGTCAGGCCGAGAATTTCGGTGAGCACCTGCACGGCGCCGTGCAGGGTCTTCTCCAGCAGCTCCCTGCGCGACGTGACGAGCTCGTATTGCTCGATACCGGATTCGACGGCCGAGAGCAGCTCGTCGCTGGTGCACGGCTTCGTCAGGAAGCGGAATATGCGGCCGAGATTCACGGCGGCGATCGCGGATTCGAGCTCCGCATGGCCGCTCAGGATCATGCGCACGCTGTCCGGGCTGAGGTCGTGCACGCGCTCGAGGAAGACCGCGCCGCTCATTCCGGGCATGCGCATGTCGCTGATCACGACCGCGAAGGTCTCTTCGCCTGCCACGAGCTCCAGCCCCTCGAGGGCGCTGCCTGCCGTTGCGACGGTGTATTTGCGTGCGAGATGACGGCGCAGGGCCTCCAGGATCAGCGGCTCGTCATCGACCAGGAGTACCCTTTCATTCACGGCGTCAATCCTGCTGCCGGGGATCGGTAACCACACCTCGTTATCGGCCGGCCGCCCGCGAGCTGAAGGGCCGCGGCAGGAATTGTGGAAGGAGTCACGCGAGGCCCGGTTTCGGGCGGGCGGACCGGCGGGCAGCCGCAGCGCTGCCGGCGGGCGCGACAGGCCTGCGGGAGCCGGGTATGCAGGGATTTTTCAGGGGTAGACGACGCGGCCGCCGACCACGGTCTTCAGCACGCGCACGTCGCGGATCTCTTCCGGCGGGATGCGCGTGAGGTCGCGCTCGAGCAGCACGAAGTCCGCGAGCCAGCCGGGCTTCAGGACGCCCTTGACATCTTCTTCGAAAGCCGCGCGGGCGGCCTCGACCGTGTAGGCGCGCAGTGCCTGCTCGACCGCGATCTTCTGCTCCGGTACCCAGCCGCCCGGGTGCGCGCCGTCGAGCGTGCGCCGCGTGACGGCCGCGTAAATGCCCTCGAGCGGCGCGGGCGGCGCGACGAACCAGTCGCTGCCGAACGAGACGTGCGCGCCGCTTTCGATGAGCGAGCGGAACGCGTAGGTCGTCTTCGCGCGCGCAGGCCCGATCACCCTGTCGGCCCAGCGGCCGTCGTCGATCGCGTGGTACGGCTGCATGCTCGCGATCACGTCCTGCGCTTGGAGGCGCGGCAAATCGTCCGGGTGGATGTGCTGCGCGTGCTCGATGCGGAAGCGCCGATCGCGCGGACCGTTCTCCGCGGCCACGTCGCGGTAGATGTCGAGCAGGGCGCGGATCGCGCGGTCGCCGATCGCGTGCACCATGACCTGGAGCCCGGCTGCGTCGGCGGCGTCGATCCATGCGCGCATGTCGTCGAGGTCGTTGACGAGGAAGCCGCGATCCTCCGGTGCGTCGGTGAACGGCTCGAGGAACGCTGCCGTGTGCGAGCCGAGCGAGCCGTCCATGAAGCCCTTGAGCCCGCCGATGCGCAGCCAGGCGTCGCCGCGGCCGTGCGCTCGCACCTCGTCGCGCAGCCGCTGCCAGTCGGGCAGCGGCACGACGGAGTAGATGCGGGTGATCAGCTCGCCTTTGGCGCGGGCGCGCCGATACGTCTCGAGACTCTTCCAGTTCGCCATGTCGTGCACGGACGTGACGCCTTTCGAGGCCACGTAGTGCATGGCCGCGGCGAGCGCACGATCGAGCCGCGCCTCCGTGGGCGGCGGAACCACCGCCTCGACGAGGCTCATCGCGTTGTCCTTGAGGATGCCGGTGGGACGGCCGTCGGCATCGCGCACGATCTTGCCGCCTTCGACCTCCGGCGTGTCCGCGCCGACCCCGGCCAGCTCGAGCGCGGCGGAATTCGCGAGCGCCATGTGGCCGTCGAGCCGGTTGATCCACACCGGGTTGTCCGGCGTCACCGCATCGATCCAGTCGCGCGTCGGCAGCTCGCCGCCCCACTGCTCGTGATCCCAGTTGCCGTTCAGGATCCATTCGCCGCGCTCGAGCGTCTTCGCGAACGCCGCAATACGCGCGCTGAACTCCTCAGGCGTCTTTGCGTCGCGGAGCTGCACGGAGGCGAGGCCGGCGCCGCCATCCAGGAAGTGGATGTGCGTGTCGATCATGCCGGGCACGAGAATGCCGCCTTCGGCGTCGATCACCTCGGTGCCGCCGCCAATCCAGCGCTCGATGTCCGCGTCGCTCCCCACGGCGACGATGCGCTCGTCGCGGCTGGCCACTGCTTCCGCCCACGGCCGTTCCGCGTCGCCGGTCCACACGTGCGCGCCGCGGACGACGAGCGTCGCCGTGTCGCCGGCCGCGCCCGCGGTGCCGGCCTGCGCGGCGAGGCCGAACAGCAGGATCGCCAGCGCACGCCTGCTGGTGCTCATACGATCATCTTCCCGCGGACACGGCGTCGCCCTCGTCGGGCACGAACCCGATGCGCTCGAGCGCGCCGGTGATCTCCGGGTTCGCCATGAACAGTTGCCACGGCAGGCCGCTGCGGTGGTTCTCGATCATGACCACGATCGGCCCCTGGTTCAGGCCGAGGAACACGGGCGATACCCATCGCTCTCCCTCGTTGATGGCGTCGTGGAAGCCGTACACGCCCCACAGCCGGTCGCCGAGGTCGCGATAGTAGTGGACGAGCGCCGCCATGGACGCCTCCGGCGTGTACGGGAAGGAAGAGAGCGCGCCGGTCGGCGAGAGCGTGCCGCGGTCGAGGCGCGGGGCGGCCTCGTGCACGGCGTAGCCCGTCGGTCCGTCGCCCGGCGTGAGCCCCCACGCGTTCGCGCCGTAGCCCTCGTGCCCCAGCGGGTTCAGGACGCTGTAGGCGCGGCTGATCTCGGCGATCCGCCTGTTGTTCTCGAAATAGTTTGCGTAGCGGTCGCGCTTGCCGCGCGGGTCGAAGCCGAGGAACGAATAGTGGATGAAGAAGAGCGGCCCGCCGGCGCCGACGCCCACCGGCAGCTCGACGCCGTAGAAGCTCTCGCCGTTGACGTAGCGCTCGCCTTTCGTGGTGCGTCCCCAGCCGCGGCGGTAGTCGATGTGCCGCTCCGAGGTGCCCGCCCAGCCGGTATGCCAGAGCTCGGCCGGCACGCCGTGGCCCGGCGAGGCGATCGCGAGCAGGTAGGCGGCCAGCGTCTCGTTCCAGCCGATCAGCGCGTGGCCGAGCTGCCATTCGACGGTCGGCGACCAGTGCCAGTAGAGCACGTCGCTGTCCGGCTCGCGCCGGTACCAATCCCACTCGACCGCCTCCCACAGCCGGGTGATCCGCTCATAAATTGCCTCGTCGTCGCGGAAGTACTGGCGCGCGGCGAGCAGGCCCTGCATCAGGAACGCGGTCTCGACGAGATCGCCGCCGTCGTCGAGCGGCCCGAAGAAGATCCACGGCTTGTGCGTGCGCGCGTCGTAGAAGTGCGCGTAGGCACCGTGGTAAGTCTCGGCCTGCTCGAGATAGTCGAGGATGCGTGCGAACCGCGTGCGCACCGCGGCGCGCGGCTCGAACCCGCGCTCGGCACCGACGAGCAGCGCCATGATGCCGAACCCGGAGGCGCCCATGGCGAGCAGGTTGGGATCGCCGGGCACGTTCTCGAGCGCGAGCCCGGCGTCGGGGTGCGCGCCGTCCCAGTAGTAGCGGAACGAGGCTTCCTGCACCATCGTGAGCAGCTCGTCGTCGCTCATCGGGCGCGTCGCGGCGGCCGCGGCGTTCGACGGCTTCGAGCAGCGGTCGGCGAGGTTGCAGGCGCGCACGCGGTAGCGTGCCTTGACGCCCGGTTCGCCGAGCCAGTCGGCGTGGCGGCTGAACACGGGCTGCGCGACGGCGACGGGCTCGAAGGCTCCGCCGTCGACCGATCGTTCGACGAGGTAATAGAAGGGCGGCTCGTCCGGTGCGGCCCAGGTGAGCTCCACGTGGCGCTCGAAGCCGCGTGCGGCAAGCCTGCGCGGCACTGGTGGCGGGTCGGCTTCCGGCATTTCCTGCGGGACGATCCGGATGTCGTCGACGTACAGCGTGTGCGGCTCGCCGTCGTCCAGCCACTGCTCGAAGAAAACGCGCGTCGGCCGCGTGGGATCCAGCACGCGCCCGTCACCGAGCTCGATCGCGAACGTGGAGAGCGGGATGCGCAGCGTGGTCCAGCGGCCGCCCGGGATGCCCTGGATCCAGTCCCCCAGCCGCACGCGGTGCACGATCTCTTCGGCATCCTGCAGCCCGAGGATCGGCAGCGCTTCGAGCGGCACGTCCTCTTCCGCCCACAGCCGCATCTGCAGCACGTCGCCCTCGAACACGAGGAAGCGGTCGAGGTTCAGGTAGGTGCGCGGATGCAGGTTGACGCGCCACAGGCCGCCGGTGTTCGAGACCCACTGGATTTTCAGCGCGTTCGGCGGCGAGGTGTAACGGTCGGCGGAAACCGGTGCCCTGCCGTCCGAGCGCTCGAGCTCGCTGGGCCAGATGACTTCGGCGGGGCCGAAGAAATAGCCGTCGCCGTAGAGCCCGTGATCGAAATAGACGTGCCGCTGGTACTCGGGGATGACGTTCGGCCGCGTCGCGCCTTCGCCGACGGATACGGACGGCGGCTGCGCCAGGGTCGGCTGCGCGCAGAGCCCGAGGCAGGCGAACAGCGTGCAGGCGAGTGGTGGGCGTTTCCGGGCGGCGAGCTGAATCGTGATCACGTCGTCTCCTCGAGGTCCCCCGCGCTGTTCCGGTCGGCATGGCTGGCCCGCATGGTCTCCGCGCCATGGCCGCGCCGTCAACCGCCGCGAATGACGCCGGGTGCTGGCACGAGGCCTGCCTCGCGCAGGGCCGCAGAGCCGCTCGGCCGCCGCCGATCGGCTCCCGGTGCTGCTGCACATTCCGCGGAAAGGCTGAGCCACGAGCCCGGCCGCGCTTCCGCGGAAACCCGCCGAACGGACCGGGGCGGGATCACGTTTCCGCGGAAACGTGCCACCAGGATGGAATCCGCGTTTCCGCGGAAACGCCCGACCTGTTCTGCTGCGATCGGGCGCAACGCACGTTTCAGATTCCGGCGAACAGAAAGTCCAGCGCGCCGACGATCTCGTAACGTCGGTCGGACAGGTCGGCTATCTTCACCCCGAGCAATTTGCGGGGAACGCCGGCAAGCTCGGGGGTGACTGCGACATACGTCTCGCCGTCGATTTCGAGACTCGGCATCAGTCTCTGGATGGTTTGGCCGTCGAGGGCCGCCAGTCGATATAAAGGAATTACGACGCGTGTGCCGAGGTCCTCGAGCAGGTCGTTCTGCACGTCCAGTAGCAGCGGAATGGAAGTTCGGGTTGCCGGGTTGGGATTCCGGTGTACCGCGAACTGCGGCATCAGAATCCCCGCAGGCCGTCGCTGAAGGCGCCCTCCGTTTCGATGCGCTCGTTGTAAGCCGCGATGGCGGCCCGGTTCTTCGCCAGCCACTCCTCACGCTGTTTTTGCCTGACTGCCTCAGTCAATGCCGTTTCCAGGATCGCGGAGAGATTGATCTTCAATTCCCGGGCCTCCGACAGCAAGGCGCTGTTGATGCTCAGATTCACCGATTTCTTGGAAGGCCTGGAATCGTGCTGAGCCTGCATTTGCGAGCCTCCGGGAGCGAGTGCGCACAGGTTATGCGCATTAGCCGTGCGCGTCAAATTCAGGTCGCGCCGTTCAGCCCTCGAAGGTGTAGCCCACGCCGTAGATCGAGCGGATGAGCTCGCGGTCCGGGCTCGCCTGTGCGAGCTTGCGGCGCAGGTTCTTGATGTGGCTGTCCACGGTGCGGTCGGTGACGACGCGGCCATCGGTGTAGAGGCGATCGACGAGCTGCGCGCGCGACCAGACGCGGCCGGGCGTTTCGGCGAGCGCCTTGAGCAGCCGGAACTCGACCGCGGTGAGCTCGAGGTCGCGCCCGTTCCACGTCGCGCGATGGCGCGCCTCGTCGATGGCGAGCCCGTCGACTGCCGTGCCCGGCCGGTCCACGCGCCGCAGGATCGCGCGCACGCGCGCGACGACCTCGCGCGGGCTGTACGGCTTGCAGATGTAGTCGTCGGCGCCGAGCTCGAGGCCGATGAGCCGGTCTACCTCCTCGACGCGCGCCGTCACCATCACGATCGGCACGTCGGTGAAGCCGCGTAGCTCGCGGCACACGTCGAGGCCATCCTTGCCGGGCAGCATGAGGTCGAGCAGCACGAGATCGGGTGCGCGGCGGCGCACGGCGGGCACGACCTCGCGGCCATCCGCGATCCATTCCGTCTCGAAGCCGGCCGCCGCGAGGTAGTCGGCGAGCACGCTGGCGAGGCGGCGCTCGTCCTCGACGATCAGCACGAACGGGCGCCTGTCGTCGCTCACGCTTTTCATGCTGCCGCCCGCGGCAGCCGGATCACGATCGAGAGCCCGCCGAGGGGCGACGGCCGCGCTTCGATGGTGCCGCCGTGCGCCTCGACGATGTTGCGGGAGATCGCGAGGCCGAGGCCCGCGCCGCCGTCCGCGGCCGCGGAGCCGCGATAGAAACGCTCGAACAGGCGGGGCAGCTCGGCCTCCGGGACGCCCGGCCCCGAGTCCTCGAGCGCGATGCGCACCGCCTCGTCATCCGGCGCGCAGGTCACCTGCAGCCGCCCGCCGGCCTCGACGTGGCGCACCGCGTTCTCTAGCAGGTTGGCGAACAGCTGGCGCAGCCGGTTCGCGTCGGCGTGCACCGGGGCCGGCACGTCGCGCGCGACGAGATCGACCAGGATCCGGCGCTCGGCCAGGCGCTCCTCGAAGCTCTGCAGCGTCTCGCGCAGCAGCGGCATCAAATCGAGATCGGCCTTGCGGTAGGTGAGGGCGCCGACGTCGGAAAGCGTGAGCTCGTGCAGGTCGTCGACCAGCTTGGCGAGCATTTCCACGCTGCGCTTGAGCTCGCTGATGCCCTGCGAGTCCAGCGGCCGCACGCCGTCCTCGATCGCTTCGAGCTCGGCGCGCAGCACGGCGATCGGCGTGCGCAGCTCGTGCGACACGTCGGCCATGAACGCGCGCCGCATCTGCTCGTTCTTCTGCAG
>CAZBGV010000128.1:0-9760 GCA_964491485.1 uncultured Woeseiaceae bacterium | reverse complement strand
CTCCCGTAGGAGCCCGCCACGCGGGCGACCGGAGCAGCCACCCGTAGGAGCCCGCCACGCGGGCGACCGGAACGCAGCCACCCGTAGGAGCCCGCCATGCGGGCGACCGGAGCAGCCACCCGTAGGAGCCCGCCATGCGGGCGACCGGAGCAGCCACCCGTAGGAGCCCGCCATGCGGGCGACCGAACGAGGCGCGGCTCAGACCGAGCCACCGGTCCCGGGGCAGGGGGTGAACGATGCCTGGGGATGACGCGCCGTCGATAGTTGCAGGTGCATCGTTCGCGGCCGCGTGCGGGACTCTCCGGGCGGCGCTCGGCAGGTGGGTGGCGGGCCGGTTTTGGGGGTGGCGGGGGTGGTTTTCAAAGTGATACAGAAGCGGTTGAAGTCGCCAGAAAACTGTGACACATTGAGGGCTCACTCCCGCGGCGCAGGGGTTGGTCACCGTGTATACCCAAGGACTCGATCAGAAACCGGACAGCGCCGCCCCCGCGGAAGCGGAGGAGCGGCTGGCGCGCTTCCAGGCGCGTATCGACGCCGAGGAGAAGATCGAGCCAAGGGACTGGATGCCGGAGGCGTACCGCCGGACGCTGCTGCGCCAGATCTCCCAGCATGCGCATTCGGAGATCATCGGCATGCAGCCGGAGGGCAACTGGCTCACCCGCGCGCCGACGCTCAGGCGCAAGGCGATCCTGCTGGCCAAGGTGCAGGACGAGGCCGGTCACGGGCTGTATCTGTACGGCGCGGCGGAGACGCTCGGCCGGTCGCGTGGCGCGATGGTCGACGACCTGCTGAGCGGCAAGGCCAAGTATTCGAGCATTTTCAACTATCCGACGCTCACCTGGGCCGATGTCGGCGCCATCGGCTGGCTGGTCGACGGCGCGGCCATCATGAACCAGATCCCGCTCTGCCGCTGCTCCTACGGCCCCTACGCGCGTGCCATGGTCCGCATCTGCAAGGAAGAGAGCTTCCACCAGCGCCAGGGTTTCGAAATCATGCTGACGCTGTGCCGCGGCACGGACGAGCAGAAAGCGATGGCACAGGATGCGCTCGACCGCTGGTGGTGGCCGTCGCTCATGATGTTCGGGCCGAGCGATGCGGACTCGCAGCACTCGGCGCAATCCATGGCCTGGAAGATCAAGCGGTTCACCAACGACGAGCTCAGGCAGAAGTTCGTCGACGTCACGGTTCCGCAGGCGCACTTCCTCGGGCTCGAGATTCCCGACGACGACCTCGCCTGGGACGAGGCCGCGGGCCACTGGCGGCACGGCCCGATCGACTGGCAGGAGTTCAGGGACGTGCTGGCGGGCAACGGCCCGTGCAATCGCCAGCGCCTGCAGCGCCGCCGCGCCGCCCATGAAGACGGCGCCTGGGTGCGCGACGCCGCCCGCGCGTGGGCGCAGAAGCAGGCCGCGCGCGAGGCGGCGTGAGGAGGGGGGCGATGGCCGCGAAGGACTGGCCGCTCTGGGAAGTGTTCATCCGCTCCCGCTCCGGGCTTTCCCACCGCCACGTCGGCAGCGTGCACGCCGCGGACGAGCGCATGGCGCTCGACCACGCGCGCGATGCCTACACGCGGCGCAGCGAAGGCGTGAGCATCTGGGTGGTGCGTTCGAGCGCGATCGTCGCCTCGGACCCGGCGGACGCGGAGTCTCTCTTCGACCCGGCCGCGGACAAGGTCTATCGCCACCCCACGTTCTACGACATCCCCGAAGGCGTCGAGAACCTGTAGGAACGAAGCGATGGATGCCGTCGAGACAACGTTGCGCTACACGCTGAGGCTGGGCGACAACGCCCTCATCCTCGGGCAGCGCCTCTCCGAATACGTGACGCGCGCGCCCGAGCTCGAGGAGGAGCTCGCCGTAGCCAACTTCGCGCTCGATTACATCGGCCAGGCGCGCCTGTTCTACTCGCGGGCGGCCGAGCTGGAGGGCGCCGGGCGCACCGAGGACGACTTCGCGTTCCTGCGCCACGGCCACGAGTTCGAGAACCTGCTGCTCGTCGAGCAGCCGAACGGGCATTTCGGCGACATCATCGCGCGGCAGTTCCTGTTCGACAGCTTCTATTTGCTGCAGCTCGAGACGCTCTGCCGTTGCCGCGACGAGCCGCTCGTGGAGATCGCGGCGCGCGCCGTCAAGGAGATCCGCTATCACCTGCGGTACGCGTCGCAATGGGTGATTCGCCTGGGCGACGGTACTGCCGAAAGCCACGCACGCATGCAGGAGTCACTCGACGAGCTCTGGCCTTACACGGGCGAAATGTTCACGGCCGATGCCGTCGACGAAGAGTTCGAGCAGGAGTCCGGCGGCCCGGATCTCAGCCTGCTGCGATCCGCGTGGCGGCAGCAGGTGGACGGCGTGCTGGAGGAAGCGAGGCTGCGCCGTCCGGAGGACGGCTGGATGCAGGGCGGCGGCAAGCGTGGCCGTCACAGCGAGCATCTCGGCTACCTGCTCGCGGAAATGCAGTTTCTGCAGCGTGCTTATCCCGGAGCACGCTGGTGAGCGGGAGCAGCGTCGTGCAAGCGGCGAATCGCTGGCTGCGCAAGGAAGACGTGCTGCAGTGGCTGGAGGATGTCGCCGATCCCGAGATCCCGGTGCTGAGCGTCGTCGACCTCGGCGTCATACGCGACGTGCGCGTCCACCGCGACGCGGTGGAGGTGCTCATCACTCCGACCTACTCCGGCTGCCCCGCGACGGAGGTGATCGAGGAGCGCGTCGAGCAGGCCCTCGCGCAGCGCGGGGTGAATCCGATGGTGCGGCGCGTCCTGTCTCCTCCCTGGACCACGGACTGGATGAGCGAAGCCGGGCGGCGCAAGCTCGCGCAATACGGCATCGTCCCGCCGCGCGCGACCGGCCAGCGCGACCAGCCGGTCGCCTGCCCGCGCTGCGCGTCCACCGACACGGCCCGCATCAGTGAATTCGGTTCGACGCCCTGCAAGGCGGCCTGGCGTTGCAATGCCTGCCGCGAGCCATTCGAGCAGTTCAAGTGCATCTAGCCTCCTGCCGAGTGGTGGACCCCGGTTTTCGATGCGCCGCTACCACCCGCTGAGAGTCGAGCGAATCGAGCGCGCCGCCGCCGACGCGGTACGCGTCGCGCTCGCGGTCCCGCAAGAGCTCGAGGAGACTTTCCGCTTCCTGCCCGGCCAGCATCTTCCGGTGCAGGCGACGATCGACGGCCGCATCGAGCGCCGCACGTACAGCATCTGCTCGCCGCCCGGCGTGCTGCCGCTCGAGATCGGCGTGCGCGTGCAGCCCGGCGGCGTGTTCTCGGGCTACGTCGAGCGGCTTGCGGCCGGCGATACGCTCGAAGCGATGCCGCCTTTCGGTCGCTTCCACGCAGAGCTCGATCCGCAGGCGTCGAGAACCTGTGTCGCGTTCGCGGCCGGCAGCGGTATCACGCCGATACTGTCCATCGTCCGTGCGACGCTCGAGACGGAACGGGGCAGCCGTTTCATCCTGTTCTACGGCAACCGCCGCCAGCGCACGACGATGTTCATCGACGAGCTGTACGCCCTGAAGAACCGCTTTCCGGAGCGGCTGCAGCTCTTCTTCGTGTTCAGCCGCGAGGAACAGGAGTTCCCGCTGTTCGGCGGCCGGCTCGATGCCGGCAAGGTGCAGGAGCTGTACACGACGTTCTGCGCGGGGCTCGAGCCGGACGCCGCGTTCATCTGCGGGCCCGACACGATGATCGACACGGTGCGCGGGGTGCTGGAAGCGCAGGGCCTGCCCGCGGCGGCCATCCACACGGAGCGTTACGGCGCGCCGCGAAAGCGCGCGGGAATGGCGGCAGCGCCGCCGCCGGAGAAACGGGCGGCGCACCTCGCGGAGGTCACGGTCATCATGGACGGGCACCGGAAGACCTTCGAGATGACGGCCGACGATCCGAACGTCGTGGACGCCGCGGCGGAGCACGGGATCGAGCTGCCGTACTCCTGTAAGGGCGGGGTGTGTGCCACCTGCCGGACGTTCTTGCGCGAAGGGCGGGTTCGCATGGCCAGCAATTACGCGCTCGAGGACTGGGAAGTCGAGAAAGGCTTCGTCCTCGCCTGCCAGTCGCGGCCGCTGACGCCCACCGTCGTCCTCGACTATGACGAAATCTGAGGCGCCGCCCGGCGCCACCGCGGGCGCGCGGCGGCATTGTTCTGTACCATTGGCAGCGACGTCTTTCGCATTCACCTGGACGCCGATCCCCGATGAGTATCGATCCCGACGCGAACGCCCATCCGCCGCCCGGCCGCAAGAGCGCTTACGACCGTGACGATCTCATCGCCTGCGCCCGCGGCGAGCTGTTCGATCCGGACAGCGGCCGCCTGCCGCTGCCGGACATGCTGATGACCGACCGGGTCACGCGGATTTCCGCGCAGGGCGGCCGCTACGGCAAGGGCGAGATCGTGGCCGAGCTGGACATCCACCCCGATCTCTGGTTCTTCAAATGCCACTTCCAGGACGACCCCGTCATGCCCGGCTGCCTTGGCCTCGATGCGCTGTGGCAGCTGGTCGGCTTCTTCCTGGTCTGGTCCGGCTTCAAGGGCCGAGGGCGCGCGCTCGGCGTCGGTAACGTCAAGTTCAGCGGGCAGATTTTGCCGACCTCGCGCCTCGTCACATACAATCTCGACATGAAGCGCCTCATCACGCGCAAGCTCACGCTCGCGATCGCCGACGGCGCGGTCGCGGTGGACGGGCGCCCGATCTACACCGCCGAGGACCTGCGCGTCGGCCTGTTCACCTCCACCGAAGGCTTCTAGTGTCAGACATCCGCGCGCGACTCATCCAACCTATTTTCCGGACAGGACTCTAGAGCATGCAAGCAAACGGCAGGCGCGTCGTCATCACCGGGCTCGGCGTGGTTTCGTGCCTCGGGAACCGCGTCGATGCGGTGCTGGAATCCCTGAAGAGCGGGCGTTCCGGAATCACGTTCAACGAGAAGTTCCGCGAGATGGGGCTGCGCAGCCAGGTCAGCGGCAGCATCGATCTCGACGTGTCCGAGCACATCGATCGCAAGGCCCGCCGGTTCATGGGCGATGCGGCCGCCTACGCCTATATCGCCATGCACGACGCCATTGCAGACGCAGGGCTCGAAGAAGCGGATATCTCCCACCCGCGCACCGGGCTGATCGCGGCCTCGGGCGGCGCTTCCAGCGCGAACATCGTCGCCACGGCGGACATCATCCGCGAGAAGGGCGTACGCAAGGTCGGCCCCTACATGGTGCCGCGCACCATGGGCAGCACGGTGTCGGCGTGCCTCGCAACCCCGTTCCGGATCAAGGGCGTCAACTACTCCATCACGTCGGCCTGCGCGACCAGCGCGCATTGCATCGGTGCGGCAATGGAGCAGATCCAGATGGGCAAGCAGGACATCGTCTTTGCCGGCGGCGGCGAGGAGGAGGACTGGACGCAGGCCGGCATGTTCGATGCCATGGGTGCGCTGACCACGAAGTACAACGAGCAGCCCACGAAGGCGTCCCGTCCTTACGACCGCGAGCGCGACGGGTTCGTGATCGCGTCCGGCGCCGGCATGGTGGTCGTCGAGGAGCTCGCGCATGCGCGCGCGCGCGGCGCGAAGATCTACGCCGAGATCGTGGGCTACGGCGCCACCTCCGACGGCCACGACATGGTGGCACCGTCGGGCGACGGCGCCGTCCGCTGCATGCGGCTCGCCTGCGAGACCGTCGACGGGCCGGTCGATTACGTCAACACCCACGGCACGAGCACGCCGGTAGGCGACATCCAGGAGCTGAAAGCGATCGCGGAAGTGTTCGGGAATGCATTCCCGCGCTTCTCGTCGACGAAGTCGCTCGCCGGTCACAGCCTCGGGGCCACGGGTGTGCAGGAGGCGATCTGGTGCCTTTTGATGCTCGAGCACGATTTCATCGCGCCTTCCGTCAACGTGGACGCGCGCGACGAAGCAGTGGAGGGCCTGCCGCTGGTGACGGAGTGCATCGAAGGTGCCGGTTTGCGCACGGTGATGACGAACAGCTTCGGTTTTGGGGGGACGAACGCCACTTTGGTCCTGCAACGCCTCGAGGAGTGAGGGCATGGCGCTGGAAACCCTGAGCGAGCATGCGTGCTACCGCGGCAAGGTCGGCTTCTACCGGCACCGTTCGCGGGTCAACGATTGCGATATGCGATTTGCGGTGTTCGTGCCGTCGCAGGCCACGAGCGGCCGCGTGCCGGTGCTCACCTGGCTCGCGGGCCTCACCTGCACCGAGGAGACGTTCATGATCAAGGCCGGGGCTCAGCGCGTCGCGGACGAGCTCGGCCTCATGCTGGTCAGTCCCGATACGAGCCCGCGCGGCGAGAACGTCCCCGACGACCCGGACGGTGCGTACGATCTCGGGCTGGGCGCCGGCTTCTACCTGAACGCGACCGAGGCGCCGTGGAGCCGGCACTACCAGATGTACGATTACCTGGCGGACGAGCTCCCCGGCATCCTGTTCTCGGAGTTTCCGGGCGACCCGTCGTGCCAGGGTATTTTCGGGCATTCCATGGGCGGGCACGGCGCGCTCACCCTGGGCCTCAGGAATCCCGGGACTTATCGCAGCATCTCGGCGTTCGCGCCGATCAGCAATCCCGTCAATTGCCCGTGGGGGCAGAAGGCGTTCACGAATTATCTCGGGCGCGACAAGAGCCGCTGGCGCGAGTACGACGCGACCGAGCTCGTGAGGTCGGGCGCGGTGTCGAAGCCGCGCCATCCGATCCTGGTCGACCAGGGCCTGTCGGACCAGTACCTGGGTGAGCAGCTGCACCCGCAGGCGCTGGAAGCCGCTTGCCGGGACCAGGGCATCGAGCTCAGGCTGCGCCGGCACGAGCGCTACGATCATGGCTATTACTTCATCTCGACCTTCATGGAAGACCACCTGCGGTTTCATGCCGGCATCCTCTGCCGGTGACCTGCCGCATCGCAGCGGGTGAGGAGCGCGTCCCGCCCCGCCTCGCGCACATCCGCTTTACCCGTCCGCCCGGATGACTTCGGAACCCGGCAGCTGGCTCCTGCTCGCGGCGGCCATGCTCGCGACCGGCGCCGTCGGCGGCGTCCTCGCGGGGCTGCTGGGGGTCGGCGGCGGCATCGTGATCGTGCCGGTCATGGAAGCTGTGCTCGGTCACCTCGGAGTGGACGCCGCGATCCGCATGCACATCGCGGTCGGGACCTCGCTCGCGACCATCGTTCCGACCTCGATCGCCTCGGCGCACGCCCACCACCGCCGGCAGTCCGTGGACCTGCCGCTGGTCCGGCGCTGGGCGGTGTTCGTGCTGGCCGGCTCGCTGGCCGGCACGCTCATCGCATCCGGCGTGCACAGCGACGTCCTGTCGGCGCTCTTCGGCGTCGTGGCGCTCGCCATCGCGGTGCAGATGATGCTGCCGGTGCAAGGCAGGGTGCTCTCGTCCGGTGTCCCGCGCGGGCCGCTCATGCCGGCGATCCCGGCGGGCATCGGCGCGCTGTCGTCCATGATGGGCATCGGCGGCGGCACGTTCAGCGTCATGGTGCTGACGTTGTTCAACGAGCCGATTCACCGCGCCGTCGGCACGGCGGCGCTGTTCGGCCTCGTCATCAGCCTGCCGGGCACGATCGGGTTCATGATCACGGGCATCGGCGATCCGCGGCTGCCGCCCGGCAGCATCGGTTACGTGAACCTGATCGGCTTCGCCTGCATCGCGCCGGCCACCTTCCTCACGGCGCCCCTGGGAGCGGCGATCGCGCACGGCCTGCCGAAGCGGCGCCTGAGCCTGCTCTTCGGCATCTTCCTGCTCATCGTTTCGGTGCGCATGCTCTACAGCGCCTGGCAGGGCTGACGGCCGCGTCCGGCCGCTCGAGCGCGCAGGGTCCCGCGAAGCTCAGGCCTGCTCGTACGACGAATCGAACCAGGGCGGCTTGACGATCAAGAGGTCGCAGGGCAGGTGCTCCAGCGTGCGTTCCGCGGTGGACCCGATGAACAGGCGCTCCAGCCGGTTGCGGGCGACCGCGCCCATCACTACCAGCGACGCGTCGAGCTCGGCCGCGAGCCTCGGCAATTCCTCGTGCGCCGCACCGGAGACCAGGTGGGCCCGCTCCGTGGGGATCTCGTGAAACGAGACGAGCTCCGCGAAGCGCTCGCCGTGCTGCTCGCGCATCTGCGCCTCGATCTCGTCGAACGGCAGCACGGGAATGTAGGCATTCCCCATGCCGCCGGCGACGGCGAGCCGCGGATCGTAGGCGTGGAAGGCGTGCACCTCCCCGTCGGCGGCCCGGGCGATCAAGGTCGCGATCGAGAGGATCTCGTCGTCGAGCGCCGCGGGCTTATCGTGCTGGTTCAGCGGATCGACCGCGGCGAGGAGCACGGGATGCTCCGGCCACGGCCCCGGCTTCACGAGCCACAGCGGGGACGCGCAGCTGCGGATCAGGTTCCAGTCGGTGTTGCTGAACAGCGCGCGCGCAAGCGCCGACTGCCGTTCCGTGTCCTTGAACACGAGATCGGCATCGGTCGCGGCGGCATGCCGCACGATGCCGCGATACACCGGGTGATGGCGGAGCAACGTGGTCGTGACGTCGAGGCCCGAGGCGCGGAGCGGCGCTGCCAGCGTCTCGAGATGCCGTTCGTGGGCCGCGGCCAGCTCCCGTCGCGCCTCCTCCAGCGAAGGAAAGGGGCGCGCGTGCACCTCGTCCAGGTATTCGTTGTAGTCGACGATGAGGAGCTCGAGCGCGGCGCCGGTCACGCGCGCGATGGCGGCGGCGCGATCGAGTGCCGGCTGGGCATCGGCCGCCGGGGTGACGACCGACAGGATACGGGCAATGCGCTCCATGACGTCGCTTCGACTATAGCACACGCCCCGCGGCCACCTGGCTGCTCCGGAAGCACGCTAAAGTGATAGGCTGCGCGCCATGTTTACCTACCTCGACCCCACGATCAGGCGCCGCCTGATCGAGCAGGGCAAGCTCCGGCGCATCGATGCCAACGGCGTCGAGATCGACGCCGAACGGCCGCCCGCCCCCGGAGAAAAAGCGCTTTCCGTGCTCGGCCCGATCCCGCTGCCCCTGATCCGCAACCGCCGCCGGTTCCGGGTGGAGTGGTACGCCGCCGTGCGGCACACCGAGCTCTCGAAGGTGGAAGAGCTCGCCGAGCAGCTCAGGGAGCGCGACGGGCAGCAGTCGTTTGCGCTGCTCGCGTCTTCGATGGCGGTGAACAGCGTGCTGGTGCTCGGGGATCCCGCACGCTGGACCCTGCCGCTGGTGCGCGTGCACTCGAGCTGCCTCACCGGGGACGTGTTCGGGTCGGGGCGCTGCGAGTGCGGTCCGCAGTTCGTCGCCGCGCTCGAGCGCATCGCCGACGAGCCGCAGGGGGGAATGCTGGTCTACATGGCAGGGCACGAGGGGCGCGGCATCGGCTTGTGGGCGAAAGCCGCGACCTACCTGCTGCAGGACGCAGGCGAGAACACGTACCAGGCGAACCGCTCGCTCGGCTTGCCGGACGATTCGCGCGACTTCAGCGATGCGGCGGCGCTCCTGAAGTTCTTCCTGCACGACCGCGCGTTCCGGCTGCTCACGAACAACCCGAAGAAGGTCGCCGACCTGCGGAATTTCGGCGTGCGCCACATCACGCCGGTGAAGCACGTGATCGGCGTGACCGATACGAACCGCACGTACTTGCGCGCCAAGCGCGACTGGGGCCACGAGCTCGACGAGGGGGATCTCGAGACATCGGAGTGAGCCGTCGGACGCTTGCTGCCAGGCATTCGGGGGCGGGGGCGAGTCGACGGGCGCTCGCCCGCATGGCGGGCTCCTACGGGCGGGG
>CAZBGV010000127.1:7739-9769 GCA_964491485.1 uncultured Woeseiaceae bacterium | reverse complement strand
AGCACCATGATGGTGATGATGATGGCGAGCACGCCGTCGGAGAACGCTTCGAGTCGGTTCTTGGGCATGGGAGTCACCCCGCGCGCATGGGCAGGCAGGAAGCGGGGATTATCCCCGGGTGCCCCGGTCACTGTCGCGTGGGCACGCGGGTTTTCCGGGGCAGGATCGACGTGGCGGGTCGCCCGCATGGCGGGCAACGGCGGAACCGGCGAGGGTCCGGTCGCCCGCATGGCGGGCTCCTACGGGAACCTCTCGGAGAACACGAGCCCGGCATCGCAGCGTCCGTCACGAGATCCTCCCGCGAATCGTCCCCGGGGCATGTCCGGCGTGATGGAGACACCCATGCGCTGTCTCCGTCGCTGCAGGTCTTTCTCGGTGATGGCGATCAATACCGACGGGCAGAGGATTCTCGACGTCTATACTGTCATGAACCCGGACAAGCTGCGCCGCGTGCGCGGCTTCTGAGCCGCGTGGCCGAATCGTCCCGGCGGCTCATTTTCTTGCAAGACACTGGAGGAATCGTGAAGACAAGGATCGACCTGCAAAAAGTATCTCCGAAGGCCGTGCAGGCTTTGTATGGGCTGCAACGCTTTGTGAACGAATCCGGCCTCGAGCACAGCCTGCTCGAGCTCGTGAAGATGCGTGCGTCGCAGATCAACGGATGCGCCTATTGCCTGGACATGCACAGCAAGGACGCGCGCGCCGCCGGCGAGACCGAGCAGCGCCTGTACGTGCTGAATGCCTGGCGCGAGGCGCCGTTCTACACGCCGCGCGAGCGCGCCGCGCTCGAATGGACCGAGGCGCTCACGCTGATCCACCAGACGCACGTGTCCGATGCGCTCTTCGAGTCCATGCGCGAGCACTTCACCGAAGAAGAGCTCGTCAGCCTGACGCTCGCCGTCATCGCGATCAACGGCTGGAATCGTGTCGCGATCCCGTTCCGCGCCGAGGTGGGGAGCTACCAGCCGGCCGCCCGCGCCACCTCCGGCTGATCCATCGAAGCCGTCCCGATGGGGTCGAACCGATTCTTTGCCGACGGCAAAAAATCGGTTCCACCCCACACTATGGCCGGGGAGCAGGTTCGCGCGCGATGCGCGCTCCTGCAGCGTGATGTGCAGGTGTTATCATCGCGCGCCCGGGTCGCCTTTCGACTGCCATGACATCGCCGCTGTCCTCACCCGCCGTCGCCGGCCTGTTCCGGTACCCGGTCAAATCCACCGCCGGCCAGGCGCTGCAACGCGTGCAGGTCGGGGAAGAGGGCTTGGAAGCCGACCGCCGCTACATGGTCGCGAAGCCGGACGGCACCTTCCTCACCGCACGACGCTACCCGGCGCTGCTGCGGATCGCGGCCGAGCCGATCGACGGGGGACTGCGGCTCACGCATCCCGAGCTCCCGGACATCGAAGCACACGAAAACGAGTTCGCCGCGGAACCCATCGCCACGGCCGTCTGGCGCGACGAGTTCGAGGCGCTGACGACGACACGAGCCCTCGACGAGTGGTTCAGCGCGGCGATCGGCGATCCCGTGAAATTGCTGTGGGTCGGGCGCCGCTCGCGGCGCCTCGCCGGCAAGACGGGGAAGCGCCTGAGCTTCGCGGACGGCTATCCGATGCTGCTCATCTCCCAGGCTTCGCTCGACGACCTCAACACGCGCATGCCACGCCGGCAGGTCATGGCGCAGTTCCGCCCCAACCTGGTGATTTCCGGGAGCGAGCCGTTCGCGGAGGACCGCTGGAAGCGCATCCGCATCGGCACGCTGGAGCTCGTCGTCGCGGAAGCCTGCGGCCGCTGCGCCGTGGTCACCATCGACCCGGCGACCGCGGCGTTCCAGCCGGGCAACGAACCCTTGCGCACGCTCGCGCGCTATCGGCGCGGGGCCGGCGGAATCCTCTTCGGGCAGAACGTGATTCCGCTGGGCGAAGGCGAGCTGGAAGTCGGCGCACCGGTGGAAGTGCTGGAGCTCGCCCCGTAGGAACCCGCCATGCGGGCGACCGACACGTTCGGGTCGCCCGCATGGCGGGCTCCTACGG
>CAZBGV010000127.1:0-7639 GCA_964491485.1 uncultured Woeseiaceae bacterium | reverse complement strand
CCCGCCATGCGGGCGACCGACACGTTCGGGTCGCCCGCATGGCGGGCTCCTACGGAGGCGCGTCCGCAGAATCGGGTTGCCCGCGCGGGCGGGGCGGGTGCGGCGGGTTGCAGGAATTGCAAGCGCGAGTGTAAATCGTGCACTAGCCCGGGAGCGGGGGAGGCGGCGGCTCCGGGGATTCCACGTGCGGGTACTCCTGTCCGGCGCCGTTGCCGCCCGGCGTGGCTGTCGCGGCGGCTGCCGCGGCCGGCTCCTCGACGCGCCGGCGCAGCGCTTCCGGCATCTCCTTCGCCGGCGCGGCGGCGTCGCGCGGCAGCTTGCCGGTCTCGAGGAACGACTTCATCCGGAGCAGGTCGTCATCCATCTGCGATTTCGGGTCCGTGCCGATGACCTTCGCGATGACGTGCCCCACGGCGCCCGCGACGGGGTTGTAAGTCATCTTCACGTCCACGATCGTGCTCCCGTCGCCGCCGTCCATGAACCGGACCTGGCCCGAGTGGTGAATCAGGGCATCGCCTTCCGTCTCCCACGCGATCAGCGCGTTCTCCTCGCGCGCGGTCACGACCGAATCGAACTCGAGCTCGGTGCCGGTCGGCCCGGTCACCGTCCAGCGCCAGCGCTCCTTGTCGTCCGCGCCGCCCTCCGTGCGGATGCGCTGCACGTTGCGCACGTGGCGCATGAACATCGGGAAGTTCGCAAAGTCGTCCCACAGCCCGTACACCTTTTCGACCGGGGCATGGATGCGGATGCTCTTCTGCACGTCCACGGCATGCGCCTCGCCGATGCCGATGAGACGGCGCATCGGCAGGTTGGTGGCGGCACGCCCCATGAGCAGCACGCCGGCGGTGCCGACGAGCGTCCCGCCGAACGAATCCCGGCCGAAACCCCAGATCGCGGCGAGGGCTCCCAGGAGCCCGCCTGCGGCGCGCTCGGTCGGCGACCAGTTCTCCTGCCTGAAGAGGCGGCCGGCGCCCGGATGCCGGGGCGTTCCACCCTGAAGCGCTGGAATCCTGCCGGGTTCTGCGTGCATGTCGAGCTGGTTTCTCACGTCGCGCACGCCCGGTACGCCGAGCACGCAGTCGATCAGGAGCGGGACTTCCGCGGCGAGCACGGGGCCCGTCAGCGTGATCACGCCGCCCTCGGACTGCACGTGGATGGCGCGCGGATGCGAGACCGCGCGGCCGAGGCACGCGCGCACCCGCTCGGTGAGCAGCGCGTCGTCCGGCTGGCCGCGGTCGAGCAGCGAACGCATGCGCGCCGCAAGCCCGCGCGCGCGGTTGCGCGAATCGCGCGCCACCACGCTGGCACCGTGGTTCGTCTTGTGCTTCGCGTGCACCAGCTGGTCCCGGACCAGCGCCCGGCGGTAGCGGCCGCGGTCCGGATCGAAGTAGTACATCGCCGCCGCGCCGAGGCCCGACGACAACAAAAGCCGCAGTCCGCTGGCCATGAGCAGTCCCTCGCGTCAAAGAAGCTCGACGAGGCAAGCGGAGCAAGACTCATGCCACCGCCGGCGGGCCGGGAGGCTCGCGGCCACCCCGAAAAAAAAGCGGCGGGCCGAAGCCCGCCGCCGGGTTCTCGCGCGCGGTACCGCGCGGCGAGCTATGGGTCGTCGAATACCAGCGTCGAGCCTTCGAGATCGTTCGGCGACAGGAAGTCGAACAGCTCGTAGCTCGTGCCCGTGGCCGGCCAGGTCGGTGACGTGGACAGATCGCTCGGCCCGGGGTCGGCGGCGCCGCCGCCCTCCGAGATACCGACGACGTTGTCCGCCGAGCCGACGCTTTCGTAGCCGATCTCGATCGCGCCGTCATCCCACAGCGTCACCGAGAACGTGTTGTCGTCCGTGCCGAGGAACTGCGGCACGCCGTCGAACGTCACCGTGACGAACGAAGGCTGCGAGTTGACGAGCACCAGGCCGCCCGCGTTCGGCGACAGGTCGTCCCACAGGGGGGCGATCCGCGGCGGACCGGAGAGCAGCTCGCTTACGCTTTCGGAGAAGTCCGAGCTCCCCGTGCCGAACGTGAGGTTGCCGTTCGAGTTGACGAACACGCTGGCGTAGCTCGCGCCCTGGAAGGGGAACGAGAAAGGGAGCGGCACCTCGACCGATGAATCGTCGCCCATTGCCAGCAAGGTGCCCTCGATGGAGGACAGGTCGAGCACGTAGCGCCCGCCGCTGCCGCCCTGGCCGGTGAAACCGGTGTCCGGGTAGGTGGTGACCGCCAGGTAGTAGTCATCGTCCCCCGGCACCGGGAAGACGATCCGCGACAGCAGCCCGGCGCCGCCGTCGTCGTCCACGGCCACCAGGTTGCCGGACGAATCGAACAGGCCGAGCAGCGTATCGAGCTGACCCGACACCACCTCGAGCACCAGCGATTCGCCGCCTCTCGCGTGCAGGCGATAGAAGTCGACGTCAGCGCCGGTGGGCTCGATTTCGGTGAAGCGCCCCACGGAGATGCTGTCGAACGGCAGCTCGACGGCACGCGCCTGCGCGAGCGAGTCGTTCGGCTCCGCCCAGTTGTCCTCGTAATTCGTGGTGCCGGTGAAGCGCACGGCACGGTTCGCGAGGTCGGCCGGGCTGGCAGCCGTGAACAGCTCGAACATTGCGGGCTGGCTGTGCAGGTTGATGCGTCCTTTGTTTGCGCCGAGATCGGTGGCCGTTTCGAACCCGGAGGTGACCGCGCCGCCGCAGGACACGCCGGCCAGCGCGTCGGCCGCCGACACGTCGCCGTAGGCGATGTCGATATGGTTCGCGGAACGCTTGAGCTCCACCGTGAAGCTGTTGGCGCCGGTATTCGGGTACTCCGGAACGCCCTCGAAAACCACTGCAAAGCGGTTCTTGTCCTGCTCGAACGTGATCGCGCCGCCGGCGGTGGGATTCAGGTCGTCCCACAGGCCGGCGATGCGCGGCGGACCCGCAAGGAACACACCGACGCTCTCGGAGAAGCCGTTGTCCGGCGCCCCGAACGTCAGGCTGCCGTTCGAGTTGACGAACACCGAATCGAAGCTCTGTCCGCAGATCTCGAACGAGAACGGCATCGACAGCTCGACATTGTCGTCGTCGCCGATGGCGAGCGGATCGCCGGGCCGCGGCGCGTTGAAGATCACGTCCACCCCGGTCGCCGGCGGCTGCACGTGCACGAACGCGAGCGGCGGATCGGCGAGATCGGTGTTGTTCGACTCACCGGGGCCGTTGTGGTACTCCTCGGGGCCGGGCAGCGGCACCAGCGGCGGCACGCTGAAGCCGCCCGCCAGGATGGTGTCGACGTAGACCCGGTAGCTTGCGCCCGGCGTGAGGCCGAACAGCGTGTAGGTGCCGGTGCGCGGATCGGCCTGCGAGAAATCGAACGAATAATCGCTCGAGATCGCGGACACGGCGTCCTCGAACGGATCGGCTTCGTTGCGGGCAATGACGTTGACGCCGGTGAGGCGCGTCGTCTCGTTCGCAGCGAAGATGGTGCCGCTGATGTTGGCCGTAGTGACCGCGAAGCTCGCCTCGGGATAGAGCGCGGATACCGATGCGATGTCGTCGCGCTCGAGGGTCTGCGTGCCGATGCCCGGTCCGTAATAGAACGGGTACATCGTCTCGATGTAGTCGAGCGCGAACGGGTCGGGGGGCAGGAACGGATCGTCCGGCTCCGGCCCGGTGGTGTCGCCGGCGCCGATGAACTGCTGGCCGTTCACGAGCGTGTGCGCGAGGTTCGTGTAGTGGCCGAATTCGTGCACCATGACGTCGGTGGCCGCCGTGCTGTCGTCGAACGCGGGCCCGTTCAGGAACGACACGCCTTCGATGATCTCGCAGGTCGTCAGGTCGCCCCACTCGGGACCGGCGAAGCCGAGCACGCCCGAATCCGGGCCGAACAAGAGCTCGAAGATCTCACCCGTGTCGTCGAAGACGATCGCGGACAAACCGTCGGGCGCGGCCGGTTCCAGGAACGGACCGAAATTCGTGATGTCGACGTCGACGGGCAGCTGCCCGGCGTTGGCGTAGGTCACGGTCGCGGTCGGCACCGCCGCCCACACGTCGAACGACGCCTGGACCTGGGCGACGGCCTCAGCGTTGTCGAGCGGCCCGAGCCGGCCCTGGTCCGGATTGAACGGGATGTTCGTGCCGCCGGCCGGCCAGAGGAACGGGCGGCCGCTGTCACAGACGGCGAGCGGGCCCGCAGCGAAGGCGGCGCCGGCGACGCACAGCGCGGCCGGCACGACGAGGGCCGCGAGCAGATGGCGTGTGTTCTTTTTCATCGCGACGCCCCCCTTAGCTGCCGAGCGCGCCGCGGATAGCGCGCGCCAGCTGGTTGTAGCCGACCGGACCGTTGAACAGGCCGGCATTGTCGAGCTCGTTCGCGGCGAGCTCGTCGCCTTCGGGAGACAGGAAGATCTTGAAGGCGCCCTGGCCGAGGCCGACCGTCGTGGACAGGCCCACGCGGCTCGGCTTCGTCGTGAAGAGCACGTACTCCCCGCCCACCCGCAGCTCGGGCAGCTCCGGCAGCGCGGACAACCGCCGCTTGCCGTTCACGATGTCGCCCCCCTGCTTCAGGTTTCCGAGCATCGTCACGCGAACGACCTTCTTCTCGCCCGCCGACGGGAACAGGCCCTTGAATTCCTCCTCGACCGTGAGCTCGTAGGTGACCGTGGGCAGCTCGCCGCCGCCGACCGAAACGGTGCCGGGCTCGATCGAAACGACACTCCCGCGGAAGACGCGATCGGCGCGCGAGGCGAGGTCCTCCAGCGTCATCTGGAGCACGGTGGTGGCAAGGGCGGACTGGAAGAACAGGGCCGCGAACAGCATCGCGACACCCGTCATGGGTATCTTCAGGCGCATGGTTTACCCCCTTATGCAGTGGTTGTCGTTGTTGCTCGAATCGTTGCCGGCGTTCTCGTTCCTTCTTCTCGGGTGCTGTCTTTTCGTGGTTTCTGCCCGTTCGCCGGGGCGTCTGCTCCAGGCGCAGCAGCGTGCGTCTCGCGGAGCCCGGGCGGCGTGCAGCCGGGCGTTCGGGCGCGATCCCTGCGTGTCTGGATGTAGTGGAAGCGGACGGGCTCCGGTTGTTCTTGCCTGTTCTGGCCCGGAATGCGTTCCGCGAAGCCACGGTAGGCCTCGACCGGTGGGGTGTCAAGCCGCTTTGGGGAGTCGTGACCACGGGCAGACGTCGCCTGTTCCGCGCGCGTCCCGGTGCGCCGTCGGCCGGGGCCCGTTGACCTGGGGCCGTCATTGAGATATTTTCTCTCAAATATGGACACAAGCACCAGCACCACCCACACGAATGCCTTGACCGCCTTCCGCCTTCTGTTCCGGCCCGTGGCCCGCGTCCTTCTGCGGGACGGCATCAACTGGAAGGAGCTCGCGGCCGTCGCGAAGGCAACCTACGTCGAGGTCGCGACGGAGAGCTTCGGCATTCGCGGCCGCCCGACCAACGTATCCCGCGTCGCGATCCTCACCGGGCTCACCCGACGCGAGGTGAGCCGGCTGCGCAACAGTGCGACGGATGGTGAGCCCGAGACGTTCGGGCGCATGAACCACGCTACCCGCGTGCTCTCCGGCTGGTACCAGGACGAGGCGTTTTCGGAGGGCGGCGTGCCGCGCGCGCTGCCGCTCGAGGGCAAAGGCGCGTCGTTCGAGCGCCTGTGCGCGCGTTATGCGCCGGACGTGCCCGCGAGCACCCTCCTGAAAGAGCTGCGCCACGTCGGCGCGCTCGAAGAGCAGGCGGACGGGCGCCTGATTGCGCGCACGCGTTACTACATGCCGGTCGCAATGGACCCCGAGCAGATCCTGCGCTCCGGCAGCGTGCTCGCGGATCTCGGCAACACCGTCGCGCACAACCTGCACCGGCGAGCCGGCGAGCCTGCGCGTTTCGAGCGGCGTGCGACGAACACGCGCATGCCGGCGCGCGCCTTGCCCGCGTTCCGGGCCTTCGTCGAGGCCGAAGCGCAGGCGTTCCTGGAGCGGGTCGACGCCTGGCTCTCGGAACACGAGCAGGACGAGGAAGACGACGGCCCGGCCGTGCGGCTCGGACTCGGCGCCTACTGGATTCAGGACACTGCGAGCGAGAGGACACCCACATGAGACGCGTATGTATCGGCGCAGCCATCGCCTGCGCGTTTGTGACGGCCTGCGGCGGCGGCAGCGAGACCGTCGCGGGCATCGACGCGGGCGGCTCGCCCGAGCCGGTCGCCACCGGCATCGTGTCCCGCGGCACGATCACGGGCTTCGGCAGCATCATCGTCAACGGCGTGCACTTCGACGTGAACGACGCGAGCATCGTGGTCGACGGCGCCTCCGCCACGCAGGCGGATCTCGCAGTCGGCGATATCGTGGTCGTCAAGGGCACGCTCAGCGCAGACGGCACGACGGGCACGGCAAGCAGCGTGACCTTCGATGACGCCGTCGAGGGACCGATCTCGGAGATCGACCTCGCCGCGGGCACGCTGGTGGTGCTCGGCCAGCTCGTGCGCGTCGATGCCGATACGTCGTTCGACGACCGCATCAGCCCGGCCTCGCTGGAAGGGCTCGCCGTCGGCGATATCGTGGAAGTGGCCGGCTACGTGCTGGCGGACGGCAGCATCGGCGCGACCCGCATCGAGCCGAAGGCGGCGGGCGAGGAGTTCGAGGTCACCGGCACGGTGAGCAATCTCGATGCCGCCGCGTTCACGTTCTCGATCGGCGGACTCGTGGTCGACTACAGCCAGGCCATGATCGACGACGACTTCCCCGGTGGCGGGCCGGAGAACGGCCAGCTCGTCGAGGTCAAGGGCCGGACCCTCGGCGGCGACGGCGAGCTGCTCGCAACTCGGGTCGAGCTCGAAGACGACGCTTTGCCGGGCGACGCCGGAGACCGTGTGGAGATCGAGGGCTTCATCACGCGCTTCGCGTCGGCCTCCGATTTCGACGTCGAAGGCGTTCCGGTGACGACGAACGCGCAGACCGTGTTCGAGGACGGCACGAGCGCGGATCTCGCGCTGAACCGCAAGGTAGAGGTCGAGGGCGAGCTGAGCGGGGACGGCGTGATCGTCGCGGACGAGGTGGAGCTCAAGCAGGCCGGCTTCATTCGCATCACGGCGACGGTGGACAGCGTGGGCTCCGATCGCCTGACGGTACTCGGGATCGAGGTGCACGTGACCGCGAGCACCCGGATGGAGGACAAGAGCGACGCGGACGTCGAACCCTTCACGCTGGCCAGCCTCGCGGTCGGGGATTACGTCGAAGTACGCGCATTCGAAAATGCCGACGGCGTGGTCGCCACGCTGCTCGAACGCGAGGATCCCGAGGACGAGGTGGAGCTCCGCGGGTTCGTGGATTCGATTGCGCAACCGGATCTCGTCATCCTCGGGGTCACGGTGCACACCGATGGCGGCACGCAGTTCCGGGGCCTGGACGACGCCCCCATCGACGCGGCGACGTTCTTCGCCCAGGCAGAGGGTCACCTGGTGGAGGCCGACGGGACGCTGGCCGGCGGCGTCTTCCTGGCCGACGAGGTCGAGCTCGAGGACTGACGGCGGGAGTGCCGGCCGCGCGGCCTGCCGTTGCAGGCCGCGCCCGCCTCCTTGAGCCCGGCTCCGATCGTGGGGTCGCCCGCACGGCGGGCTCCTGACCGGCGGTGGTGGCCTTGTCGGGGAGGCGTGCGAGCGGCCGGGCCGCCGCGGGCAG
>CAZBGV010000126.1:0-9842 GCA_964491485.1 uncultured Woeseiaceae bacterium | reverse complement strand
GTGCTGCTCGTCGGCGCCGCGCTGCTCGGCCAGAGCTTCGTCCGCCTGCAGAGCGTCGATCCGGGTTACCGCAGCGATGCTTCAGCCGTGGTCATGGACCTCTGGCTGCCTGTCGCAGAGGGTGAGGCGGCCGCCGCGCGCGTCGGACAGTTCCACGCCGAGCTGCTGGATCGCCTGCGCGGCCTGCCCGGCGTCGAGGCGGCTGGCGGTGTGAGTGCTTTTCCGCTGCCCGGTGGCGGTGCGAACGGGATGTTCACCGTCCTGCAGACGCCGGACGAGGTTGGCACCGCCCGCAGCTTCGAGGAGCTTCAGCAGCATCCGGAGCAGCTCCAGCGCCTGCTCGCACTCATGAAGAATCCGGAGCGCACCGGCTACGCCGAGTTCCGCATCGCGAGCGACGGGTACTTCGGCGCGATGGGCATTCCGCTGCTGCGCGGCCGGCTGTTCGACGAGCGGGATGCGCCGAACGCCGCGCACGTCGCCGTGATCAGCCGCTCGCTTGCACAGTCACGTTGGCCGGGCGAGGACCCGATCGGCCAGCTGATCGAGTACGGCAACATGGACGGCGACCTGCGACCTTTCAGAATCGTTGGCATCGTGGGCGACGTGCGCGAGGGCGGCCTCGACGCTGAGCCCGAACCCACGTTTTACGGCTATTCCCAGCAGCGGCCGCAGGACACGTTCCGCTTCCACGTCGTGATGCGAGGCAGCGCCGCGCCGGCGGCCATGATCGCGTCCGCGCGCGAGATCGCGCACGAGCTGAATCCGGACGCGGCGGTCGAGTTCCGCACGCTCGGCCAGGCGTTCTCCTCGGCGTTGTCCGACCGCCAGTTCACGCTCGTCCTGATGGCGGTGTTCGGCGGCACGGCGCTGGTGCTGGCGTTGCTCGGCATCTACGGCGTGATTGCGTACCTCGCGTCGCAACGCGCCCGCGAGGTCGGCGTGCGCATGGCGCTCGGCGCCCGCGCGGCCGACGTATTGCGCCTGTTCGTCCGCCAGGGTGCCGTGCTGGCGCTCGCGGGCATCGCCTGCGGCCTGCTGGCCGCCATCGGCCTGACGCGTTTCCTGGCGGGCATGCTCTACGAGGTGAGCACGCTCGAGCCGGTCACGTTCGCCGCGGTAGCACTGCTTCTCGCCGGCATGGCGGTGCTCGCGAGCTACCTCCCGGCCCGGCGCGCCAGCCGGCTCGACCCGAACGTCACCTTGCGCAGCGAGTAGGACGCGAACCGTGCGGAACCTCATGCAGGACCTTCGATACGCCGCCCGGACTCTGCTCAAGAGTCCCGCTTTCACCGCCGTAGCGGTGCTCACGCTGGCCCTCGGCATCGGCGCCAACACCGCCATCTTCTCCGTGGTCGATGGCGTGCTGCTCCGGCCCGCGCCGTTCACCGACATCGACCGCCTGATGATGGTCTGGGAGACGGACCGCAACAGCGGGACGACGCGCGAGCCGGCTTCGCTGCCCGACTTTCTCGATTTCCGGGAGCGTAGCCGGACCTTCGACGCGCTGGCCGGGTTCAGCGCGGGCACGATCGCGCTGAGCGGCTCGACGGGCGATCCCGTGCAGGCGCCGCTGGTCGCGTTCACCGAAGAGTTTCTCCCGGTGCTCGGCATCCGGCCGATCCTCGGACGCGCGTTCACGGCCGACGAGATCCGGCCGGGCGGAGCATCCGTCGTCCTGCTCTCGGAAAGCGTCTGGGAGCGACGGTACGCGCGCAGTCCGGACGTCATCGGGCAGACCGTGCTCCTCGATGGCGAAAAGTACGAGATCGTCGGAGTGATGCCGGACGACGCCGACTTCGGTCTCGTCGACGTGCTGAGCTCCGGAACGTTCGGCATCGGCCTGGGAGAAAGCGGCGCCCGGCAGCGGATCGCCGTATGGCTGCCGTTGCAGCGCAGCGTGGAGGACTGGCCGCGCTACACGCACCCGCTGCTCGTGCTCGGCCGCCTTGCCCCGGGGGCCACGGTCGCCGCCGCGCGGCAGGAGATGACGGAGATCGCCGCCGAGCTCGAGGCGGCGTATCCGGAAAACGATGCGCGCGGCGTCAACATCGAGCCGCTCGAGGACGTCGTGTTCGGCGCCATCCGGCCGGCGCTGCTCGTACTGCTCGCAGCGGTCGGGCTCGTGCTGCTGGTCGCCTGCGCCAACGTGGCGAATCTGCTGCTGGCGAGGGCCATCGGTCGCGGGCGGGAGGTGGCGATTCGCGCGTCGGTCGGCGCGGGCGCCGGCCGCCTCGCGCGACTGTTCCTGATCGAGGGCCTGCTGCTCTCGCTCGCCGGGGCGGCGGCCGGGATCGCGCTCGCATTCGCGGGGACGGAGCTACTGCTCGCGCTCGCGCCGCCCGACGTCCCGCGGCTGGCCGAAGTCGGCATCGACGCGCGGGTGCTCGCGGTGACGCTGGCGATCTCGCTGGCCGTCGGGGTCGCCTTCGGACTCTTGCCGATCGTCCAGGCGCGGCGCGTGGACGTCCAGGGCGCGTTGCGCTCCGACTCGCCGGTCGGAGGCGAACGCCGCCGCAGTCTGTTGCAGTCCGGCCTGATCGTCGCGGAGCTCGCGTTTGCCGTGATCCTGGTGGTCGGCGCCGGCCTGCTGCTCGAAAGCTTCCGCCGCATCCTCGAGGTCGACCCCGGTTTCCGCACCGACGGTGTGCTCAAGGCGGAATTCACCCTGCCCGAGGCCAGGTATCCGATCGAGTTCTCGCAGCGCATCGAGTTCGCGGAAGTGCAGCGGTTCAACAACGATCTCCTGCAGCGCACGCGCGCGCTGCCCGGCGTCGAATCCGTCGCGCTCGCCAGCAGCGGTCCGCTCGATCGCGGCTCGACCAACTCGTTCGTCGTGATCGGCCGCGAAGCCGAATCGGCCGCGTTCCCGGAGATCTCGACCCGCAGCGTATCGGCCGATTATTTCGCGACGGTCGGGCTCGAGGTGCGCGCGGGCAGGACCTTCGATGCCGGCGACGACCAGGACGCGCCTGCCGTGGCCGTCATCAACGAAGCCGCCGCCCGGCTCGCCTTTCCGGATCGGAATGCGCTCGGGCAGCGCATCGCATTCTGGGGCATCGAGAGACGCATCGTTGGCGTGGTTGCGAACGAGAAATTCCACGGTGTGACGGCCCCTGCGCCGATCGCGCTGTACACACCGCTGGCGCAGCTTCCGTCACCGAGCGGTAACGAAGTGCTGCTGGCACGCAGCAGCGGCGGCAGCGAAGCGCTGGCGGCGCCGCTGCGGGACATCGTGCGGGACCTCGATCCCGAGCTCCCGGTCTACGGCGTCGAGCCGCTGCGGCGGACGCTCGGCCGCAGCATTGCCGGCGAGCGGTTCACGATGCTGCTGCTCGGCACGTTCGCAGCGGTCGCGATCGTGCTCGCGCTGATCGGCATCCACGGCGTGCTCGCCTATCTCGTGGCGCGCCGCACCCGGGAGATGGGGATACGCCTGGCGCTCGGTGCGGAGCGGCGCAGCGTGCTGCTGCTGGTGGCGCGGCAGGGCGCCCGCCTTGCGCTCGCCGGCCTCACGCTCGGCCTCCTCGGCGCGCTCGCCGCGACGCGGCTGCTCGACTCGCTGCTGTACGGCGTGACGGCCGCCGACCCGGCGACGTTCGCGGCTGTCGCCGCTTTCGTATTTGCCGCCGCCATGCTCGCCACCTTCGTGCCGGCGCGACGCGCGACCCGGGTCGCGCCACTGGAGGCGCTGCGTCATGAATAAGTGCCTGGCGCAGGCGCGAGAGGGATTGATGCCGTCATGAGCCATCTCTGGTACGACCTGCGCTACACCCTGCGCAAGCTCGGCAGGACACCCGGTTTCACGCTGGTCGCGGTGGCCACGCTCGCGCTCGGCATCGGTGCGAGCACCGCGATTTTCAGCGTCGTCGATGCCGCGCTGCTGCGGGCGCTGCCGTTCGACCACCCGGACCGGCTGACGGTGATCCTCGGCGTTGCCGGACCCGACCGGGACGTCCGCGGCGGTTCGTACCCGGAGATACGCGACTGGGAGGCGCTGACCCGCTCCTTCACGGATATCTCCATCTACGACGAGACCACTCTGAACCTGAGTGGCACGGGACCGGCGGAGATGCTCGAAAGCGAGCTCGTCTCGCCCGGGTATTTCCGCCTGCTCGGCGTATCGCCGCAGCTCGGCCGCGGCCTGCTGCCGGAGGACGACGTCCCCGGCACGACGCCCGCGGTCGTGATCTCGCACGAGCTCTGGCAGCAGCGCTTCGGCGGCGCCGCCGACGTGCTGGGCCGTGCCGTCGTCCTCGACGGGCGCGACGCCGTGATCGTCGGCGTGATGCCGCGGGGGTTCCGCGGAGTGTCGTTCGACACGCAGGTCTGGGCGACCCTCCTGCCGTTCCAGCCGGACGCCGCCGAAGATCGCGGCAGCCGCTGGCTCGCGGCGATCGGGCGGCTGCGGCCCGGCGTTTCTGCGGAGGCGGCGCAGGCGGACCTCTGGAACGCCGCCCGGCAACTCGAGGCGCAGTTTCCGGACAACAACCGGGAACGCAGCGCGGATCTCGTCTCGCTGCACGATTCTTACCTGGGCACGACGCAGACACTGCTGCTCGTGGTGCTCGGCGCCGTCGGTTTCCTGATGCTCATTGCCTGCGTGAACGTGATCAACCTCCAGATCATGCGCGGCATCGGCCGGCGCGGCGAGGTGGCAATGCGCTACGCGCTCGGCGCCGGGCGGCAGCGCCTCGTGCGGCAGCTCACGACGGAAGCGGCGGTGATCGCGATTCTGGGCGGCGCCGCAGGCATCGGCATCGCCTGGCTCGGCCTCGGCACGCTCGTTGCCCTGGTCCCCGCCGGCGTATTGCCGGATTATGCGATGCCATCGATCGACGGGCGCGTGCTGCTCTTTGCGGCGGCGATCGTGGGGCTCGCGGGCATTCTGTCGGGCGTCATCCCGGCTCTGCGCAGCACTCGACACGGGCTGTCGGATGACCTGCGCGCGCGCAGCGGCGCGACCGCCTCGGGTGTGGCCGGCGGCGCGCTGCAGCGCTCGTTGGTTGCCGTCGAAGTCGCGCTCGCCGTTCTGCTGATCGGCGGCGCCGCGCTCATGGTCCGCAGCCTGGGCGCGCAACTCGCCGTCGAGCCGGGATTCGAGCCGCGAAGCGTTCTGGCCGCCGGCATCAACCTGACCGCGGACGAGTACACGGAAAACGCGCGGGTCCGCTTCGCGACGCAGCTCATCGAAGCATTACAGGCGTCGAGCGGGGTGGCTTCCGTCGCAGCAGGATCGGACGCTCCGCTGCGCGGCGGCTACAGCGCAGCGATACTGACCGCCGAGGACCGGCCGGACGATCGCATACGCTATTACCGTCACAGCGTCTCGCCGGAGTACTTTGCGACCCTCGGCATCACGCTGCTGCGCGGTCGCGGGTTCGAGCCGTCCGACGATGCGGACGCACCGGCCGTCGCAATCGTGAGCGAGGCTTTCGCCCGGAAGCTCTGGCCGGGACGCGACGCCATCGGGCGGCAGATCCGGCTCGGGGCTGAACGCGACGTGACGACCGTCATCGGAGTCGCGCGCAATGTCCGCTTCCGCGATCTTACGAGCGATCTCTTCAGCCTTGGCGAAGATCCCGACGTCTGGTTCCCCTACGCGCAGAGGCCGACCCAGTCGTTCGAGATTCTGGTGCGCTCGGCGACCAGCGAGCTCGCGGCCATCGAAGTCATTCAGCAGGCGGTAGCCCGCCTCGACCCGGCGCTCCCACTCGCCCGCCCGCAGGCGCTCGCCGGCGCGCTGGAAGCACAAACGGGCAGCGCCCGCTTCGGCTCGGTGCTTCTCGGCCTGTTCGCTTCGCTCGCGCTCGTGCTTTCCGGCATCGGGCTGTACGGGGTCATGGCGTACTTCGTCGCCTCCCGGCGTTCCGAGATCGCCGTGCGCATGGCGCTGGGGGCGGGGCAGGCGGGCGTCGTCGGACTGGTGGTGCGCCAGGGCATGCTGCTGGTCGGCATCGGCGCCGTGGCCGGGCTTGCCGCCGTCGCTCTCGGCGGCCGGTTGTTTTCGAGCCTCTTCTTCGGCGTCGGCGCGGCCGACCCCGTCGCGCACCTGTCGTCCGTGGCGCTGCTCGGTGCAATCGCGTTCGTCGCCTGCGCCCTGCCGGCCTGGCGCGCCGCGCGCATCGATCCGACGGAGGCACTGCGCCATGAGTAGCCGCCAGGTGCCGCCGTCCCGGAGTCGTGCCGTGAGTGCTCCTGTCCGCCGGTGCTCCCGTCGGGCTCCCCGGCGCGCCGCAGCAGTGCATGCCCTGCCGGCCGGGCAACCTTTTGCCGCGCGCCGGCGTCTATCTTGCATCGCCCCCCGTCGGGTCCGCGGGGTTGCTGTTTGCCGTGGGCCGGCGCCGCCGCCCGGGCCCGCCGCGGCGCACGAGGCGATGCAGGCGGCCCGAACGAAAGACTGGCCAGGCAAGCCGCACCAAATGCACGTCCGCGTGCCGCGGGGTTCTCCCGCGAGCGCGCGGCCTTCAGCTCGAGGAATCTGCACGTGAAACTGCGACAACTGGAATACATAGTGACTATCGCCGACAACGACCTGAACATCACGGAGGCAGCCGATCGTCTCGCGACCTGCCAGCCGGGAATCAGCAAGCAGCTCAAGCTGCTCGAAGAGGAGCTCGGGTTCGAGATTTTCGTGCGTAACGGGCGGAGTCTCGCGCGAATCACGCCGGCCGGCCGCGAGGCGATCGCGCACGCCCGCATTATCCTCCGGGAAGTCGAGGAGATCCGGCGCGCGGCCGGGTATGCCGGCGGAGACGAGCGGCCTTCCGCCGCGGACGGGTCGTCGCCATCCGTGCACCGGCCGCGTTCGCCCGATACCGCCGCTGCTTACCGGGGAGAAACATGGAACAGCTGATCCGCACGCACAATCTCGAAAAATCGGTGGCGCAGAGCGAAAACCGCCTGTACCTGCTCCGCCAGGTCGTGCTCGACGTGCCGGAAGGCGATTTCCTCACGCTCATGGGCCCCTCGGGCGCCGGCAAGAGCACGCTGCTCTCGATTCTCGGCCTGCTGGATTCCGACTGGAAAGGCGAGTACTGGCTCGCCGGCCATGCCGTGCACGAGCTGCCGCCGAAGAAGCGGCAGGCGCTCGGGCGCGACTACGTCGGATTCATCTTCCAGCATTACCACCTGCTCGACGACATGACGGTGTACGAGAATCTCGAGCTGCCGCTCACGTACCGCGACATGAAGACCGGCGAGCGCCAGGCACGGGTCGCCGACATCCTCGATCGCTTCAACATCGTCGGCAAGAAAGACCTGTATCCGACCCAGCTGTCCGGCGGACAGCAACAGCTCGTGGCGGTCGGGCGTGCCGTCATCACCCAGCCGAAGCTGATACTGGCGGACGAGCCGACGGGTGCGTTGCACTCGACTCAGGGTAAGATGATCATGGAGCTGCTCTCCGAGCTCAATGCCGAAGGCACGACCATCATCCAGGTGACTCACAACGAAGACAACGCCGCTTATGGCAATCGCACCCTGCAGCTCTTCGACGGCTGGTTGTCGGACGATGGCAGGTAGGAGCCCGCCATGCGGGCGATCCCGCGTTCGCAGTCGCCCGCATGGCGGGCTCCTACGGAGGCGGTCGCAGGGATGAGCGAAGGTGCGCCCGTCTCGCGCGTGCTGATCGCCGACGATCAGCGCGACGTCCTGGATGCGCTCGCGCTGCTGCTCAAGGGCGAGCCGTTCGAGGTCGAGAAGGCGACTTCGCCCGCCGGCGTGCTCGCCGCGCTGCGGCGCTCGGCGTTCGACGCGCTGCTCATCGATCTCAACTACACGCGCGATACCACTTCGGGGCGCGAAGGTCTCGAGCTTCTCGAGGCGGTGCGCCAGCTCGAGCCCGAGCTGCCGGTGATCGTCATGACGGCATGGGGAACGATCGACCTCGCGGTCGCGGCGATGCGCGCCGGGGCCAGCGATTTCATCGAGAAGCCCTGGGACAACCAGCGCCTTCTGTCCGTGCTGCGCAACCAGGTGGAGCTCGGCCGCGCCTTGCGCACCGCGCGCCGGCTGCAGGCCGAAAACGACCTGCTGCACGGCGCCAAGGGCGAGTTCATCGCTCATTCGGCCGCGATGCAGCCGGTGCTCCAGCTCGTGGCGCGGGTGGCGCCCTCGGACGCGAACATCCTCATCACCGGCGAAGCGGGCGTCGGCAAGGGCGAGCTCGCGCGCCTGATCCACGAACGCTCGCACCGCCGCGAGCACGCCTTCATCAGCGTGAACATGGGCGGCATTGCGGAAAGCGTTTTCGAATCGGAGATGTTCGGCCATGTGCGCGGCGCGTTCACCGACGCGCGTGCGGACCGCATCGGCCGCTTCGAGCTGGCCGACGGCGGCACGCTGTTCCTCGACGAGATTGCCTGCCTGCCGTACAGCCAGCAGGGCAAGCTGCTGCGCGTGCTCGAATCGGGCGACTACGAGCCGGTGGGCTCGTCGCGCACCCGGCACGCGGACGTGCGCGTCGTGTCGGCGACGAACGGCGATTTGCGCGCCATGGTCGCCGGCAACGCGTTCCGCGACGATCTCCTGTTCCGGCTGAACACCGTGGAGATTTCCCTGCCGCCGCTCCGCGAGCGGCGTGACGACATCATGCCGCTCGCCGCGCGTTTCCTCGACGTGTACGCGCGCAAGTACGGGCGCGAGCCGGGCGGCTTCGCCCGGGACGCCGCGCAGGCGCTGCTCGCCTACGCCTGGCCCGGCAACGTCCGCGAGCTCTCGCACGTCGTAGAGCGGGCGGTCCTGATTCGCGGCGCTCCGCAGATCCAGGCCGCTGACCTCATGCTCGCGCGGCGGCCGGCAGGGCCGGGACCGCCGCTCGAGCAGCTCACCCTCGAGGAGGCGGAGGAAACGCTGATCCGCGCCGCCCTGGAGCGCTGCGACGGCAACGTGCAGGCTGCCGCCGAGCAACTCGGCCTGAGCCGCAGCGCCCTCTACCGGCGCATGGAAAAATACGCCACATGACCCGCTGCGGGCGCGCGCCGTGATGCGATCAGGGCGCGCGCGGGCCCACCCTGCGGGCGGCGCCGCGGTGCGGGCCGGCGGGCCGGGTGCCTGCGGCCGTTGCGCAGCGCCTCGCCGGACCGGAACGCCGTGAAACGCTTCGCCTTCGAATCACGCCTGGCACTGCTCGCTCTCGCCGCCGGCTTACCGGCGCTGGCCGTCGCCGGCGTGCTGCTGTTTCGTACCGGCCTCCCGCGCGGCCTCGCGCTGCTCGCGCTCGCCGTGCTCGCTCTCGTGTGGCTCGGCTTCGGTCTCGCGGTGAAAGGCCGCCTCACCTGGCACCTGAACACGCTTTCCAACCTGCTCGAGGCGCTGCGCGAGGAGGACTACTCGATGCGCGGCCGCCGCTCGCGCGAGCGGGGGGCGATGGGCGAGGTGTTCGGCGAGGTCAACTCGCTGTCCGCGACGCTCAGAGCGCAGCGGGTGCAGGCGCGCGAGGCCACGGCGCTGCTGCGCAAGGTGCTGGCGGAAATCGACATCGCCGTGTTCGCATTCGACGGCGACGGTCACCTGATGCTGGTGAACCGCGCGGGCGAGCGGCTGGTCGAGAGGGCCGCCCCGGGCGCATCTGCCGAAGGTCTCGGGCTGGCCGACCTGCTGCAGGTCGAGGGGCGGCGCACCATCGCACGGCGTTTCCCCGGCGGCAGCGGCCGCTGGGACGTGTGGACCGGCAGCTTCCGCGAGCGCGGCGTGCCGCATTACCTGCTCGTCATCTCCGATCTCTCGCGCGCGCTGCGCGAGGAGGAGCGCAAAGCATGGCAGCGGCTGGTGCGCGTAATGGGCCACGAGCTCAACAACTCGCTCACGCCGATCCGCTCGATGGCGACGACCCTGCACAC
>CAZBGV010000125.1:3161-9921 GCA_964491485.1 uncultured Woeseiaceae bacterium | reverse complement strand
GTCGCGCTCAGCCTGAACGGCGTCGCGGTGCTCGGGCTCGGCATCGTGCCCGGCTGGCTGATCCACGTCTGCTACGCCGTCTTCACCACGCCGGCCTGACTTGACGCATCGTCCGCAGGAGCTCGCCATGCGGGCGACATCCGCGTTTCCGGTCGCCCGCATGGCGGGCTCCTACGGGTGCTGTACCGTGTTTTCGGGTCCCCGCATGGCGGCCGGGTTGAATGGCAGAACCCGGCGGCGGATGACCGGTCGGAAGGGACATGGTGCCCTTCGCGATCGTCGCCGACCTCAGGACCGGCTCGACCCTGCTGTCGACGAGCCTCGACCGGCATCCGCAGGTGCGCTGCTACGGCGAGCTGTTCCATCCGCAGGACCTTTGCGATAACCGCGTCGACGGCCTCGACCGCGCACGCGCTTCAGCGGCGATGATCCTGCGCTCTGCATTGTGCTCGGGGCGGCGCGGCGTACGCGGCTTCAAGGCGATGACCTTCCTTCCGCTGCCGGACGCAAGTCGCTGGCATGACGCCTGGCAGCAGCTCGGTGTATTGCCCGGCCTCAAGGTGCTGTGGCTCGCGCGCCGCGACCGCCTTGCGCAGTACGCCTCGCTGGAAGTGGCCCGGTGCACGGGGGTGTTCCATCCGCACGACCACGATCGGCTGTACGCCGCCCGGCATCGGCCGACCGTCACGCTCGACCCGGCGGCGTTCCGCGCCTGGGTCGAGGAGCGCGACGCGCTGCTCGCGCAGCGGCGCCGCCAGCTCGACGGGCTGCCCGCACTCGAGCTCGATTACGAGACGCTGACGGGGGACTGGCACCGCAGCCTCGCGCGCGTGCAGGCGTTCCTCGAAGTCGACGTGCTGCCGATCGAGCCGATGAAGCGCAAGCAGGAGAGCCGCCCGCTCGCGGAGGTGATCGAGAACTACGAGGAGCTCACGGCGACCCTGCCCGAGGCGCTCAGCCGATCCGCCGATTGACCTCGTGGATGCGCGGACCAGCGTGCGTGAGCGTCACGGTCGTGACCGATGCATAGTCGAGATCGAAGCGGTCGAAAAAGTCGAGCGGCGCGCCGGCGAGCCACGCGAGTGCGAGGCGCAGCGGATCGCCGTGGCTGACGAGGGCGACGGCCGCGTCCGGCGTTTGCGACGCGATCTCCAGCATCTCGCGGACGATACGCGCCTGGGTTTCGAGCAGGCGCTCGCCACCGGGAATACGGACGCCGCTGCGGAACGCATGATGGCGCTGCCACCTGGCGTCGCCCGAGAGCTCTTGGACGATGCGGCCCGTCCACTCGCCGTAGTCGATGTCCGTGAGCGCCGCCGCGACCTCGACGTCGAGCCCGAGGCGCTGCGCGAGAGGTGCGGCGGTTTCGCGCGCCCGGGCAAGCGGGCTCGAAAGCACGCGCCGGATCGGCTCACGGGCGAGCGCCCCGGCGAGCTGCCGCGCCTGCTCGCGTCCCGCGGCAGTGAGGCCGTGCCCCGGCGCACGCGCCGAGAGCAGGCTCGGCGGGCCGTCCTTCTCAGCGTGCCGGACGAGATAGAACGTGGTCATGCACGGCCCGCTCGCGCGGCGCCGCCGCCCTCGCGGCGGCGCCCCGGCGAGGCAGCTCCCCGCGGATGAAGGCTTCGGTTCTCTGCCGCGCCTCGCCGTCCGAACACTGCTCCGGCGGCGACTTCATGAAATAGCAGGAGGGATCGACGAGCGCGCCGCCGATGCCGCGATCGAGCGCGAGCTTCGCGCAGCGCACGGCGTCGATGACCACCCCCGCGGAGTTCGGCGAGTCCCATACTTCGAGCTTCAGCTCGCACTTGATCGGCACGTTGCCGAATGTCGTGCCCTCCATGTAGATGTGGCACCACTTCCGGTCCTTGAGCCACGGCACGTGGTCGCTCGGGCCGACGTGCACGTCGTCGCGGGCGAGGGCGTACGCGAGCTCACTCGTGACGGCGTTCGTCTTCGAGACCTTCTTCGACTGCAGGCGCTCGCGCTCCAGCATGTTGAGGAAATCCGTGTTGCCGCCGAAGTTGAGCTGATACGTGCGGTCCAGGCGCACGCCGCGCTCGCGAAAGAGCCGCGTGAGCACGCGGTGGGTGATCGTCGCGCCCACCTGCGACTTGATGTCGTCGCCGACGAGCGGCAGCCCGCACGCCTCGAAGCGTCGCGCCCACTCCGGATCGGAGGCGATGAACACGGGAATGCAGTTGACGAAAGCGCAGCCGGCGGCGAGCGCCTGCTCGGCGTACCACTTCGTTGCCTGCTCCGATCCGACCGGCAGGTACGACACGAGCACGTCCGTCCGCGTGCCACGGAGGACGGCCGCGACGTCCTCCTCCGGCCCGTCGGCCTCCGGGACCCGCTCGCGCAGGTATTTGCCGAGCCCGTCATGCGTCGGACCGCGCCGCACGTCCACGCCGAGCGGCGGCACCTCCGCGAACGTGTACGTGTTGTTGGGCTCGGAGAAGATCGCCTCGGCGAGGTCCCGGCCGACCTTGTTGCGATCGACGTCGAACGCGGCGCTGAACTCGACGTCGCGCACGTGGTAGCCGCCGAGGTCGACGTGCATCAGGCCCGGCACGAAATCGTCGACGGCCGCGTCCCGGTAGAAGTGCACGCCTTGCACGAGCGCGGAAGCGCAGTTGCCCACGCCGGCGATGGCGACGCGGACCTTGCGCGATTCGGGGTGGAGACGTTCGGGTTTTTTCATGTCGGAAGAACCTCCGGCGGGTCGAGCCCGCAAAGCCGCAGCGCCTCGAAACCGTTCGCGCTCACGTTGCCGATGATCCGGCGCACCGCGGGGATTGCCGGCGGGCCGCTCATGGCGCCACCGATTGCGCCCGCCGGACGGCTGGCGTTTCTCGTTGCATCGTCGGCAAGCTCAGCCGGCGCCGGCGGTTCGCGATTGCCACGCCCTGCCAGCGTGCCTTGTAGGCTTCGCGCCCGCGCAGCAGGTCGAACGTGCGCGCACCCTCGCGTGCCGCGTCCCGGATGGCGTGCTGCAGCACGAGGTGACCGGGGCTCAGCCTGCCGAAATCCGGGTCGAAGCCGGTGAGGTAACAGTACGCGCGCTCGCGGTGCAGGAATCCGTAGTTGCTCGCCACGGCACGAGCGCCGACGAACAGCGTATGCAGGCGCAGGATGCGGCGGTGCAGGAGCGCGCGCGCGGCTTCGCGATTGAAGGCGCGCACCGCGGGATCCGCGAGCATGCCGTGCCCGGCGCGTGCGGCCCAGCGCGCCCCGTGAAGCCTGACCAGCGTTGCGAACGACTCCTCGAAGTCCGACTCGTTCGCGCGCCGGAAGCGCAGCCCGCCGGAACGCTCCGCGAGCCGTGCGAAATAGCGCAGCTTCTTCAGGAAGGAACGCGGGATGCCGGCATCCGGCTCGTTGCCGGCGAGCGGCACCTGCGAGACGACGCCGGCATCGCTGACCTCGTCGCGCCACCCGTCCGGTGCGGCGGCGAGCAGCAGCGGCGAGCCGGGACGCAGCTCGAGCAGGTCGCAGTGCTCCCAGCGCCCGCGGAGCCGTGCGAGCTCGACAAGGCACCGGCTCGCGGCGGCGATTTCGAATCCCGGCAGGAACAGCCCGTCGACGTAATCCGAGTTGCCGGAGCCCAGCAGGCGGACGACGCGCGCGCCGCCGTCGTGCACCGCTCCGATGTAGAACGGGACGAGGGCGACGAGGCGCCCGCCATGACGCAACGCGAGCACGTGCAGCTCGCCGCTGCCGAACGCGCGCCACCAGGGCACCAGCCACGCGGGCGACTGGAACGGCGTCGCACCCGGACAGCGCGCCCACAGCTCGTCCCATTCCGCGGACAGGCCTGCCAGCGCCTCCGCGGAGGCGATGCTCGCGCACGCGAGCCGTTTGTCTGCGTCGTCAGGCGGCATGGCTCTGCGCCTCGGCGCGCGCCTCGCCGTGCGCAAGGCGGCGATAGGTTTCGAGATAGCGCGCCGTCATGTGCTCGACGCGGAAGCGCTCTCCCGCCGCGCGGCGGCAGGCGGCAGGATCCAGGGTGCCGGCCGCGGCGATGGCTGCAGCCATCCCGGCGACGTCCCCCACGAGGAAGCCGGTGCGGCCGTGCTCGACGATGTCGGGGAGCGCCCCCGCGGCATACGCGATCACGGGCGTGCCGCACGCGAGCGCCTCCATCGCCACCAGGGAGCTCGTCTCGGGCGCGAGGCTCGGCACGAGCAGCGCGCGCGCGGCGGACAGCAGGCGCCGCTTGCGCGCGAAGCCCACCGGGCCGAGATAGCGATGGCGGCCGCACAGGCGCGGCAGGACCGCCCTGCGGAAGTAGTCCTCGTGCGCCGGGTAGGCGTAGAGGGTGCCCGCGACGAGACACGCGACGCCGGCCCGGGTGGCCGCGTCGAGCGCGAGGTGCACGCCTTTTTCCGGGCAGATGCGTCCGAGGGTCAGCACGTACGGCCGCTTCGTGTGCCGGGCGGAGAATGCCTCGGTTTCCACGCCGTTGCCGATGGCGGCCAGCAGCGGCGCACCCTCGGGGCAGGCGCGGTGCTCCGCAGCGGACACGCAGTGCAACCAGGTGTCGGGGCGCTCCGGCCGCAGCGCCTGCGCCGGATACCAGGAGGGCGGCAGGTGCAGCGTCACCAGCGCCGGGCCTCCGGGCGGCGGCAGGTACGCGGCGAAGTCGCATCCGTGCAGGTGCACGACGTCGGGCCGGTAACACCGCACCGCGTTCCGGACCGCCGCGCGGTGCCGGGCCTGGGCCATGGCTCGCGCGGCCACGTCGAGCGGGGCACCGGGCAACGGCGTCGGGAGCAGCGTGCCGGTCACGCCCGAGCCTTCGCAGGCGATTACGAGCGAGCGGTGCCCGTTGGCGGTCAGGGCCGCATCGATGCGCGCGAGGACCTGCTCCGCGCCGCCGGTGGCATCGGGACCGACGGGTGCGAGCGGATACGCCACGTTGAGAACGGTGAGCGTCACGCGGCGCTTCCGGGACGCGCGTGCCGCGCAGGAGTGAGCCCCAGCTCCTCGAGGGCGGCGCGCGCGCGGCGCCGCCACCCGGGGCCGCTGCCCCAGCCGCAGATCTCGTAGAACAGGGCGCCGGGATGCGGCGCGCGCGTGAAATCGTAAGGGGGTGCGCGCCGCAGGGACTGCCGTGCGAGTGGAAAGAGGGCAAGGGTAGCGGCCTGCGTGCCGAAACAGGCAAGCAGCCGCCGTTTCGACGCCCGCTCGGCCCCGGTCAGCGCCCGGGAATGGGCGGGCGGCGCGCCCGGATGCACGAGGAATTCGCCGTAGACCGCATGCCCGTCGCGGCGGTGATAGTACGGTGCCTCGACGATCGCGGGCGGTGCGCGGCCCTCGGTGGCGAGCAGGGCGCAGGCCGCGTGCACGGCGAAGGCCGTGGCGTCGTGATCCGGATGTCCTCCCTCGTACGGATGGGTGACGACGACTTCGGCGCGGCGCTCCTCGATGTGCTGCCGCACGCGGCGTGCCAGCCACGCGAGCGACCGCATCGCCTGCTGGTCCGGCAGGTCGCAGAAGCGCGCCTGGCCCGGATCGAGTCCGGCGAGCGTGAACATGCCCGCGAGCTCCGCGCGCCGCGCGTGCTCATAGGTTTCGCGCGTCGCGCAGCCGGCGGCGCGCGCGTCGGCGAGATTCCGCGGCGCGCCGTCGGTGGCGTACACGAACGCGGCGTCGCGAAGGCGAGGCAGCAGCGGCCCGAGCGCGAGGGTCTCGTCGTCGGGGTGCGCGACGACGACGAGCAGCCGCGCGAGCAGCGTCGCGTCCGGCGTGGCCGAGGCGAGAGCCGCGGCCGGATCGCGGGGGAGGGCGGGTATGAAGTCGGGGGGAACGTTCACAGGGCGAGATTCCGGCCGTCCTGGCCGGCCACGCTCCGCCGCGCCGTGCCGGGCGCGTAACGGCGCACCATGCGCGTGCAGAACTCCGCGTACTCCTCGGGCACGAGCGGCGGACTCGTGTGGTGCGGCTCGACACCGCGATGTTCCGGCGTGAAGCAGAACGTCAGCGTCACGTGGAAGTCCGCGAGTGCTTCCATCTGCCGGTCGAACCAGGCGTCCGCGTTCGGGCGGAAGCTGTCCGCCCAGCTGAGGCCGGTGCGCAGGTAAGTGACGCCGAGGCGTTTCATCCAGGCCACGGCGTCGTCCAGCCGGTGGTCCTCGAAATTGAACCACTGGCAGATGCCGATCTCGGGCGTGTAGCGCGGGAAGATGTCGGCGGCGGGCTTCGGCGAGCCGTCCTCGCGCAGCAGGCCCATGTAGAAATGCCGGTAGTACGACGAGCCCTCGGCTTCCCGGTGGCGCGTCGTCGCCGGCCAGGCTTTCGGCAGGTCGTACAGGCTGTACCAGTGAACGCGCGGCACGCGGCCGATCAGCAGCTCCGCCATGCGCTCCAGCCCGAAGACGCCGAGCTCTTCGGCGCCGAAGGTCGAGGCGCCGACCTCGGAGATCCAGATCGGCAGGTCGGTGACCGCGCGGATTTCCTCGAGCTTCGCCGGCCATTCGTCGAGCTTCCAGTGATTCCAGTCGAGCGGAAAGCCGTGCACGGCGACGACGTCCATGTTGCCGAGCACGCCCTGGTTCGCCATGCGCTCGACGAACAGCGGGTCGATCGGCGACATGCCGCCGAGCACCTGGGTGAGATCCGGGTTCTCGGCGCGCACGGCTTCGCTTGCGAGGATCACCATGTCGCTGAACGCCTGCCACTCGGTATCGATCAGGAAGTCCCAGTGCGACTTGTTGTTCGGCTCGTTCCAGAACATCACCGCTTCGACGCCGGTCGCCTG
>CAZBGV010000125.1:0-3061 GCA_964491485.1 uncultured Woeseiaceae bacterium | reverse complement strand
GCGACTTGTTGTTCGGCTCGTTCCAGAACATCACCGCTTCGACGCCGGTCGCCTGCTCGGGAGGCGGTCCGGACAGCGGCCGGCTCGGTGTGCCTCCGGAAATCCTGAGCTGGCGCGCTGCGCGGGAAGTGATGGCCGCGCGGCCGCGGAAGTCGACGGGTGCGCTGGCCGCGGCAGGACGGCTGCCGAGGACCTTCAGCGCCTCGCGGTAGCCGTGCAGCGTGCCGACGTCGACATAGGCCTCGCCGGCGCACACGGCGGACGCACGGCCGCCGGCCGCGAGCCAGGCATTGACGAGTGTTCCGACGTATTCGTCGCGCCGTTCCGGGCGGCGCCACAGCCGGTGCAGGTCGTGATATACCGCGCCGGGCATGCGAAAGGCGCCCCAGATCCACGAGCTGCCGGGCTCCTGGTGCTTGACGCGGATTTCCGTGACCCTGCCGCCGGGGTCCGTGAGCACGGCGTCGAAGAGTTCCGGGCGCTCGACGGGAAAGAGCAGGAACGAGAGGTGATCGTCCGGCAGGCGGGCGAAGCCGTCGACCGGGAACCAGATCGTGTCCGGCAGCCCGACGAGCACCGGCTCGTCGGGCGCGACGAGCGCGCTCGCCTGGAACAGGGCGTCGCACAGGCCCGCGGGCCGCGGCTGCACCACGTAGACGGCGTCGGCGGAGCCGATGCTGCCGCCGTAATAGCCCAGAATGTCCGATTTGCCGGGCGAGATCACGAAGCAGAGCTTGGTGGCGCCCGCGGCGAGCATGCGCTCGACCAGGTATTCGCTGACCGCCCGCGGTCGCTCCGCCTCACCCTCGATGCGGCTGCCGACCGGCAGGAGCTCTTTCGAGAAGGCGAGCGGCTGGATGCGATTGCCTGCGCCCGCGGCCGGGATGATGCCCCACACGGCTCAGGCCCTCGCCAGCGCGTCGGCCGTGGCCGGACGATCGGAGGGGGAGGAGGCGGCGTTCTCGAGCGCATCGACGAGCTCGCGTACGCGATGCGTGGCGGTGTGCTGGTCGAGCACGCGCTCGCGCGCGCGCCGCGCCAGCGCCGCGAGCTCCGCGTCGGGCGTCTCGAGGGCGGCGATCGCGTCTTCCGTGGTGTCGGCGACCAGAATCTCGCTGCCGGGCTCGAAGAACGCGTCGAGCCCTTCCCAGCTGTCGCTCAGCAGCGGTGTCGCGCAAGCCGCGGCTTCGAAGAAGCGCCCCGAGGGGCAATAGCCCATCGCCCGCATGGCACGCCGCGTGACGTTGAGGGTCATGCGGCTCGACGAATAGAACGCGGGATGCTGCGCGGGATCGACGTGACGCACGAACCAGATGTTCGGGGCCCAGGGGAATTGCGCGGGGTACTGCGCACCGCCGATGAGGAAACGCCGCTCCGGGAGACGGCGCGCCGGCTCGACGAGCAGCGTTTCGAGCATGGCCTGCCGGTCCTCGGCGTACGTGCCGAGATACGAAAGATCGCTCGTGAATTCCCTGATTGGCGGCGCGGGGCGGTGCACGTCCGGATCGACGCTGCCGTAGAGCGGTGCGACCCTGCGCGCGCCAAGTCGCGTGCAGAGCTGCTCGAGCGCCTCGCCCCCGGTATAGCTCAGCACGAGATCGAAATCGCGCAGCCCGCGCGGTCCGATGTACGGCACGGCGGCGCCTGTTTGCAGGCGATCGAGCGTCACCGGGGTGTCCATGTCGTAGAAGACGCGCAGCGTGACGGGCGCGGAGACGACGAGATCGGTCGCATCGAGCCCGTCCGGGCAGTACGACGTAACGATGCCCACGTCTGCATCCGCGAGCTCGCTCTGCGCAACCGGCAGGACGTCCTCCCATTCATCGAACAGGTGCAGCGCGCCGCCGCCCGGGAGGCGGTCGAGGTCGCGGTTGCCGGCGTAATAAGGCAGGTCGCGCTCGAAGAACACGACTTCGTGACCGTCGCGCGCGAGCGCGCGGCAAAGACCGCGCCACAAGGTGGCGTGCCCGTTGCCCCAGGAAGAAGTGACAGTAAGCCCGAAAATGACCAGTTTCATGTTGTTGCGTCCACCGTGCCGGACCGGCTACTCGGGTTTGCGGGAGCCCTGCGCGAGCGCGTACCGGCCGTGGGTACGGCTCGTACGGGCGGGGATGTATCGGGTGTGGAGCGAGCGCGAGGCGCATCCGGCCGCGGAGGGGCCATTTTCCGACCGCTGCCTCGAGTGTCGGAACCTGGCGGAAGGAGCACGAAGCGACACCAGGAGTGAATAGAATCTCCGGAGAGCTCCGGCCGTGTCAAGCCGCAGTCGCCCGCGCGAGCTTCATCTTCTTCTTCTACATCTGCCGGATCTTCCGGCGATTTTTCGCATCCGCCCGCGCCGAGGCTGCCCCAATGGCATGCGCCTCGAAATGACCGGCCCGCGCAGGAGCGCACACCGCGCGCGACCCGAAACTCCCCCACCACCCTCTGTGCAAGAGGGCGCGCCCCGCGCCTTGTCACCCCGGGGCGGATTTCTGTATCATGCACGCCCTCCACAGATGCGGGGTGGAGCAGTCTGGCAGCTCGTCGGGCTCATAACCCGAAGGTCGCAGGTTCAAATCCTGCCCCCGCTACCACAGAATCTACCGCCCTCTGACGAAGAGGGCGGTATCTCTGGATTCAGCGGCCCCCGCTGCCAAATTCAATCGATTACAGGCTGCTCCGGCGCCTGTTCTTGTGTTCGTTGCCGGCTTGCGGCATGTCAAAGCTCCTGTGCGATCGGTTCGATCGCTTTCCTCCCCCGGATCGCCAGCGTGACGGCTTGCGGCGGCGGATTCGATAGCCTTGTGCGACTTTTTGCGCCGCAGTGGCGGCCGAGGCTGGTTGCGGATGTTAGTCAAATTGACTAACATTGCTCTTGAGGAGGCGGAAGCATGGCTGAATTACAACGGGCAGAGCGACGTCACGAGCGCCTGGGGTTTCGCGTCGACCGGCGAACGAAGGCGCTCATCGAACGTGCAGCGGAGCTGGAGCAGCGAAAACTTACCGATTATTGCCTGTCCGCGCTGAGGGAGGCGGCTACGCGCACGATCGAGGAGCACGAAACCATCCGACTTTCGGC
>CAZBGV010000124.1:0-9940 GCA_964491485.1 uncultured Woeseiaceae bacterium | reverse complement strand
TCCGGGCCGTAGCAGATGACGGTGAACTTGTCGTCGACGGCCTGGTTGCCGGTCTTCTGCAGCGGCCGCTGCAGGATGTTGTTGATGAAGGTCGACTTGCCCGACGAGTACGTGCCGAGCACAGAGATCAGCGGCCACCACGCGATCTTCGTCGCGTAGGATTCGCTGCGATCGAGCAAGCCGAGCCGCCACGCGATCCGGTCGAGCTTGCGATAGCTGCGCACCACGCCGACCATCCCGGGGTTTTCCATCTCGAGATGCCGCTCGAGCCGGGTGACCTGGTCCTTCAAGCTCGCCTTCGTGTTCTCGCTCATCCGCCTGCCTCCACCGCTGACGGCGGCTCGTTCGTTCGTCATCGCCGTCATGTCATTCTTCAAGGTCGACCGCGGAATGGGGCAGCAAGTTCTGTGCCACGCTGTGCCGACGCGCTTGACACGTCTCTCCGGCGGCTCCTATCGTGCTGGCGTCCCACCAGCCGAGCTCATCCGGGAGTCGCCATGTCCGTCACGTCGAAGCTCACGCTCGCCCTCGTCCTTCCGCTGCTCGCAACCGCGGCATTTGCCGCCCGGGAACCGGCCGAGAAGCGACCGCTCCAGCCGCAGGACTTCGCCCGCCTGCAGCACGTGACCGATCCGCAGCTCTCGCCCGACGGGCGCTGGGTGGCCTACACGGTTCACACTGTGAACCTCGACGAGAACGAGAACGACAGCAATATCTGGATGGTGAGCTGGGACGGCTCCGCGAGCGTGCAGCTCACGTTCTCGCCGAAATCCGAAAGCACGCCGCGCTGGAGCCCCGATGGCCGCTGGCTCGCGTTCCTCTCGTCGCGCAGCGCGGACAGCGGTGCTTCGAGCGACGAAGACGAAGGCACCGGGCTCTGGCTGCTGGACCGGCGCGGCGGCGAGGCGCGGCAGGTGCATCGCGGGAAGGGCAGCATCTCGGACCTCGCGTGGTCGCCCGACGGCAAGCGTCTCGTCCTCGTCATGCATGACCCCGAGCCGGAGCACGCGCAAGACAAGCCTGGCGACGACGAGGCCAAGGTGGCGGGCAAGAAGGACAAGAAGCATCCGGTGCCGATCGTCATCGACCGCTATCACTTCAAGTCGGACGAGGGCGGCTGGCTCGAGCACCGGCGGGATCACCTCTACCTGTTCGACCTCGAGACGAAAAAGCTCGAGCAGCTGACGGCCGGTGACTTCGACGACAGCGATCCCGCGTGGTCGCCGGACGGCCAGCGGATCGCGTTCACGAGCAAGCGCGAAGGGGAGGACCCGGACCGCTCGAACAACTACGACGTCTACGTCATCGACGCGAAGCCCGGCGCCACGCCCCTGCGCCTGACCACGTGGGAGGGACCGGACAACGGGCCGCTCGAGTGGAGCCCGGACGGCCGCTGGATCGCGTACCGGCAGGGCAGCGAGCCGCGCTTCTACGCATACAGCCAGGATCTCCTCGCGCTCGTGCCGGCCGACGGCGGCGAGCCGCGCATCCTCACCCAGGCGATGGATCGCGACGCCTCGGAAGGCCACTTCTCACCGGACGGCCGCTCGCTGTGGTTCCTCGTCACCGACGACCAGATGGTCTACGCGGCGCGCGTGCCCGCCGCCGGCGGCAAGATCGAGAAGGTGGCGCCGGCCGAGCAGACGCTGCGCTCGCTCACCGTCTCGCCGGAAGGCCGCATCGCCGTCACGCTGACGACGCCGCACAAGCCCTACGAGATCTACGCGCTCGAGAAGGGCCGCTATCGCCAGCTCACGCACCACAACGATGCTTTCATGGCAGGCATCGAGCTCGGCGACGTGCGCGGCGTCGCATACACGACCAAGGACGGCAACGGGGTGCACGCCGTCCTGTACGAGCCGGTCGGCTACCAGGCGGGCCGGCAGTATCCGACGCTCCTGCGCATCCACGGCGGGCCAAACGGGCAGAACGGCTACGAGTTCGATTTCGAGCGCCAGCTCTTCGCCGGCGCGGGCTACGTCGTGCTGTCGCCGAACTACCGCGGCAGCGCGGGGCGCGGACGGGCCTGGAAGGAGGCGCTGTTCGCCGACTGGGGCCACCACGGCGTGACGGATCTCCTCGCCGGCGCGGACTACGTGGTGGAGGAGGGCATCGCCGATCCGGATCGCCTCGGCATCGGCGGCTGGAGCTACGGCTGCATTCTCACCGACTACAGCATCGCGACCACCACCCGCTTCAGCGCGGCGACCTGCGGCGCCGGCAGTGCGCTGCAGCTCGCGATGTACGGCGTCGACCAGTACACGATGCAGTACGACATCGAGCTCGGGCCGCCGTGGGAGAACCCGGATCTCTGGATGAAGGTCAGCTACCCGTTCTTCCACGCCGACCGCATCAAGACGCCCACGCTGTTCCTGGGCGGCAGCGAGGATTTCAACGTGCCGCTCGTCGGCGGGGAGCAGATGTACCAGGCGCTGCGCACGCTGAACGTGCCGACGCAGCTCGTCATCTACCCGGGCCAGCACCACGGCATCCGCCAGCCGAGCTTCGTGCTCGACCGCTACCAGCGCTATCTCGACTGGTACGCGCAATACCTGGGGAGCGGCGACCGCGCCGCGGCGGCCGGAGTGACGGCCAGGTGATCGCGGCGGTTTTGCGCCGGAATCTTCCGGTCCTGCTCGGTCTCCTCGTTGCCGCCGGCGCGGCTCACGGCCAGGCCGCCGCCGAAGCCGCGGCGGCGCCGATCACCGGCGAGCTCGCGGGTTACGCCCGCGATCCGGGCCAGGCCATCGACCGGAAGTACACGGAGCAGATACGCGAGTTCACCACCGATCCCTCCTTCAACTCGCCGCTGACCGATTACCTGCCCGCCTCGGGCAACGTGCCGACGCCGCTCGACGTGCTGGGGCACATCGCCGGCGCGCCGGGTTACCTGCCGTATTCGGGGGACGTCTACCGCTACTTCCGCGAGCTCGCCGCCAACACGCCGCGCGTGCGCGTGTTCTCCATCGGCGAGACCGAGGAAGGCCGCGAGATGATCGCGGTGGCCGTCGCCGACGAGCGGCTGCTGGACGATCTCGAGGCGAACCGCGCGCGCCTCGCGCAGCTCGGCGATCCGCGGCGTATCGGCATGGACGATGCGAAAGCCGAGGCGCTGATCGCGCAGTCGGCGCCGGTGTACTACATCACCGGCACCATCCATTCCCCCGAAACCGGCTCGCCGACCGCGCTGATGGAGCTGGCCTACCGGTTGGCGGTGGACGATGCGCCCTACATCAGGGAGATCCGCTCGCGCGTCATCACGCTGATCACGCCGATCGTAGAGGTCGACGGCCGCGATCGCATGGTCGACCTGTACAACTGGCACCTCGAGCACCCGGACGACAACTACCCGCGGCTGCTCTACTGGGGGCATTACGTCGCGCACGACAACAACCGCGACGCGATGGGCATGACGCTCGCGCTGACCCGCAACGTCGCCGACACGTTCGTCGGCTGGCATGCGCAGGTGCTGCACGACCTGCACGAATCCGTGCCGTTCCTGTACGACAACACCGTCGGCGACGGACCCTACAACTCCTGGGTCGATCCCATCCTCGTCGGCGAGTGGCAGCAGCTCGGCTGGAACAACGTGCAGCAGATGACGACGCTCGGCATGCCCGGCGTGTTCACGCACGGCGACTTCGACACCTGGAGCCCCGGCTACCTGATGTTCATCGCGGCCATGCACAACGGCATCAGCCGCCTGTACGAGACCTTCGGCAACGGCGGCGCAGACACCGTGAAGCGCATCCTCGAGCCGAGCGAGTACCAGCGCACCTGGTACAAGCCCAATCCGCCGCTTCCGGAAGTGGAATGGTCGCAGCGCAACAACAACAACTACCAGCAGACCGGCCTGCTGACGGCGCTCAGCTATTTCGCGGACAACGACCGGCTGTTCCTGCGCAACTTCTACCTGAAGAGCAAGCGCTCGATCGAGAAGCCGCGGCACGCCGGCCCGGCCGCGTACGTGCTGCCGGCGGACGAGGCACGCCGCGGCTCGCAGGCGCGGCTGCTCGAGGTCCTGCAGCGGCAGCACGTGGAAATCAGCCGCACGACGCGTGCGGTCACCGTCGAGGTCCCGCCGCCGCCCGAAGATTGCGACGACGCCGACTCCTGCGACGACTCGGATCGCGACGACGACAATAAACCCGTGAAGCGGCGCTTCGCCGCCGGCAGCTACGTCATCCGCATGGACCAGCCGTACTCCCGCATCGCCGACGCGCTGCTGGATCGCCAGTACTGGGCGCCGGACGACCCGCAGAAGCACGCGTACGACGATACCGCGTGGTCGATGGGCGACCTGTTCAACGTCGAGGTCGTGCGCGTCACGGATCCGGCCATCCTCGAGGCCCGCATGGAGCTCGCCGGCGAGCCGGTGCAGGTGCCGCAGGGACTCGCGGGCATCGATGCGCCGGCGGGCCAGCTGCCGCGGATCGCCGTCCTGCACACGTGGCTCTCCACGCAGACCGAAGGCTGGTGGCGCATGGCGCTCGACGGGCTCGACGTGCCCTACGACTACATCAGCACGCAGGACGTCGCGAAGCTCGGCGACCTGCGCCAGCGGTACGACGTGATCCTGTTCGGTCCCGTCACCGGCAGCACCGAGGCGCAGCGCATCATCGACGGCATGCCGATGTGGGGCAACCCGATGCCGTGGCAGACCACGGAGCTCACGCCGAACATCGGGCGCATCGACGCCACCGACGACATCCGGCCCGGGCTCGGCACGGACGGTGTCGCGGCGCTCAAGAAGTTCGTGCACGACGGCGGCCTGCTGATCACCGCCGAGGACACCGCGCGGTTCGCGATCGACGTCGGCCTCGCGCCCGGCGTGTTCGTCACGCCAACCGAGAACCTGCGCGTGGTCGGCAGCGTGCTGCAGGCGAAGTTCGTCGATCGCGAGAACCCGATCGCGGCCGGCTACGACAGCGACGACCTGGCCGTCTACAGCGCACAGGGCCTGTCATTCAAGGTCTCGAACCTGCTGCGCGGCGACGATCACCTGCCGAACAAGCAGGACTTCAAGCGCGTCACCGGGCGCGGCGGCCCGCACGACACCGACCTGCCGGAAGGCCGTGCCTCTGCGCCACCGCCGGAGCTGCCCGATCCCGAGCGCTGGGAAGCGCTGCCGCTGAACGAGGAGCAGATGCGCAACAACCCCTGGCTGATTCCGGACGACCAGCGCCCCCGGGTGATCCTGCGGTTCGCCGAAGCCGGAAACCTGCTGGTCGCGGGGCTGCTCGATCACGGGGACGAGATGGCCGAGCGCGCGGCGGTGGTCGATGCGCGCTACGGCGACGGTCACGTGCTGCTGTTCGGCACGAATCCGTTCTGGCGCGGCGAGACGATCGGCAGCTATGCGCTGGTGCTGAACGCCATCACTCACCACGACCGGCTGAACGCGGACTGAGCCCGACGGAGCAACGGTTGCACTGCCGGTTCCGCGCCTTCGCGGAACCGGCCGATGCAACATAATGCAGGCAGCTTGACGCCGTGCCCGCTCCGGCCGTAGCGTGACGGATCGTGCCTCCGCATTTCTCCTTCCGAGCGGTCAGCTCGGGGCGGAGGCGCCGGAGGAAATAACAATGAGCAAAGATTCCGCAAAGAAGTATTCGCTCAGCATCGTTGTCTGTGCAGCCTCGATCCTGTGTTTGGGCGCAAACGTCGCTCTCGCCGGTGAGATTACCGGGAATGGCAAGAGCCTCAAAAATCCCGATGGCTCGTTGAATGGGCGGTCAGAATGTGCCTTTTCGGGACTGAACGACAACTTTTTCGCAGACGTTCCGCTTCCCGACGAGGATGGCTTTTCGCGCACGCAAAGCTGGGGGCAACTCAGCAAGTTTGTGAAGGACTTTCTCAGGTCGATAAACGGACATCCGGGCGGGTCGTGCAGCCCGGGCCGGCCGGACTGAGGACCCGTTTCCAGGTTCCTCGGCGCTGAACGCGCAGCCGGCTTCCTGGAGCCGGCTCGACGTGCGCGGGCACGGATGCCCGTCGCGCCTATCACGTGGGAGCAAGAGCAAGCTCCCGCTTGCCCTTGACACTCCTCAGAGATCGGCGGCGTCTATCGCCAGGATGCTCTGCACCAGCACGGACGCGCCGTTCGCCATGTCCTCGGCCGAGGTGAATTCGGCCGGCGCGTGACTGATGCCGTCGCGGCTCGGCACGAAGATCATGCCGGTCGGCGCGATGCGCGCCATATCCTGCGCGTCGTGGCCGGCGCCGCTCGGCAGCCTGGCGTGCGAGAGCCCGAGGGAATCGGCCGCCGACGCGATGATCGCCTGGATGCGCTCGTCGGTCGGCGCCGGCTCGGCGGCGACGTCCAGGTGCCGGAAGCTGATCTTCGTGCCGGTCTCCTCCGCGATGACGGCAGCGCGCTTTTCGATCGCGGAGAACAGGCGCCAGATTTTCCCGGACGAGAGATCGCGGAGCTCCAGGCTCAGCATCGCGCGCCCGGGAATGACGTTCGGCGCGCCCGGCTCGGCGGTGAACCGGCCGACCGTGCCCACCTGCCTGCCTTCCTCCGCGGTGACGATCTCGTTCACCGCGAGCGCAAACCGCGAGCCCGCGAGCACCGCGTCACGGCGGCCCTGCATCGGCGTCGTGCCGGCGTGATTCGCAAAACCTTCGACGACCACTTCCCACCATTCGATCCCGACGATGCCCTGCACCACGCCGATGTCGGTGTTGCCGGCCTCGAGCGTGCCGCCCTGCTCGATGTGCAGCTCGAGGAAGGCCGCGATGTCGCCTTTCCCGTGCGCCGCTTCGGCGAGGCGGGCCGGGTCGCCGCCGAGGTAGCGGATGCCATCGCGAATGGTCTTGCCGCTGTGGCTGACGACGTCGAGCGCGTCCTCGCCCAGGTCGCCGATGAACGCGCGGCTGCCGCTCAGGCCGCCTTCCTCGTCGGTGAAGACGATGACCTCGAGCGGATGCTCGGTCACGATGCCGTGCTCGTTCAGGAGCTCGATCGCCTCCAGTGCGCCGACGGAGCCCACGCAGCCGTCGTACTTGCCGCCGTTCGGCACCGTGTCGAGGTGCGAGCCGAACAGGATCGGCGGGAGGTCGTCGCGGCGGCCTTCGCGCCGACCGATGAGATTGGCCGCGGCATCCATCCGCACCTCGAGCCCGGCCTCACGCATGAGGCCGGCGAAATACTCGCGCGCTTCGCGGTCGTGCTCGCTGAACGCCACCCGGTCCGATCCCCCGTCGGCGTTCAGCCCGAACTCCGAGAGGGCGTCGATGCGTGCCTGCATCCTTTGAGGGTCGGCGTGCAGCACGGTCCCTTTGTCAGCCGGCTCGGCCGCGGCCTGCGCCGCCACGCACCCGGCGCAGAGCAACGCCAGCCATCTCCCCGCCTTCAGAAGCTCATGCATCCTCGCACCTCGACATCGCCCATCGCAGAGCACGCAATATACTCCGTGCAGGCGGGCGGGCGCCCTGGGGGGTGAATGAGAGGCCGGCCTCACTCAGCCCGGAACGATCGTGAAAGACCGGTTCCTCGCCAGCCGGTAGACGGCAAAGCCCCGCCGGTCCAGCGTGAAGATCTCGGTGAGACCGTGCCGGTCCGCGGCCCGGACCAGGGAAGCATCGGCGAAATCCATCGGCTGATCGCGGTACTTCTTCATCAGCCTGTGTATGCCGGGGAGATCATCGCGAAGCACATCGAGGATCTGCAACGCGCCGCGCTCGATCATCTCGAGCAGCGCGCCTTGTGCCGCGATGGAGAAATCGAGCAGGTACATTGCTTCCGTCACCGGCATCCAGGTGGAGAGCAGGGGGCGAGTCAGGCTCCTGAGAACGCCGACGCAGGCTTGATGATGGCGGTCACGACGGTTCAGCAAGGCGACGAGCGGCCCCGCATCGACCAGCAAACCTTCGGTCACCTTCTACGTCCGTGGAGCTTCGCGCGGAAGCGTTCCCTGTGACGCTCGGCGAGGTCTTCCGGGCCGTCGACGATACCGATGAGGTCTTCGACGGATCGATAGAGAGTTTCCGGCTCGGCGACCTCATCGCGCTCGGCGGCCAGGCGGTGCAGGGCTTCCCTGATGACCTCCGACTTGCTGCGTCCGCTGCGGCGGGCGAGCCGCCGCAGCAGTGCTTCGGTTTCGGGATCCAGTCGGACGCTCGTGGGCATGATCGCGCTCCTGTACTACAGGAATGTAGTACAGGCGCTGCCGCCGGGCAATCCGGATTACTCCTCGGAATCGCCCGAAACGCGAGCGGCCGGAAGAGCAGAGCAGCACAATCGGCCTGAGGCGAGGTGCAGGAGCGCGCATCGCGCCCGACAACGGACGCCAACACAGGTAAACCGGCAGGGAATGGAAAGCGCAGACCTCAGTTCGACGGCGGCGCAGCCGGCGGAGCAGAATGCCCGGATGGCCACGGTAACGGTCTTCGGCGGCACCGGCTTTCTCGGGAGTGCGATCGTGCGCGCGCTGTCCGCGCGGGGCTACGCCGTTCGCGTCGCCACCCGGCACCCCCTGCCGCAAGCTCCGGCCGATGGGGTGATGCACGTGACCGCAGACGTCAGCGATGAGTCCTCCGTGCGGCGCGCGGTGCACGGCGCGTTCGCGATCGTCAACGCCGTTTCCCTGTACGTGGAGAAACGCGGGCTGACGTTCGAGGGGGTGCACGTCGACGGCGCGCGCACGGTGGCCCGCTGCGCGCGCGAAGCGGGAGCGGAGCGCATCGTGCACGTCTCCGGCCTGGGCTCGGATCCGCGATCGCCGTCCGCTTACGTGCGGGCGAGGGCGCGCGGCGAGGAAGCCGTGCGCGAAGCCTTCCCCGATGCCGTCGTCCTGCGGCCGAGCGTCATGTTCGGCCGCGACGACAGTTTTCTATCCGCCATCGAGATGGCGACCCGCTTCCCCGTGGTTCCGCTCTTCGGCCGTGGCGACACGCGCCTGCAACCGGTATACGTCGCGGACGTGGCGACCGCCGCCGCGACGGTGATCGCCGATCCGCAAACGCCGCCCCGCGAGCTCGAGCTCGGCGGGGCCGAGACGCTCACCTATCGCGAGATCGTCGCAGCCGTCGCCGCCCATCTCGGCCGCCGCCGCCGGCTCCTGCCGCTGCCGTTCGCGGCCTGGAAGGCATTGGCCGCGGGCGCCTCGCTGCTTCCGTCGCCGCCGCTCACCCGCAACCAGGTGATCCTGATGGAGACTGACAACGTGGTGACCGGCCGCACGCCCACCTTCGCCGATCTCGGCATCCAGCCCGCGAGCTTGCGGGCCATGCTCCCCGAGTGCCTGCCGGGCCGGAGCTGACGCCGCCCGGGCGATGACGCTGCCCCGCCGCGGCAAGCTGCCGCCGAGCCGCGGCAGGCGGGCGACCGCGTCACCGTGAGCCACTGACCGCCGAAGCAACGATCACGCTTCACCTTGCGCCAGCACGCGTTCGATGCGCCGGTCCGGGATCACCCAGATCAGGGCCGTGAGCCAGTAGATCGCGACCGACGCCAGGGGCCAGGCGAAGGCGAGGGCGATCGCGGCGATGTACAGCACTGGCGACAGCTTGCCTTTCCAGTCGTGGCGGATCGCTCTCCGCAGGATGGAATCGGCTCCCTGGCACGCGATGATCCGTTGCTGCAGGATCACGTACGCAATGCCTGCCATCAGGAGGACGAAGCCGTAAGCGGCGACGGGCAGGGTCTCGAAATGGTTTTCGTCCATCCAGCCGGTGGTGACCGGGATGAGGGAAAGCCAGAACAGCAGGTGCAGGTTGGCCCACAGGACGGAGCCGCTGACCTTCTCGCACGTGTGCAGCATGTGGTGATGGTTGTTCCAGTAGATGCCGACGTAGGTGAAGCTCAGCACATAGCTCAGGAAGATCGGCAGCAGCGGCTTCAGGGCGCCGATGCCCGTGCCGTGCGGCACCTTCAGCTCCAGCACCATGATGGTGATGATGATGGCGAGCACGCCGTCGGAGAACGCTTCGAGTC
>CAZBGV010000123.1:0-10010 GCA_964491485.1 uncultured Woeseiaceae bacterium | reverse complement strand
CGGGGCAACCTTCGGGACTCACCATCCCGAAACGGTGCCAACTCCTGCGGTGCGCGTGGCGCAACCGAGAGATGAGTGCCTGGTAACGCCGGGGCGCGGCAGCGCCGCAGGCGGTGGGCCTGGCACCTTCCTGCGGTCTCCGCGGATTCCGATGAGCGCAGCAGTAATCGGAACGACGGAGACGCCCATGACCAGATCCAACGACCGCAGTCGCCATGCCGCGACCGCCGCCGTGCGCGCCGCGCTCGAATCGGACGCGCAGTTCGGGGCCGTCGTGCCGCCGCTGCACCTCTCGACGAACTACACGTTCGAAGGTTTCGGCCGCAAGCGCTCCTATGACTACTGCCGCAGCGGCAACCCGACGCGGGACGCGCTCGCCGCCGCGCTCGCGGAGCTCGAGGGAGGCGCGGGCGCAGTGGTCACCGCGTCGGGGATGGCGGCGCTGACCCTGCTCGTACATCTGCTCGAGGCGGGCGACCTGCTGATCGCGCCGCACGACTGCTACGGCGGCACGACGCGGCTGCTCCGCCATCTCTCCGAAAAAGGCCACTTCGACGTCGCGTTCGTCGACCAGACCGACGAGGCAGCGCTGGCCGCCGCCTGCGCGCGGCGGCCGAAGCTGATCCTGGTCGAGACCCCGTCGAACCCGCTGCTGCGCATCGTCGACATTCGCGCCGTGGCCGCCGCGGCACGTGCCTGCGGCGCGCTGCTCGCGGTCGACAACACCTTCCTCTCCCCGGCGTTGCAGCAGCCGATCGCGCTCGGCGCCGATCTCGTGGTGCACTCCACGACGAAATACCTCAACGGGCATAGCGACGTGGTCGGGGGCGCGGTCGTCGCCGCCGACGCCGAGCTCGCGGAAAAGCTCGACTGGTGGTCCAACTGCCTCGGCCTCACCGGTTCGCCGTTCGACAGCTTCCTGACGCTGCGCGGCGTGCGCACGCTGCACGCGCGCATGCGCCAGCACGAGGAGAATGCGGGGCTGCTCGCGCGGACCCTGGCCGCGCATCCGGCGGTGGAACGCGTGTATTACCCGGGCCTCGAGACGCATCCAGGGCACGCGCTCGCGCGCCGGCAGCAACAAGGCTACGGGGGCATGCTGAGCTTCCAGATCGCCGGCGGCGTGCAGGGCGTGCAGGCATTCGTCGAAAACCTGCGCCTGTTCTCGCTCGCCGAGTCGCTGGGCGGCGTGGAAAGCCTCGTGTGCCATCCGCAGTCGATGACGCATGCGGCCGTCGACGCCGCCACCCTCGAGGCCGCCGGCATCGGCGCGAACCTCGTGCGGCTGTCGGTCGGCGTCGAAGCGGCCGAGGACCTGCTGGAAGACGTGCTCGCGGCGCTGGCGGCGGCGAGCGAGAGCCATGCGCGCCCGCTCGCCGTTGCCGGCTGTTGAGGAGGCGCCGATGGCGGACGGAGAGCCAAGGTTGGCGGACGCCCAGGCGCCGGCGCACCTGCTGCGCCACGTTTCCCCGGAAACGTCCTGGTTCCGGGTGCCGGGGTCCGTGCGCCTCGAATCCGGCGAGACGCTGGACGAGGTCACGGTCGCCTACCGGACGTGGGGCGACCCCGCGAACGCGCGCGACCACGCGATCCTCGTCTGCCACGCGCTGACCGGCTCCGCCGACGTCGACGCGTGGTGGCCGGGGATCGTCGGCGCAGGCGGCGCGTTCGATCCGGCGCGCGATTTCATCGTGTGCAGCAACATCCTGGGCAGCTGTTACGGCACCACGGGTCCCGCGTCGCTGCGCCCGGGAAGCGGCACGCGCTGGCGCGCGGCGTTCCCGCGCGTCACCGTGCGCGACATGGTGAACGTGCAGCGGCTGCTGCTCGATCATCTCGGCATCGATCGGCTGGCTTTGGTGACCGGGCCGTCGCTCGGCGGCATGCAGGTGCTCGAATGGGCGCTCATGTACCCGGAGCGCGTCGCGAGCATCGTGCCGATCGGCGTGGGCGGCAGGCACTCCGCGTGGTGCATCGCGATGAGCGAAGCGCAGCGCGCGGCGATCTACGCGGATGCACGCTGGCAGGGCGGCTTCTACGCGGACGATGCGCCGCCGGAGCAGGGCCTCGCGGCCGCGCGCATGATGGCGGTCACGAGCTACCGCAGCTGGCACGGTTTCGAGCGCCGCTTCGGCCGGGCGCGTCGCGAGGACGGCACGCTCGAGGTGCAGTCGTACCTGCGCTACCAGGGCGAGAAGATCAACCGGCGCTTCGACGCCGCCACCTACGTGCGCCTGACGGAGGCGATGAACGCGCACGACGTGGCGCGCGACCGCGGCGACTATCACGAGGTGCTTGCGAGCATCCGCCAGCCCGCACTGGTGGTCTCGGTCGCGTCCGACGTGCTGTACCCGCCGCACGAGCAGCAGGAGCTGGCGGAATGGCTGCCGAACGCGCGCTATGCGACGCTGGATTCGCCGGAGGGACACGACGGCTTCCTGATCGAGTCGCGTGACCTGGCCGCCTTGATCGCGCGCTTCCGCGCAGCGGAGGCGGGGGAGGTTCCGGGCCGCCGGGCCGCGGGTGCGGCGCGCGGTCAGCGCAGCCGCTGAATGACGGCGGCGGTCAGCCCGTCCGTCGTGGCGTGCGGCTCGCCCGAGAGCGCGATGTCCGGCGTGCGGACGCCATCGCCGACCGCCCCGGCCAGCGCGGCCTCCACGGCCGCCGCCTCCCGCTCGAGCCCGAGGCTGTGGCGCAAGAGGAGCGCGACGCTGCCGATCGTCCCGCACGGATTCGCGACGCCCTGACCGGCAATGTCCGGCGCCGAGCCGTGAATCGGCTCGTACAGGCCGCGGCCCGAGTCGCCGAGCGATGCCGAGGGCAGCATGCCGAGCGAGCCGGCAAGCATGGACGCTTCGTCCGTGAGGATGTCGCCGAACATGTTCTCCGTGACGAGCACGTCGAAATCCGCCGGACGGCGGATCAGGTGCATGGCCGCGGCGTCGACCAGCATGTGCTCGAGCGCAAGCTCCGGGAATTCCGCCGCCATCACCCGCGTCGTGACGTCGCGCCAGAGCCGCGAGGTCTCGAGCACGTTCGCCTTGTCGACGGAGCAGAGGCGGCCGCGCCGCGCGCGCGCGAGGCGGGCGGCGACGCGCACGATGCGCTCGATCTCGCTCACGTGGTACGTGCAGGTGTCGCTCGCCGATTCGGCATCCCGGGTTTTCGCGCCGAAGTAGATGCCGCCGGTGAGCTCGCGCACGACCAGCAGGTCCACGCCGGCGAGGCGCTCGGGCCGGATCGGCGAAGCCTGCACGAGAGCGGGATGGATGGTCACCGGCCGCAGGTTGGCGAACACGGCGAGCTCGGCGCGCAGCCTGAGCAGCCCCTGCTCGGGCCGCACCGGCGCATTGGGGTCGGACCAGGCCGGGCCGCCGACCGCGCCGAGCAGCACGGCGTCGCTCTCGCGGCACGCGGCAAGGGTGGCGGGCGGCAACGGATCGCCGCAGGCATCGATCGCCGCGCCGCCGATGAGGTGCTGTGCCATGCGGAAGCGGTGCCCGTAGCGCGCCGCAACGGCTTCCAGCACGGCGAGACCCGCGGCGGTGACCTCCGGCCCGATGCCGTCGCCGGGCAGCGCCGCGATCAGGGCGTCCAGGACCGGCTCCGCTCGAACGCGTCGATGCGCGCGGCGTGCTGCAGCAGGAACCCGAGCGAATCGATGCCCTCGAGCAGGCAGTAGCGTCCGAACGCATCGAGCGGCCATTCCACGGTCCTGCCCGTGGGCAACGTGAGCGTGGATGCGGCGATGTCGATCGCGACCTCGGCGCCGGGATTCGCGAGCAGCCAGCGGTGCGTGTCGCCGTCGACGACGACAGGCAGCAAGCCGTTCTTGAGGGCGTTGCCGCGGAAGATGTCGGCGATCTGCGTGCTGATCACGGCACGGAAGCCGTGGTCGAGCAGCGCCCACGGTGCGTGCTCGCGCGAGGAGCCGCAGCCGAAGTTGTGGCCGGCGACGAGCACGCTGCACCCGGCGGCGGCCGGAAGGTTGAGCACGAATTCGGGATCCGGCGCGCCGTCCGGGCGGTAGCGCCAGTCGTGGAAAAGCTGGCGCCCGAGGCCCTCGCGCGTGGTGGTCGTGAGGAAGCGCGCCGGGATGATCTGGTCCGTATCGATGTCGTCGTGCGCCAGCACCACCGTGCGCGACACTACCTCGCGTAACGGCTGCATGTCAGTTTCCGGTTGCATGGGTCACTGCCTCGCTTCGCTGCGCGCGCCGGCCAGCTCGCGCGGATCCGCGATGCGTCCGCGCACCGCCGAGGCGGCTGCCGTCAGCGGGCTCGCGAGGACAGTGCGCGCGCCGACGCCCTGGCGGCCTTCGAAGTTGCGGTTGCTGGTGCTGACGCACAGCTTGCCGCGCGGCACGATGTCGCCGTTCATGCCGAGGCACATCGAGCACCCGGATTCGCGCCATTCCGCGCCGGCCGCCAGGAACACCTCGTGCAGCCCGCGCGCTTCCGCGTCGCGCTTCACCTGCTGCGAGCCCGGGACGACCAGCATGCGCACGCCGGGCGCGACGCGCCGGCCACGCAGCAGCGCGGCCGCCTGCTCGAGGTCGGAGAGCCGCGAGTTGGTGCAACTGCCGACGAACACCACGTCGACGGCCGTGTCGGTGAGCGGCTTGCCGGGCGTCACCTGCATGTACTCGAGCGCCTTGCGGAAGCGGCCGTCGCCTCCGCCTTCCGGCACGGGCTCGTCGATGCCGACGACCATGCCGGGATTGGTGCCGAACGTGACCATCGGCTTCATGCGCGTGCCCGTGAGCGACACCGTGCGGTCGAAGGTCGCGGAGGGATCGCCGGCGAGCGCGCGCCAGCGGGCGACGGCGGCGTCCCACGCGGCGCCCTGCGGCACGCGCGGCCTGCCGGCCAGGTATTCGAACGTCGTGTCGTCCGGCGCGACCATGCCGGCGCGCGCGCCGGCCTCGATCGACATGTTGCACACGGTCATGCGCTCTTCCATGCTCATCGCGCGAATCGCGCTGCCGCGATACTCGATGACGTGCCCGGTGCCGCCCGCGACGCCGATTTCGCCGATGACCGCGAGGATCGCGTCCTTGGCCGTGACGCCGGCCGGTAACGGCCCTTCGATCTCGACCGCGAGCGTCTTCGGCCGGCGCTGCAGCAGGCATTGCGTGGCGAGCACGTGCCCCACCTCGGTCGTGCCGATGCCGAACGCGAGCGCGCCGAACGCGCCGTGCGTGCTCGTGTGGCTGTCGCCGCAAACGATCGTCTTGCCCGGTTGCGTCGCGCCGAGCTCGGGCCCGATGACGTGCACGATGCCGCGCTCGGGGCTGTCGAAGCCGAGCAGCTCGATGCCGAACTCGGTGCAGTTCTCCTGCATGCGCCGCACCTGGCCTGCCGCGCTCTCACCGGCCGCCGCGAGGTCACGCAGCGTGCGCACCGGCGTGGTCGGGATCGAATGATCGAGCGTGCCGAGCGTCAGGTCAGGGCGCCGCACCGCGAGGCCGCGCCGGCGCAGCACGTCGAAAGCCTGCGGTGTGGTGACCTCGTGAACCAGGTGCAGGTCGATGTACAGGACCGCCGGGGTGTCGGGCGTCTCGGCGACGACGACGTGCTCGTCCCAGATCTTCTCGAACAGCGTGCGTGCGTAGGAGCCCGCCATGCGCGCGACGTCGATCGTCGGGTCGCCCGCATGGCGGGCTCCTACGGGGGGCATCGTCGCTTTCACGAGCCGCTGGCGGCGGCCGCGGCCGGTGCGTCCAGCGCTTCGAGCCAGCCGTCGGCGTCTTCCGTGTCGCCGCTGAACAGCCCGAAGAAGGCCTCCTGCAGCTGCTGCGTGACCGGCCCGCGGCGTCCGCCGCCGACCGGGATGCGATCGACCGAGCGGATCGGCGTGATCTCGACCGCCGTGCCGCAGAAAAAGAGCTCGTCCGCGATATAGAGCATCTCGCGCGGAATCGCCTGCTCGGTCACCGTGAGGCCGAGCCGGCGGGCCAGCTTGATGACGCTGTCGCGCGTGATGCCGGTGAGGATGGAGGCGGTGATCGGCGGAGTGAGCAGCTGGTCGCCGTGCACCACGAACAGGTTCTCACCCGCGCCTTCGCTCACGGTGCCGTCGGTCGAGAGAGCGATCCCTTCCGCGAACCCGAGCCGCTTCGCCTCCGTGCTGATGAGCTGGCTCGAGAGATAGTTGCCGCCCGCTTTCGCGAGGGCAGGCACCGTGTTCGGCGCGACGCGCTGCCAGCTCGACACGCACACGTCGACGCCCTGCTCGAGCGCGCCCGCGCCGAGGTAGGCGCCCCATTCCCAGGCCGCGACCGCGACGTCCACCGGGTGGTCCGGCTTCGGCGCGAGGCCGACCTCGCCCAGGCCGCGGAAGGCGATCGGCCGCAGGTACGCGCCGTTCAGCAGGTTGTTCGCGGCGATGACTTCCTTGCACACGGCCACGAGCTCGTCCAGCTCGTAACCGAGCGGCATGCGGTAGATCTTCGCCGAGTTCATGAAGCGGCGCATGTGATCGGTCAGGCGGAAAACGCGCGGTCCGTCGGGCGTCTTGTAGCTGCGAATGCCCTCGAAGATCGACGAGCCGTAGTGCAGCGCGTGCGCCATGACATGCACCGTGGCCTTCTCCCAGGGAATCAGGCGACCGTTCATCCAGATACGTTTGGCGCCCTCAAAGCTCATCGTGTGACTCCGTGCAAGGCATTCATCGGGAGGCGTAGCTTAACACTTGCGGCCGGCGCCCGGACGCGGCCTCAGACACGGGCGAGGTGCGCATCGCGCGCGGCCGGCTGCGGCTCGAGCTCGCGCCGCCGCAGGATGCGGTTGACCACCTCGAGGTAGGCCCTGGCCGCCGCTTCCACGATGTCCACGCTGGCGGCGTGCCCGCGATAGCTGCGGCCGGCGTAGTCCACGGTGACGGTCGCCTCGCCCTGTGCGTCCTCGCCGCCGGTGACGCTGTGCAACTCGAAGCTCCGAAGCCCCGGCGCGACGCCGGTCGCCCGCTCGATGGCGAGGAACACCGCTTCGGCCGGTCCGTCGGCCCTGGCCGTTTCCTCGACGTCGCGGCCGTCGTCGGTGCGGAGCGAAAGGCGTGCTTCCGCCGGACCGGCGGTGCCGGACTGCACGGACAGCGAGCAGAGCGCCCACGGGCCGCCGGAGGCGCTGTCGACGTTGAGCACGATCGCCTCGATGTCGCCGTCGAACAGCTCCTTCTTGCGGTCGGCGAGCTTCTTGAACTCGAGGAACGCGCGGTTCGTCTCGAACTCGTCCAGGTCGAAGCCGAGCTCGCGGACCCGCTGCCGGAAGGCGTGGCGGCCGCTGTGCTTGCCGAGGACCAGGCTGGAACGCGCGAAGCCGACGTCCTCCGGCCGCATGATCTCGTAGGTCGCGCGGTTGGCGAGCATGCCGTGCTGGTGAATGCCGGCTTCGTGCGCAAATGCATTCTCGCCGACCACCGCCTTGTTGCGCGGCACGGGCATCCCGGTGACGCCCGCGACGAGCCGCGACGTCGGATAGAGACGCGTCGTGTCGATGCCGGTATCCGCGCCGAAAAACTCCGTGCGCGTGCGCAGCGCCATCACGACTTCCTCGAGCGAGCAGTTGCCTGCGCGCTCGCCGATGCCGTTGATCGTGCACTCGACCTGGCGCGCGCCGGCGCGGACCGCCGCCAGGCTGTTGGCGACCGCCATGCCGAGATCGTCATGGCAATGGACACTCAGCGTGATGTCATCGATACCGGGGACGTGCTGCTTCAGGTAACGGAACAGTCCCTCGAACTCGCCGGGCACGGTGTAGCCGACCGTATCGGGGATGTTGATGGTCGAGGCACCGGCCTCGATCGCAGCGGCGACCACCTCCGCGAGGAACGCGGGTTCGGTGCGTGCGGCATCTTCCGGCGAGAATTCGACGTCCGCGCAGGACCCGCGGGCGAAGCGCACGGCTTCGGCGGCGCGCCGGAGGATTTCCTCCTTCGCCATCTTCAGCTTGTGCTCGCGATGAATGGCGCTCGTCGCCACGAACACGTGTATCCGGTGACGCGGCGCGCCGGCAAGCGCCGCCTGCGCCTTTTCGATGTCTTCCGGATGGCAGCGGGCGAGGGCGCAGATGATCGGCCCCGTCACTTCGCCGGCGACCGCCTGCACAGCCTCGAAATCCCCCGGCGAAGCGGCCGGAAAGCCGGCTTCGATCACGTCGACCCCGAGCTCCGCGAGCGCCCGCGCGATCCGGAGCTTTTCGCGCAGCGTCATGCTGCAGCCGGGTGCCTGCTCGCCGTCGCGCAGGGTCGTATCGAAGATGCGTATGCGGTCGCTCATTTCGTTGTTTCCTTGGGTATCGGGAGAGGTCAGCGGTCGCCGTAGTCGAGGCTGGCCAGCGGGAAATTGGGCACGGCCGGCGGCGCGGCGAGCACCGGGTCGGCGCTCAGCGCCTTCACCAGCGTGCGCTGCTCGATGTTGCTGCCGGTGAGCACGAGGCCGACGTTCGCACCCGCCAGTTCCTCGCGCATGCCGAGGGCGGCCGCGAGCGGTGCCGCGCCGCCGCCCTCGGCGAGGTGATGAATGGTCTCGGCGTAGCAGCGGATCGCGGCGCAGATCGCTTCCTCGCTCACGAGCACGAAGTCGTCGAGGTTCTTCATCATGCCCAGCGTGTAACGCACCGGGATGCGGGTCGCGAGCCCGTCGGCGATGGTGCGCGCGGCGACGGTCGGCGAATAGACGCCGGTGTGCCAGGCGTTGTGGAAGGCCGGCGCGTTCTCCGCCTGCACGGCGATCACGCGCGTGCGCGGTGAGCGCGCCTCGATCACCGCCATCGTGCCCGCGGCGAGACTGCCGCCGCCGACCGGCACGAACAGCACGTCGAGCGGGCTCGGGCACTGCTCCAGCATCTCCAGCACCACCGTGCCCTGGCCGGCGACGAGCTCGGCGCGCTTCGCGGGATGGATCGACAGCGCGCCGCGCTTGCGTGCATAGCGCACCGACGCGTCCCACGCCGCATCGAAATCGTGACCCTGGATCACGAGATCCGCGCCGAGCGCCTTGACGGCCGCGTTCTTGTCCGGGCTGTTGCCTTCGGGCACGAACACCGTGCAGCGCGTCGCGTACATCGCGCAGGCGCGGGCGAGGGCGGCGCCGTAGTTGCCGCGGGTCGCGGTGACGATGCCGCGCGCCCGTTCCGCTTCGCCCAGGCTGGCGAGCAGGTTGATCGCGCCGCGGATCTTGAACACGCCGATGTCCTGCATGTTCTCGAGCTTGACCCAGCTGCGCGTGCCGACGCGCGCGTCGAGGAGGGCGTGGTTGAGCAGCGGCGTCGGCGTAAGGTGCGGAGCGATCACGTCGCGAGCGCGCAGGACGTCGTCGAGCGTGACCGCGGCGGGCGGCGTGCCCACGTCGGAACCCCAGTCGGTGTCGAACAGGTACTCGGGCATTGCGGGAGTCATCGGATTTTCCTCTGGCGGTCGTCCGCCGGTCTTCAGTTTTCCAGCCAGTCCATGCGACTGCGGAGCTCTGCGCCGACCTTCTCGATCGGATGCTGGAGGTCGCGCTGCATCATGCGTTCGTATTCCTTGCGTCCGGAGTCGTTCTCCGCGATCCACTGCCGCGCGAACGTGCCGTCCTGGATCTCCTTCAGGACTTCCTTCATCTGTTTGCGCACGTGGGCGTCGACGATGCGCGGGCCGCGGGTCATGTCGCCGTAGGAAGCGGTCTGGCTGATGAACTGGTACATCTTGCGCAGCCCGCCTTCATGCAGGAGATCCACGATCAGCTTCAGCTCGTGCATGCATTCGTAGTAGGCGACCTCCGGCTGGTAGCCGGCTTCGACCAGCGTCTCGAAGCCGGCGACGACGAGCTCGGTGGCGCCGCCGCAGAGCACGGCCTGCTCGCCGAACAGGTCCGTCTCCGTTTCCTCGGCGAAGGTGGTCTCGATGACGCCGGCGCGCGCGCCGCCGATGCCCTGCGCGTAGGCGAGCGCCAGCGCGAGCGCATTGCCGCTGCGATCGGCCTCGACCGCGACGAGGCAGGGCACGCCGTGGCCCTCGACGTACTGGCG
>CAZBGV010000122.1:0-10095 GCA_964491485.1 uncultured Woeseiaceae bacterium | reverse complement strand
GCACATTGGCGTCGATTACAACCGGTGCGCCGAACGCCTCGGCCAGGCGGCGGGCTTCCGGCTCGGACAGGTCGGCGCGTACCTGCGGCAGGTTGGGGCGATCCACCGCGCCCGTGTGCAGGTCGATGCCGTAATCCGCCTTGGCGATGATCTCGGTCGCCACGAGGTTCGCCAGCCGCGCCGCGAGCGACCCGGAGCCGCGGCCGGGGAATGACCGGTTGAGGTCGCGCCGGTCCGGCAGGTAGCGCGACTGGTCGATGAATCCGAATACGTTGACGATCGGCACCGCCAGGATGCAGCCGCGCAAATTCTTCAGGACCTCGCGCTTCAGCACCCGCTTGATGATCTCGACGCCGTTCAGCTCGTCGCCGTGGATCGCGGCGGTGAGGAACAGGGTGGGGCCGTCGCGGCGGCCGTTCACGACGTGCACCGGCATGTTGAGATGCGCATGCGTATACAGGGTGGCGACGGCCAGCTCGATGGTTTTGCGGGTTCCCGCCGGCACCTCCTGTCCGCCGACGGCGATCGTTCGTCCCTTCATTCTTTTCGGGTCCACTCCAGGGCGTGGCGGCAAGCATATACGCCCCGAGCGGCGCGCCGCCATTCGCGTTTCGGCCCGGGGTGCGTTTTGCTTGCCACGACGCAGGATTTATCATCACCGGTTCCTGGAGCCTCTTCACGGACGGGCAGCATGCCGGGTCTCTATTTCGAGGAATTCAAGGTGGGGCAGGTGTTCCAGCACCCGATCCGCCGCACCATCACCGAGGCCGACAACGTCTGGTTCACCGCGCTGACGCACAACCCGGCGCCGCTGCACCTCGACGCGGAATACTGCAAGACGACGGAATTCGGGCGGCCGCTCGTCAACAGCTGCCTCACGCTGGCGTTCATGGTCGGGATTTCCGTCGGGGATACGACGCTCGGCACGACGGTGGCCAATCTCGGCTGGGACGATGTGCGCTTCCCGAAGCCCCTGTTCCACGGCGACACGATCCGCGTCGAGACGGAAGTGCTGGAGCTGCGCGAGAGCCGCTCGCGGCCGGACAACGGCATCGTCGTGTTCAACCACCGGGCGTACAACCAGCATGACGAGCTGGTCGGGACGTGCAAGCGTTCCGCCCTGATGCACCGCAAACCGGCGTGATCCGCAGCTTCCTCTTCGTGCCGGCGGACAGCGAGAAGAAGCTCGCCAAAGCCGCCGCGCTCGACGCGGACGCGCTGATCCTCGATCTCGAGGACGCGGTCGCCGCCGAAGCGCGGCCGCGGGCGCGCGAGATCGCGAAAGCGTTCCTCGCGGAGCGGCACCGGCCTGCCGTCTGGGTGCGCATCAACCCGCTGGATACGGACGACGCGCTGCTCGACCTTGCCGCGGTGCTTCCTGCCGCGCCGGCCGGCGTCGTCCTGCCGAAACCGCGCGGCCCGGGCGACGTCGCCGCGCTCGCCGATCGGTTGGCAGAGCTCGAGCAGGGCGCCAACCTCCCGGTCGGGGACACGCCCATCCTGCCGATCGTGACGGAGCGCCCCGAAGCGGTGCTCGCCCTCCGGGGTTACGCGCCGCGGACGCCGCGCCTGGCGGGGCTGACCTGGGGCGCGGAGGATCTCTCCGCCGCGCTCGGCGCGGTGACCGCGCGCGACGAGCAGGGCCGCTGGCTGCCCGTCTACGAGCTCGCGCGCTCCCTGTGCCTGCTCGCCGCGGCCGCCGCGGAGGTGCCCGCCATCGATACGGTCTACACGGATTACCGGGATCCCGAAGGACTCGCGCGCTACGCGGCGCGCGCGCGGCGCGACGGATTCACCGGCATGCTCGCCATCCATCCCGCGCAGGTACCGGTCATCAATGAGGCTTTCGCACCGGGCGCCGACGAGATCGAGCACGCGCGGCGCGTCGTGGCGGCGTTCGCCGCGCAGCCCGGGGCCGGCACGGTCGGCCTGGACGGCAAAATGCTCGATCGGCCGCACTGGCTCAGGGCGCGCCGCGTGCTGGAGCTCGCCGAGCGGCTAGAATGCTCGAAATGACATAACGAAAACGGGACGAGACGATGACGAAGATCTACGAAGTCAAGGAAGCGGCGGCGAAGCGCGCCTGGATCGATGCGGCGAAGTACGAGGAGATGTATCGCCGGTCCATCGAGGACAACGAGGGTTTCTGGGCCGAGCAGGCGCAGTGCCTGGACTGGATGCAGCCGTTCAAGCAAGTGAAGGACGTCTCGTTCGCGAAGGACGACGTACATATCCGCTGGTATTACGATGGCACGCTGAACGCCTGCTACAACTGCATCGACCGGCACCTCGAGAAGAAGGCCGACGATGTCGCCATCATCTGGGAAGGTGACGATCCCGGCGACGATCTCAAGATCACGTACCGCGAGCTCCACCTGCGCGTCTGCCGCTTTGCGAACGTGCTGAAGAAGCTCGGTGCGAAGAAAGGCGACCGCATCACGATTTACATGCCGATGATCCCCGACGCCGCGGTGGCGATGCTCGCGTGCGCCCGCATCGGGGCGATCCACTCGGTCGTGTTCGGCGGGTTCTCGCCGGACGCGCTCGCCGGCCGCATCCGGGACTGCAACTCGAACCTGGTGATCACCGCCGACAGCGGCGTCCGCGGCGGCAAGGATATCCCGCTGAAATCGAACGTCGACCAGGCGCTCGCCAATCCCGGCGTGACGACGGTCGAGAAGGTGCTGGTCGTGCGCCACACCGGTGTGGACATCGACTGGGCCGAGGGGCGCGACGTCTGGCTGCACGAGCTCACGCGCGAGGTCGCGGACGACTGCCCGTGCGAGGAGATGAGCGCGGAGGATCCCCTGTTCATCCTGTACACGTCCGGCTCCACCGGCCAGCCGAAGGGCGTGCTGCATACCACCGGCGGCTACCTGGTGTTCGTGGCGATGACGCACCGCTGGGTATTCGATTATCACGAGGGCGACGTCTACTGGTGCACGGCCGACATCGGCTGGGTCACGGGGCACAGCTACATCGTTTACGGACCGCTCGCGAACGGCGCGATCACCGTCATGTTCGAAGGGGTGCCGAACTATCCGACGCCGTCGCGCTTCTGGGAAATCTGCGACAAGCACCAGGTGAACATCTGCTACACGGCACCCACGGCGATCCGCGCCCTGATGCGCTTCGGTGACGAGCCGGTGAAAAAGACGTCGCGCAAGAGCCTGCGGCTGCTCGGGACCGTGGGCGAGCCGATCAACCCGGAAGCGTGGGAGTGGTATTACCGCGTGGTCGGCGAGGAGCGCTGCCCGGTCGTCGACACGTGGTGGCAGACGGAGACGGGCGGCATCCTGATCAGCCCGCTCCCCGGCGCCACCGCCCTGAAGCCGGGCTCGGCGACGAAGCCGCTGTTCGGCATCGTACCCGCGCTCGTCGACAACGAAGGCAAGCTGCTCGAAGGCGAGGCCTCCGGCAACCTGGTGCTGGCGGACAGCTGGCCCGGGCAGATGCGCACGGTCTACGGCGATCACCAGCGCTTCGTCGAAACCTATTTCACGACCTACCCGGGCTACTACATGACCGGCGACGGCGCGCGGCGCGACGCCGACGGCTACTACTGGATCACGGGCCGCGTCGACGACGTGCTGAACGTCTCGGGGCATCGCATGGGCACCGCCGAGATCGAAAGCGCGTTGGTCGCCCACGCCCTCGTCGCCGAGGCCGCCGTCGTCGGCTGTCCGCACGAGGTGAAAGGGCAGGGCATCTACGCCTACGTCACGCTGATGCAGGGCGTCGAGCAGACCGACGAGCTGCTGGCGGAATTGCGCACCTGGGTGCGCAAGGAAATCGGCCCGATCGCGACGCCCGACTTCATCCAGTGGGCGCCCGGCCTGCCGAAGACCCGCTCCGGCAAGATCATGCGGCGTATCCTGCGCAAGGTCGCCGAGAACGACTACGGCAACCTCGGCGACACGTCCACGCTCGCGGATCCCACGGTCGTGCAGGACCTCATCGACAACCGCAGAAACCGCTGACGCGCCACCGGACGCCGCCACACCCCCCGTAGGAGCCCGCCATGCGGGCGACCGAACGAAGGCACTTCGCGTTTCGTGGCCCGCACTGTTTAGGATCGCATCGTTTGAGATCGTGCCGTGCGCGAACGCGCCTCCGTTCTTCTCGCGTGCCTTCGTTTGTCGCCCGCATGGCGGGCTCCTACGGGGGCCGCGTTCGTCGACGGTGGCTTGTTTTGGTCGCGCGCGATGCGCGCTCCCACAGGCAGAACCCAGCGTTCAACGCAAAACGCTGCGAGCCACGGAACGAGGGCACTGCCGAACCTACTACGAACCTTCGCTCGCCGTCGCCGGCACTGCCGAACCTACTACGAACTTTCGCCCGCCGTCGGCGGCGCTGTCGAACGCGGCGGAACGGTCAGCAATCGGTTGCCGATGCTGGCGCGGGGGAAGGGTGGGTCAGGCGGCTTCGGTGTCGCCGTTTTCGACGCGCTTCGCGTCGGCGATGCTCTTCTCGTAGGCGCGCACGAACTCTTCGGCGAAGATGTTGGGGAACGGTCCGGCGGCAGGCTCGACGAGCATCGGGTAGAGCTCCCGGTATTGCTGCCAGTATTTCATCCTGCCGAGCGCGCCGAGCAGCGCCTTGCGCCCGGAAGGACGGAAGCTTTCCTCGAGCTCGGCGGGATCGAGCCGCGCGGCGAATTCCTGGAACGCGACCGTCATCGCGTCGATGACGGCATCGTGGTGGAAGCGCAGGTCCCGCGACACCTCGCGCACGCTGTCGAGCGGTCCGAGGTACTCGCCTTCCTTGCCGACGAGCAGTTGTTTCAGCAGGTCGTCGGTGTTCTCGGACAGCTTGAGCGGATTGTTGTGCCGCGGCAGCACGGTCGTCTGATCGAGCTGGAACATGCTCTTCAGGTTCGCGCGCCCGACGAGCAGCGCAATCATGCCGTGCACGAACTCGCGCAGCACGAGCCCGGCGTTGTGCATGACCTCCGAGGGATCCGTCGACGGGTGCAGCTCGGAGCGGGAGATGCCGAGGCCGTTCAGGAAATCGCCGAACAGCTCGTCGGCGGTCAGCTGCCCGGGCTCGTGCTTCTGGCGCACGGGCATCGGCCGCCGCTCCGGCTTGCGCGGCACCGGCGTCGCACGGGCCGCGCCGTTCGTCGCCTTGCGCGAGGTCATGCGGCGCGTGGACTTGCCGAACAGGGTCGACTGGAAAGCGGCGTCGCCGGTCAGCTCCTCCTCGTCGATGAGCTGGATCGCCGAGCGCATCGTCTCTTCCTTCAGCCTGAGCTCGGGAGGGACGACGGAGATCGCGGCCGGAGCCGGGATGTCGATCTCCTCGCCTTCGTCGATGCGCACGAGGAACTCGAAATCGCCCATGCGGAGGCGGTCGCCGTCGAACAGGCGGCGCGGGTGCCCGCGGCCGACGGGCTCCTCTTCCCCGTTGACGTACACTCCGTTGGTGCTGGTGTCGGCGAGGTAATACGCCCCCGCCCGGAAATCGATGGTCGCGTGCCGGCCCGAGATGAAGCGGTCCGGATCCGGCAGGATCCAGTCGTTCTGCAGGCTGCGGCCTATCGTGCCGCCGTTGGCGCCGAATTGCCGGACCGAATCATCACCCAGTAAGTTCTTGTGTTCGCTGGTTATTTCAAGCTGCAAGGCCATGGTCGAGTCCGCTGCGGTCAGACAACGCCGGAGCGCCCGGCGCCCCGGTCGCCGGAACCGTGGAATAGTGCCGGTGAAAGGGCCGGGCGGACCGCCAAGCAGTTCACAAAATGCATTTAACCTCGTGCAAAGCGCGAATCAACGCGTGCGCTGTCACAACCATATACGGCACCGGAGCGGCCGGATTCCCCGCCCGCCGGCCGTCTTTTTTCGGTAGACTCGCGCGCGTTCGCGTGATACGGAAACGCCATGACCGCCAAGCCACTTTACCGGATTGTTTTTCTGAGCCAGGGACAGGTTTACGAGGTGTATGCGCGCCACGTCGGCCACGGGGCGCTGTTCGGTTTCGTCGAGGTGGAGCAGCTCGTGTTCGGCAAGCGCAGCTCGGTGGTGGTCGATCCGTCGGAGGAGAAGATCAAGACCGAGTTTGCCGGCGTCAAGCGCACGTACCTCCCGCTGCACTCCGTGATCCGCATCGACGAGGTCGAGAAGGAAGGCACGAGCAAAATCTCCAAGCTCGAAGGCAGTAACGTCGCGCAGTTTCCGGTCCCGGTCTACACACCCGGCGGCGGAGGCAAATCCACCTGAAGGCCTTCCTCGAACTGCCCGGGGCGCCCGCCTGGTCGGCGTTTCGCCTGGCCAAGCGGCTCGCCCGGCTGCGGGAAATCGATGCACGCATCGAGGCGCTCGACGCCCGTTACGTGTATTTCGTCGCGCTCGCCGCGGAGCCCGGCCGCGAGGAGCTCGGCCGCCTCGAAGCGCTGCTGCACTCCGCCGGGCACGCCCCGCTGCCCGCCGGCACGCAGCGCCTGCTCGCCGTGCCGCGGCCCGGAACCATTTCGCCCTGGTCCAGCAAGGCGACCGACATCGCGCGCGCCTGCGGCCTCGACGCGGTCGAACGCATCGAGCGCGGCACCTGGTACGCGCTCGGCGCCGCGCCGCAGTTGCCGCCCGACGTGCTGCTCCGCGCCGGGAGGGTGCTGATCGATCCCATGACGGAGGCGCTCCTGACCGACTCCGGCCAGGCGCGAGCGCTGTTCGAAACGCAAGAGCCCGCGCCGCTCGAGCGGATTCCGCTCGCAGCAGAGGGCCGGGATGCGCTGCTTTCGGCGAACGCGGCACTCGCGCTCGCGCTTTCCGACGACGAGATCGATTACCTGCACGACAGCTACCGCCGCCTCGGGCGCGACCCGAGTGACGTCGAGCTCATGATGTTCGCGCAGGCCAACTCCGAGCACTGCCGGCACAAGATTTTCCGCGGCTCATGGATCATCGACGGCACCCCCCAGATCACCTCGTTATTCGACATGATCCGCAGCACGACCGAAGCCGCGCCCGCCGGGATCCTGTCCGCCTACTCCGACAACGCCGCGGTGCTGGAAGGTTTCGAGGCGGAGCGGCTCCTCATATCGACGCGCGACCGCGGCTATCGCTACGCCCGCGAGCCGGTGCACATCCTCTGCAAGGTCGAGACCCACAACCACCCGACGGCGATCTCGCCGTTCCCCGGCGCGGCCACCGGCTCGGGCGGCGAGATCCGCGACGAGGGCGCGACCGGCCTCGGCGGCAAGCCGAAGGCGGGGCTGACGGGCTTCACCGTCTCCCATCTCGCGATCCCGGGCTGCCCGGAGCCCTGGGAAACGGGGCTCCCGCCCTCGCCGCGCATGGCGACGCCGCTCGAGATCATGCTGGAAGGGCCGATCGGCGCGGCCGCGTTCAACAACGAGTTCGGGCGGCCGAACCTGTGCGGTTACTTCCGCAGCTTCGAAGCGCGCCCGCCCGGCCTGCCGGACGGCGAGGTGCGCGGCTATCACAAGCCGATCATGATCGCGGGCGGCGTCGGCAACGTGCGCGCGGAGCACGCGGTCAAGCGTGACGTGTCGGCCGGCGCGCGCATCGTCGTCATCGGCGGGCCGGGCATGCGCATCGGCATCGGCGGCGGCGCGGCATCCAGCCTCGCGAGCGGCGCGAGCTCGGAAGAGCTCGACTTCGCCTCCGTGCAGCGCGGCAATCCGGAGATGCAGCGGCGCGCGCAGGAAGTCATCGATCGCTGCGCGGCGATGGGCGCGGAAAACCCGATTCTCCTGATTCACGACGTCGGCGCGGGCGGGCTGTCGAACGCCGTGCCCGAGGCGGTGGACCACAGCGCGCTCGGCGCGCGCGTCGACCTGCGCGCCATCCCGAGCGCCGAGCCCGGCATGTCGCCGCTCGCCATCTGGTGCAACGAGGCGCAGGAGCGGTACGTGCTCGTGGTGGCCGCCGCGCGGCTCGCGGAGTTCACGGCGATCTGCGAGCGAGAGCGCTGCCCGCTGGCCGTGATCGGCACGCTGACCGACGATCGGCGCCTGCTCGTCACCGACCCGCATTTCGGCAACGAGCCGGTCGACATGCCGATGCAGATGCTGCTCGGCAAGCCGCCGCGCATGACGCGCGACGTCGTCCGCGTCGCTCCGCCGCAGGCGGCGCTCGACCTCGATGGCATCGATCTCGAAGAGGCGGTGCATCGCGTGCTGCGCTTTCCGGCGGTGGCCGACAAGTCGTTCCTGATCCACATCGGCGACCGCAGCGTCGGCGGCCTGTCCGTGCGCGACCAGATGGTCGGCCCGTGGCAGGTGCCGGTCGCGGACGTCGCGATCACTGCGAGCGGCTTCGAGAGCGTGACGGGCGAAGCCATGGCCATGGGCGAGCGCACGCCGCTCGCGGTGCAGGACGCACCCGCGTCCGGCCGCATCGCCGTTGCCGAGGCGGTCACGAACATCGCCGCCGCGGCGATCGACGGCCTCGGCAAGGTGCGGCTGTCGGCCAACTGGATGGCCGCGGCGGGGCATCCGGGCGAGGACGCGCGCCTCTACGACACCGTGGCGGCGGTCAGCGCGTTGTGCCGTGAGCTCGGGCTCGCCATTCCCGTCGGCAAGGATTCGCTGTCGATGCAGGCCGCGTGGACGGATGCGGCCGGCAGCCATCGCGTGGTGTCGCCGGTGTCGCTCATCGTGTCCGCGTTCGCGCCGGTGAGCGACGTGCGAGCGCACTGGACGCCGGAGCTGAAGCGCATCGGCGAGCCGAGCCGGCTGGTGCTGATCGACCTCGCGGAAGGCGCGAACCGCCTCGGCGGCTCGTGCCTCGCGCAGGTGTACGGCCGCCACGGCGGCGCGCTGCCGGACATCGACGAGCCGGCGCGGCTCGCACGGTTCTTCGAAGCCGTGCAGCGGCTGCGCCGCGAAGACCTCGTGCTCGCTTACCACGATCGCTCCGACGGCGGCCTGCTCGCATGCGTCGCCGAGATGATGTTCGCCGGCCGGCTCGGCGCATCGCTCGCGCTCGCCGGCTCGGAGCGCGACGTGCTGGCGCAGCTCTTCGCCGAGGAAGCAGGCGCCGTGCTGCAGGTCGCGGACAGCCGCCTCGCCCGCGCGCTGTCCGTCATCGAGGAGGCCGGTCTCGGCTGCACGGACCTCGGACGCGTCGAGCACGACGACGCGCTCACGCTCTATCACGAGGACGCCGTGCTCGCGCGCTTCGACCGCGTCGCGCTGCAGCGCAGCTGGTCGGCAACGAGCTACCGGCTGCAGGCGCTGCGCGACAACCCGCAAACCGCGGAACAGGAATACGCGCGGCTGCTCGATCGCGACGACCCGGGACTCAACGTCCACCTCACGTTCGCTCCGCAGGCACCGGCCGCGGCGCCGGCGATCGGCGGCGTACGCCCGCGGGTCGCCATCCTGCGCGAGCAGGGCGTGAACAGCCAGCACGAGATGGCCGCGGCGTTCATTCGCGCCGGGTTCGAGCCGTTCGACGTGCACATGAGCGACATCCTCGAAGGGCGAGAGACGCTCGAGCGGTTCCAGTGTGCGGTTGCCTGCGGCGGCTTCTCGTTCGGCGACGTGCTCGGGGCCGGCGGCGGCTGGGCGAAATCCATCCTCTACCACGACCGCGCCCGCGACGCTTTCGCCGCCTTCTTCTCACGACCGGACACACTCGCGCTCGGCACCTGCAACGGCTGCCAGATGTTTTCCTGCCTGGCGGAGATCATCCCCGGCACCGACCACTGGCCGGCCTTCGCGCGCAACGTCTCCGAGCAGTTCGAAGCGCGGCTCAGCCTGGTCGAGGTGGGCAGCAGCCCGTCACTCTGGCTCGCCGGCATGCAGGGCTCGCGCCTGCCGATCGTCACCTCGCACGGCGAAGGACGGGCCGTGTTCGCCGGCGACGCGCAGCGCGCCGCCGCCGAGTCGCTCGTGGCCTTGCGCTACGTCGACAACTACGGCCGGCGCACCGAAAGCTATCCCGCCAACCCGAACGGCTCGCCCGACGGCATCTGCGGCTTGTCCAGCGCCGACGGCCGCGTCACCGTCACCATGCCGCACCCGGAGCGCAGCGTGCGCACCACGCAGCTCTCCTGGCATCCGGAGGAGTGGGGCGCCGATTCCCCCTGGCTGCGCATCTTCCAAAACGCCCGCGCCGCCCTCGCCTGACG
>CAZBGV010000121.1:0-10165 GCA_964491485.1 uncultured Woeseiaceae bacterium | reverse complement strand
GTGCGCGACGAGCTCAACATCGAATGGGGCCGGCTGCAGATCGAGCAGAGCACCTGGGCCACCCACGCCCGCATCGAGCAGGTCGCCACGAAGGACCTCGGCCTCGAGCGGCCGTCCCCGGACGAGGTTTACGTGATCGAGAGGCCATGAGGAATCGCGGGGCAGAGACGCGGGAGCAGGCGTACGGCCGTTTTGCCGCGCGCATCGGCGTGCTGATGGTGTGCTTCGCCGCCGTCGCCGTCGTGCTGGTCGCGCGCTCCGTGCAGCTGCAGGTGTTCAATCGCGAGTTCCTGAACCAGCAAGCCGACGCGCGCCACCTGCGGATCGAGAAGATCATGGCGCACCGCGGCGCCATCGTGGACCGCAACGGCGAGCCGCTCGCCATCAGCACGCCGGTCGACAGCGTGTGGGTGAATCCGCGCGAGTTTGCGCCGGCCGTCGATCGCGTGCCGGAGCTCGCGGAAGCGCTGGGCCTCGAGCCCGAGCAACTCATGCGCCGCATCACGCGCAGCATGGATCGCGAGTTCGTTTATCTCCGCCGCCACCTGAGCCCGGAGCAGGCACAGCGCGCGCTGGCGCTGCGCCTGCCGGGCATCAACGTGCTGCGCGAGTACCGTCGCTATTACCCGGCGGGCGAAGTGACCGGGCACCTGGTCGGCTTCACGAACGTCGACGACCGCGGGCAGGAGGGCCTCGAGCTCGCCTTCAATCACTGGCTCTCCGGCGAGCCCGGTGCCAAGCGCGTGCTGAAGGACCGCTTCGGCCGTCCCGTCGAGAACGTCGAGAGCATCCGCCCGCCGCACCCCGGCCGCGACCTGCGCACCAGCATCGACCTGCGCGTGCAGTACCTCGCCTATCGCGCCCTGAAGGCGGCGGTGCAGAAGCATCGCGCCGACTCGGGCTCGGTGGTCGTGCTCGACGTCCATACCGGCGAAGTGCTCGCGATGGTCAACCAGCCGGGCTACAACCCGAACGATCGCAGCCAGTACACGGCCGAGCGCTACCGCAACCGGGCGATCACCGACATCTTCGAGCCGGGCTCCAGCATCAAGCCGCTCATCATCGCGGCCGCGCTGGAAAGCGGCCAGTGGCAGGCCAACAGCATGGTCGACACCTCTCCCGGTTACGTGATCGTCGGACCGAAACGCATCGCCGACGAGCACAACCTGGGGCGGATCAGCCTGACCACGCTGCTCGCCCGCTCGAGCAACGTCGGCGCCACCAAGGTGGCGATGTCGCTCGAGCCCGAGCAGCTGTGGCGGACGCTCACCGACTTCGGCCTGGGATCGCTCACGGCCAGCGGCTATCCGGGCGAGTCCGCGGGCCTGCTCACGCACTTCAGTCACTGGCAGGAGATCTCCCAGGCGACGCTGGCCTACGGCTACGGCGTCTCCATGACCGTGCTGCAGCTCGCGCAGGCCTATGCGGCGCTCGGCAACGACGGCTGGCTGCAGCCCGTCTCGCTGATCGCGCTCGATGCGCCCAGGAAGGGCCATCGCGTCGTATCGCCCGACACCGCGCACGCGGTCGTGCGCATGCTGGAAGAGGTCGTGATGCCGGGCGGCACCGGCCGCAAAGCGGATATCACCGGCTATCACGTCGCGGGCAAGACCGGCACGGCCTGGAAGTTCGCCGCGGGCGGGTATTCCGAGGACGAATACGTTTCCATCTTCGCCGGGCTCGCGCCGGCGAGCGATCCGCGCCTCGCGACCGTCGTCGTCATCGACGAGCCGCACGGCAATTTCTATTACGGCGCCGACGTCGCGGCGCCCGTGTTCGCCGATGTCATGTCGGAATCGCTGCGCCTGCTCGCCGTCCCGCCGGACGCGCTGCCGGCGCGCGATCCCGGGAGCGTCATACAGGCGATGAGCCCATGAGCCTGCCCGCCGTGGACCTCAGCACTCGCATGACGCTCGACCGCCTGCTCGCCGGCCTGGCGGCGGCGCCGCCGCTCGCGATCGGCGGCATCGCGAGCGACAGCCGCGCGCTCGTGCCCGGAGAGGTCTTTCTCGCCTGCCGCGGCGGCACGCGCCACGGCGTCGAGTTCGCGGCAGAAGCCGCGGCGGCCGGTGCGGCGGCGATCGTGTGGGACAGCGCGACCGCTGGCGCGCCGCCCGAAACCCCGGTGCCCGCGATCGCCGTGCCGGGACTCGAGCAGCATCTCGGCGAGCTCGCGAATCGCTGGTTCGACACGCCGTCCGCGCGGCTGCGCGTCGCGGGCGTGACGGGCACCAACGGCAAGACGACGGTGGCGTATCTCGCCGCGCAATGCCTGCGGCGGCTCGACCGCCGCTGCGGCTACGTCGGCACGCTCGGCGCCGGCTTCGAGCCGCCGTTCGAGGAGGGCGCGCTCACGACGCCCGCGTGCGTCGAGCTGCACGGCAAGCTCGCCGGGCTCGCGGATCGCGGCGCGGAGGCGGCGGCGATCGAGGTCTCCTCGCACGCGCTCGAGCAGAACCGCATCGACGGCGTGCAGTTTGATTCGGCGCTCTTCACCAACCTGAGCCGCGATCACATCGACTATCACGGCGACATGCGCGCGTACGGCGAGGTGAAGGCGCGGCTGTTCCTCGAGCGTGAGCTCGAGCAGCGGATCGTGAACGTCGACAGCGACTTCGGCCGGGAGCTTGCGCGGCGCTGCCGCGCGCTGGGCCAGGGCAGGCTGGTCGTCGTGTCGACGCAGCCCGGCTTCGCGCCGGATGCCGTAGCGGACGCGGAGCGGCTGTTCGTGCGCTCGAGCGCACCCAGCGGGTTCGGCTTCGCGCTGGAGGTCGACGGCAGCTTCGGCGCGGGCGCCTGCCGGCTGCCGCTCGCCGGCGAGTTCAACGTCGCGAACGCGCTGCTGGTGCTCGCGCAGCTGCTCTGCTGGGACGTGCCGCTGCCGGCGGCGCTGGCGGCGCTCGCCGCCTGCGAGGCGCCGCCGGGACGCCTGCAGCGCGTGGCGGTCGCCGGCGGACCGGCGGTCTACGTGGATTACGCGCATACGCCCGCCGGTCTCGAAGCAGCGCTCGATGCATTGCGACTGCACTGCACGGGCAACCTGTGGTGCGTGTTCGGCTGCGGCGGCGACCGCGATCGCGGCAAGCGCCCGCTCATGGGCGCGACCGTCGTCCGGCTCGCCGACCGTGCCATCGTCACTACCGACAACCCGCGTTTCGAGGATCCCGACGGCATCATCGCCGAGGTGCTTGCCGGCACGGACGGCCGCGCGATGCCGATAGCGGATCGCGCGGAAGCGATCCGCTACGCGATCGGCGAAGCACGCGACAACGACGTGGTGCTCATCGCGGGCAAGGGCCACGAGAACGTGCAGGTCGTCGCCGGCCGGCGGCTGCCGTTCTCCGATTACGCGTTCGCGAGCGACAGCCTGCGTGCGCGCCACGCGGAGGGGGCGAGGCCGTGATCGAAAGCACCCTCGCGCGCGCCAGTGCCTGCATGAGCGGGCGGCTCGCGGGCAGCGATGCGGCGTTCCGCGGCGTCAGCACCGACAGCCGCCGCGTACAGCCGCGCGAGCTCTTCTTCGCGCTCTCAGGGCCGAACTTCGACGGCGCCGATTTCGTGCCGCAGGCGGCCGCGGCCGGTGCGGCGGGGGCAGTGGTCGGCCGGCCGGTGGCCGCCGACTTGCCGACGATCGAAGTCGACGATACGCGCCGCGCGCTCGGGCTGATGGCCGCGGCATGGCGGCGGCAGATGAGCGCAACGGTGGTCGGCCTCACCGGCAGCAACGGCAAGACGACCTGCAAGGAGATGATCGCGAGCTGCCTCGCCGCCGCCGGGCCGACGCTCGCCACGCGCGGCAACCTGAACAACGACGTGGGCGTGCCGCTCATGCTGGCCGAGCTCGACCCCGCGCACCGTTACGCGGTGTTCGAGATGGGCGCGAATCACCCGGGCGAGATTGCCTGGCTCGCGTCGCTCGTTGCCCCCGAGATCGCCGTCATCACGAATGCCGGGCCGGCGCATCTCGAAGGCTTCGGCACGATCGCCGGCGTCGCGCGCGCCAAGGGCGAAATCCTCGAAGGCGAGCCGCGCCCGGCGTGGGCCGTGCTGAACGCCGACGATCCCCACCTCGACCTGTGGCGGCGGCTCGCGGGCGGCGCGCGGGTGCGCACGTTCGGGTTCGCCGGGCAGGCGGACGTGCGGGCGACCAACATCGTCGCGGAACCCGGCGCCACGCGCTGCACGCTGGAAGCGGACGGCCGCAGGCTCGCCGTCTCGATTCCGCTCGCCGGCCGCCACAACGCCCAGCTTGCCGCGGCCGCCGCCGCCGTGGCGCTGATCGCCGGCGTCGGCTGGCAGGCGATCCGCGCGGGGCTCGAGAGCATCCGCCCCGTGGCGGGCCGCCTGACCGCGCGGCGCGGTCCGCGCGGCAGCACGCTCTACGACGACAGCTACAACGCGAACCCGGCGAGCGTCGCGGCCGCGGCCGAGCTCCTCGGCGGCGCGCCGGGCGAGTCATGGCTCGTGCTGGGCGACATGGGCGAGCTCGGGCCGGACAGCGTCGAGCTGCATCGCCGCACCGGCGAGCGCATCGCCGCCTCCGGCGTCGACAGGCTGTTTGCAACCGGCACCCTCTCGCGGCACGCCGTCGAGGCGTTCGGAGCAGGCGGTGCGTGGTTCGAATCCCCCGAGGCGCTCGCCGGGGCACTCGCGCGCGCGCTCGACGAGGCGCCGCGGCCCGCCGAGGTCACGCTGCTCGTGAAGGGCTCGCGATCGATGCGCATGGAACGCATCGTGCAGGCGCTCGCGCCGGCGGAGCACGGGGACTGACATGCTGCTCTACCTCACCCAGTTCCTGACCCGCTACGAGTCCGCGTTCAACGTCTTCAACTACCTGACGCTGCGGGCGATCCTCGGCGCGCTCACGGCGCTCGTGCTCTCGTTCCTCATCGGGCCGCGCATGATTGCGCGCCTGAGCCTCAACCAGTCCGGCCAGCCGGTGCGCGAGTACGGACCGTCGACGCACCTGCCGAAAGCGGGCACGCCGACGATGGGCGGCGCGCTGATCCTCACGGCCATCGCCGTCAGCACGCTGCTCTGGGCCGACCTGGAGAACAGGTACGTGTGGGTCGTGCTGTTCGTGATGCTCGCGTTCGGCATCATCGGCTACGTCGACGATTACAAGAAGCTGGTGCTGCAGGATCCGAAGGGGCTGTCCGCGCGGCAGAAGCTGATCTGGCAATCGCTCGTCGGGCTCATCGCCGCGGTCGCGCTGTACGTGCTGGCGGGCGGCGCGGAAAACGCGTCGCTGCTGATTCCTTACCTCAAGGATACTTCGCTGCCGCTCGGGCCTTTCCAGATCGCCGTCTCTTTCTTCTTCATCGTGGGTTTCAGCAACGCGGTCAATCTCACCGACGGGCTGGACGGGCTCGCCATCATGCCGACCGTGCTCGTCGGCGGCGCGCTCGGCGTGTTCGCGTACGTCACCGGCAACGTGAATTTCGCCGGCTACCTCGGGCTGCCGTACGTCGCGGGCACGGGCGAGATCCTCGTGTTCTGCGCGGCGCTCTCGGGCGCGGGGCTCGGCTTCCTCTGGTTCAACACCTATCCCGCGCAGGTGTTCATGGGCGACATCGGCGCGCTGGCCCTCGGCGCGGCGATCGGCACCGTCGCGGTGGTCGTGCGGCAGGAGATCGTGCTCGCGATCATGGGCGGCGTGTTCGTGGTCGAGACCGTCTCGGTGATCATCCAGGTCGCGTCGTTCAAGCTGACCGGCCGCCGCGTGTTCCGCATGGCCCCGCTGCACCACCATTTCGAGCTCAAAGGGTGGGCGGAACCCAAGGTCATCGTCCGTTTCTGGATCATCACGGTCATCCTCGTGCTGATCGGTCTCGCGAGCCTGAAGATCCGATGAACGCCGCGAAAGACACGACACCGAAGACGCCGCGTGCCGCGCCGCTGCGCCGGCCGGGCCGCTGCGATCTCGTGTTCGGCCTCGGCGACACGGGGCTTTCCGTCGCGCGCCACCTGCAGCGTTGCGGCCGGCCCGCGCGCTACCTCGATACGCGCGAGCAGCCGCCCGGCCTCGCGGAGCTCGCGACGATCGATCCCGGTGCCGACGTGCTGCTCGCGAGCGCGCCGCCCGACCTCCTGAAGCACACGTCGCGCATCATCGTCTCGCCGGGCGTGCCCGATCGCGAGCCGCTGCTCGTCGCCGCGCGCGCGGCCGGCATCGACGTGATTTCCGACATCGAGCTCTTCGTGCAGGCGGCGCGCGCGCCGTTCGTCGCCGTCACCGGGTCGAACGGCAAGAGCACCGTGACGACGCTGCTCGGGCTGATGTTCGAAGCGGCGGGCAAGCGGGCGCTCACCGGCGCGAATCTCGGGCGGCCGGCGCTCGACCTGCTGGCCGAGCCCGAGCCCGATGCCTACGTGCTCGAGCTCTCGAGCTTCCAGCTCATGCGCACCCGCAATCTGCCCGCGGCGGTCGCGGTGCTGCTGAACGTCAGTCCCGATCACCTCGACTGGCACGCGAGCGAAGCCGAGTACCGGGAAGCCAAGTACCGCGTCTTCCGCGAGGCGCGGGCGGCGGTGTTCAACCACGACGATCCGGAAGCGGAGAAAGCGATTCCGGGCAACGTGCCGCGCGCGAGCTTCGGCGCCGGGAAGCCGGGCGGCGGCGAGTACGGCATCGCGGACGAGGACGGCGTGCGCTTCCTCGCGTACGGCGAGCAGATGCTGCTGGCCGCCGACGACATGGCGCTCGCGGGCTCGCACAACCAGGAGAACGCGCTCGCCGCGCTCGCCGCCGGCCGGCTGATGGGCCTCGACTACTCGCCCATGCTGCAGGTGCTGGCGGAGTTTCCCGGCCTGCCGCATCGCATGCAGCTCGTCGCCTCGATCGACGGCGTCGATTACGTCGACGATTCGAAGGCCACGAACATCGGCGCGGCCACGGCGTCCGTGCTGGCCATACCGGGACCGATCGTGCTGATCGCCGGCGGCGACGCCAAGGGCGGCGAGTTCGGCGACTTCGCCGAGGCGGTCGCGGCGAAACTGCGCGCGGCCATCCTCATCGGCCGCGACGGTCCGGCGATCGCGCGCGCGCTGAAGGGCAGGACGACCGTGTTCCAGGCGGCCGACCTGCGCACCGCGCTGCCGATCGCCGCGCAGCTCGCCCGGCCGGGCGATACCGTGCTGCTCGCGCCGGCCTGCGCGAGCTTCGACCAGTACCCGAACTACAAGGAGCGCGGGCTCGATTTCCGCCGCCAGGTGGAGGCCTTGGGCTCATGAGCATCGAAAGCGCCACCATGCCGTTCCCCGCCAGGCTGCGCGTCCGGCTGCAGCCCGATCCGGGCATCCTGACGCTCGGCCTCGTGCTGCTCCTCGGCGGGTTCGTCATCCTGGCGTCCGCGTCGATCTCGATCTCCGACAACGTGTCCGGCGATCCCTTCTTCTATCTCCGGCGCCAGGCGATTGCCGGGCTGGCCGGCGCCGCCGGCGCGTGGCTCGGCCTCATGATCCCGATGCGCGTGTGGCAGACGCTGGGCCCGCTGCTCCTGCTCACGGCGCTCGTGCTGCTCACCGCGGTGCTGATTCCCGGCGTCGGTTACGAGGTGAACGGCAGCACGCGCTGGCTGCGCGCGGGCATCATGAACGTGCAGGTGTCCGAGCCCGCGCGCCTCTGCCTGATCATGTACCTCGCGGGCTATCTCGTGCGGCGCAACCGGACGGTGCGCGAGCAGTTCACCGGTTTCCTGCGGCCGATGCTCCTGCTCACGATCGCCTCCGCGCTGCTGCTCGCCGAGCCCGACTTCGGTGCCGCGATCGTTCTGCTCGCGACCGCGCTCGTGATGCTGTTCGTCGCCGGCGCACGGCTGCGCGATTTCTGCCTGTTCTTCGGCGTCGGGGTGATCGCCATGGCGGCGCTCGCGGTGACGTCGCCTTACCGCCTGCAGCGGCTGACCGGGTTCCTCGATCCATGGGCCGATCCCTACGACTCCGGATTCCAGCTCACGCAGTCGCTGATCGCCATCGGCCGCGGCGAATGGCTGGGCGTCGGACTCGGCAACAGCGTGCAGAAGCTCTTCTACCTGCCGGAAGCGCACACCGACTTCGTGTTCGCCGTGTTCGCCGAGGAGTTCGGGCTGCTCGGCGCCACGCTGCTGATCGCCGTGTTCGCGGCGTTCCTGTGGCGGATCTTCCGGCTCGCCACGCGCGCGGCGCGCGCCGATCGGCTGTTCGAGGCCTGCCTCGCGGCCGGCATCGGCACCTGGATCGGGCTGCAGGCGTTCATCAACATCGGCGTGAACATGGGGCTCCTGCCGACCAAGGGCCTGACCCTGCCGCTCATCAGCTACGGCCGCAGCAGCCTCATTATCTTCATGCTCGCGATCGGGCTCCTGCTGCGCATCCATCACGAGCTCGTTACCGACTCGCAGCCGGCGAACCGGCGCACGCGCCGGGAGGGTGAGTCGTGACGCGGATTCTCATCATGGCCGGCGGCACCGGCGGGCACGTGTATCCGGCGCTCGCGATCGCCCGCGCGCTCGAGGGGCGCGCGGTGGACGTGATGTGGCTCGGCACGCGCCGCGGGCTGGAGGCGCGCGTGGTGCCGGCGGCCGGGATTCCGATCCATTGGATCAGCGTGCGCGGCCTGCGCCGGAGCGCGCTCGGCGCGGTTCTCGTCGCGCCGTTCCAGCTCGCGCTCGCGCTGGTGCAGTCGCTGCGGGTGATGCTCGCGTACCGGCCGTCGGCCGTGCTCGGCATGGGCGGCTTCGTCAGCGGGCCGGGCGGCGTGGCGGCGTGGCTCACGCGCCGGCCGCTCGTCATCCACGAGCAGAACGCCATCGCCGGTCTCACCAATCGTCTTCTGGCGCGCCTTGCCCGGGTCGTGCTGCAGGCCTTCCCGGGCAGCTTTTCTCCCGCGCTCGAGGCGCGCACCGTCGGCAACCCGGTGCGCGAGGAGATTGCGCGCATCGAGGATCCCGCCGTGCGCCTCGCCGCGCGCAGCGGGCCGCTGCGCCTGCTCGTGCTCGGCGGCAGCCAGGGCTCGCTGAAGCTCAACCAGGTGGTGCCGGAGGCGCTTTCGCGGATGCCGGCCGCGGAGCGGCCGCTCGTGCGGCACCAGGCCGGCGCCCGCACGCTGGCCATCGCCCGCGAAGCGTATGCCCGGCACGGCGTCGACGCCGAGCTCGTCGAGTTCATCGAGGACATGGCCGCGGCGTATGCCTGGGCCGACCTCGTCGTGTGCCGCGCGGGCGCCCTCACGGTCGCGGAGCTCGCGGCCGCCGGTCTCCCGGCGATCTTCGTGCCGTTCGCCGCGGCGGTCGACGATCACCAGACGGCGAATGCGCGGCCGCTGCTGGACGCCGGCGCCGCGGCGATCGTGAGCGAGAGCGAGCTCGACGCGAAGCGCCTCGCCGCCCTGCTCGGCGAGTGGCTCGCGAGCCGCGACACCCTGCGGCGGCGCGCCATCGCGGCGCGCGGGCTGGCGCGCCCGGAAGCCGTGCGCGAGATCACCGAGGCGTGCCTCGCGGCAGCGGGGGTGCGCTCATGATCCAGCGGATGCGCCGCATCAACCGGGTGCACTTCGTCGGCATCGGCGGCTCGGGCATGTCCGGCATCGCCGAGGTGATGCTGAGCCTGGGCTACGAGGTGCAGGGCTCGGACCTGCGCAGCAACGCGCAGGTCGAGCGGCTGCGCTCGCTCGGTGCGACCGTGTTCATCGGCCATGATGCGGCGAACGTCGGCAACGCCGACGCGGTCGTCGTGTCGAGCGCCGTGAGCGCCGGCAATCCCGAAGTCGTGGCCGCGCGCGCCGCCCTCATGCCGGTCGTCGGCCGCGCGGAGATGCTGGCGGAGCTGATGCGCTTCCGCTATTCGATCGCCATCGCCGGCACGCACGGCAAGACGACCACCACCAGCCTCGTCGCCAGCGTGCTCGCCGAAGGCGGACTCGATCCGACGTTCGTCATCGGCGGGCGGCTGAAGAGCGCGAACTCGAACGCGCGCCTCGGCCAGGGCGAGTACCTCGTCGCCGAGGCCGACGAGAGCGACGCCTCGTTCGTGCACCTGAAGCCGATGCTCGCGGTCGTCACGAACATCGACGCCGACCACATGTCGACCTACGACGGCGACGTCGCGAAGCTGCAGCGCGGCTTCGTCGGCTTCCTGCACAACCTGCCGTTCTACGGGCTCGCCGTGCTGTGCACCGACGATCCGG
>CAZBGV010000120.1:0-10174 GCA_964491485.1 uncultured Woeseiaceae bacterium | reverse complement strand
CGCACGATCTCGCGCACGCCCTGCTTGTAGATGAGCAGCCAGCGGATCACCTTGATGCCGCCGGCCGTCGAGCCCGCGCAGCCGCCGACGAAGCTCGAGAAGATGAGCAGCACCGGGATCGCACCCGGCCAGTCCGAGAAATTTGCCGTGGTGAAGCCCGTGGTGGTCGCGATGGACACCGCCTGGAACAGGCCGTTCATGACGCCGATCCCCGGCGTGGAGAAGGTGCGCGATGCCACGAGCGTCAGAATCACCACGGCCGCCACCGCCACGACGATACCAAAGTAGGCGCGCACCTCCGGGTCCTGTGCGTAGTGGCTGATCCGGTTGTAACGCCACGCGAAGAAGTGCAGCGAGAAGTTGATGCCGGCGACGAACATGAACACGATCGCCACGAGCTGGATCGCCGGGCTCTCGAAATACCCCAGGTTCAGGTCGTGGGTGGAAAAGCCGCCGATCGACACCGTCGAGAAGGCGTGGCACACGGCGTCGAACAGGTTCATGCCCGCCAGCCAGTAGCCCACCGAGCAGAACAGGGTGAACACGAGGTACACGTACCACAGCGCCTTCGCCGTCTCGGCGATGCGCGGCGTGAGCTTGGCGTCCTTCACGGGTCCCGGCGCCTCGGCGCGGTACAGCTGCATACCGCCGACGCCCAGGACCGGCAGCACGGCGACGGCCAGCACGATGATGCCCATGCCACCGATCCACTGCAGCTGGTGGCGGTACCAGAGGATGGCCTTGGGCAGCGCGTCGATTTCGGTGAGCACGGTCGCGCCGGTCGTCGTCAGTCCCGACATGGATTCGAACAGCGCGTCCGTGAACGTCAGCGCCGGGTCGTCGGAGAAGTAGAACGGAAATGCGCCGAACGTCCCGAGCACCGCCCAGAAGGCCGCCACCACCAGGAACCCGTCGCGCAGCCTGAGCTCCCTGAGCACCCAGCGCACCGGGAACCAGGTCGCGATGCCCGCGGAGAGCGTCACGACGAAGCCCTCCGCGAAGGGCATCCACTCCAGGTCCTCGTACAGGAACGCGATCGCGATCGGGGGCAGCATGGTGAAGCTGAACAGGATCAGCAGCAGTCCCATGACGCGTTGTACGGCGAACCAGTTCACGGGTTCGTCACACGAAGGTCACGTCGACCTCGAAGAGCTCCTCGATGCGCTCGACCTTGCGGCGGTCCGTCATGAAGAGGATCACGTGGTCGTCGGTCTCGATCACGGTGTCGTGTGCGATGTGCACCTCTTCGCCGCGCACCACGGCGACGATGGTGGCGCCGCGGGGCAGCTCGATCTCGCCGACCTTGCGACCGACCACGCGAGAGGCTTCCTTCGAGCCGTGCGCGACGGCCTCGATCGCCTCGGCGGCGCCGCGCTTCAGCGAATGCACTTTCACGACGTCGCCGCGGCGCACGTGCGCGAGCAACGAGCCGATCGTGATCTGCTGCGGCGAGATGGCGACGTCGATCGTCCCGGACGATTCCACGAGCTCCGCGTACGACGGGCGGTTGATGAGCGCCATCGCCTTCTTGGCGCCCAGCCGCTTCGCGAGCATCGCGGCCAGGATGTTCGCTTCCTCGGCGTTCGTCAGCGAGCAGAACACGTCGACGCTGTCGATGTTCTCCTCGATCAGCAGGTCCTCGTCGGCCGCGTCGCCCACCAGCACGATGGCCTTGTTCAGCTGCTCGGAGATGAAGCGGGCGCGCTGCGGGTTGCGCTCGATGACCTTCACCTGGTTGGTCTGCTCAAGGGCGCTCGCGAGCCGCGCGCCGATGTTGCCGCCGCCCGCGATCACGATCCGGTTCACGGGGTGCTCGAGCTTGCGCATCTCGTTCAGGAAGGCGCGAATGTCCTGGCGAGCCGAGATGAAGAAGACCTCGTCGCCCTCCTCGATCACGGTGTCCGGCTCGACCGGCAGCGGCAGGCCTTGACGGTAGACCGCCGCGATACGCCCTTCCGCATCCGGCACGTGCTCCTTCAGGCTGGCGATGCGCCGCCCGACCAGCAGGCCGCCCTTTTCGGCCAGTGCGCCGACCAGCCGCACGCGGCCGTCCGCGAAATCCAGCACCTGCAGCGCCCCGGGGAAATGGATGAGCTGCTCCACGTGGCGGCAGACGAGCTGCTCGGGGCTGATGCGGACGTCCACGGGGAAAGCGTCCTGCGAAAACAGGGCGTCCGCGTTCATGTAATCGGCGGCCCGGATGCGCGCGATCTTCGTGGGCGTGTGAAACAGCGTGTAGGCGACCTGGCAGGCCACCATGTTCGTTTCATCGGAGTCGGTGAGCGCGATGACGATATCGGCGTCGCTCCCGCCGGCGCGCTCCAGCACCTCCGGATACGCCGCGTGGCCCACCACCGTGCGGATGTCGAGCCGATCCTGCAGCTCCCGCAGCACCTCCGCGCGCATGTCGACGACGGTGACTTCGTTCGCTTCCTCGCGCGCCAGGTTGTGTGCGGCCGAGGCGCCTACCTGGCCGGCTCCGAGGATCAGGATTCTCATTCTTCGCCGGCGACCTCAGGCGTGACCGGACCGGGAGTCCGCATGGCGGGCGATTCTACACCCGTAGCCGCCCGCATCGCGCGCGAGAGCGCCGCATCGTGGCGTGCGGGCCACGATCAACATCGCGTCGCCCGCGTGGCGGGCTCCTACATGAGGACGAGGTTGGCGTAGTTCAGCACCAGCCACTTGGTGCCGGCGTTCTCGAAATTGACCTCGACCATCGCATGCGCGCCCTGCCCCTGGCAGTTGAGGATGACGCCGTCGCCGAACTTGCCGTGGTGCACGCGCTGCCCGAGCCGGATGCCGAGCTCGGCGCCCGGGTGCACGGCGCTTCCGGGCCGGTTCGCCCGTTCGCGCGGGTACGCGGGGCGTACGAGCTGCACGCGCGGCCGCACCTCCTCGACCAGCTCGGCGGGAATTTCTGCGATGAAGCGCGAAGGGAAGGCCATGCTGTCCACGCCGTGCAGACGGCGTTTCTCGGCATACGTGAGATACAGGCACTGCCTGGCGCGCGTGATGCCGACATAGCAGAGCCGCCGCTCTTCCTCGAGCGTGCCGGCTTCCGTCACCGAGCGGCGATGCGGAAACAGCCCGTCCTCCATGCCGCACATGATGACCAGCCGGAACTCGAGCCCTTTCGCCGAGTGCATCGTCATGAGCTGGAAGCAATCCTCCCACTCGGACGCCTGGCCTTCGCCGGCCTCGAGCGCCGCGTGGGCGAGGAACGCATCGAGCGGCGGCATGCCGTCCGCCGGATCCGGCGTGAAGCTCCGGGCGGCGCTCACGAGCTCCTCGAGGTTGTCCACGCGCGCCTCGCCCTGCTCGCCCTTGTCCTTGCGGAAGAAGTCCACGAGGCCGCTCGCGTGGATCACGTGATCGACCTGCTCCGCGAGCCCGAGATGCCCCGCGTCCGCCGCCATGCGCTCGATCAGGTTGAGGAACGCGACCACGGCCGAGCGCGCCCGTCCGCCCATGCTCTCGTCGCTCGCGATGGCGCCGGCGGCGCGCCACAGGGAACAGGCATTGGCGCGGGCGTACGCGCGCATCGCCTCCACCGTGCGCGCGCCGATGCCACGCGTCGGCCGGTTGACGACGCGCTCGAACGCGGTGTCGTCCTCGCGGGTGGCAACCAGCCTGAGATAGGCGAGCGCGTCCTTGATCTCCGCGCGCTCGAAGAAGCGCAAGCCGCCGTACACGCGATACGGCAGCCGTGCGGCCAGCAGGTATTCTTCGAGCACCCGCGACTGCGCGTTCGAGCGGTACAGCACCGCCGCATCCGCGCGCGCGTTGCCCTGCTCGCTCCAGTCGCGCAGCCTCGACACGATGAACTCCGCCTCGTCGCGCTCGTTGTAGGCCGAGTACACGCGGATCGGCTCGCCTTCGGCGCCGTCCGTCCACAGGTTCTTGCCCATGCGCGAATCGTTGTTCGCGATCACCGCGTTCGCCGCCTTCAGGATGGTCGCCGTGGAGCGGTAGTTCTGCTCCAGCTTGACGACCTCGGTGCCGGGGAAATCCTTCTGGAACTGGCGGATGTGCTCGACGCGCGCGCCCCGCCAGCGATAGATGGACTGGTCGTCGTCGCCGACCACGAACGGCACGCCCGTGGTGCCCGCGAGCAGCCGCAGCCAGGCGTACTGGATCGCGTTCGTGTCCTGGAACTCGTCCACGAGAATGTGGCGGAAGCGCCGGCGGTAGTGCTCCAGCACGTCAGGGTGGTCCCGCCAGAGCTCGTGCGCGCGCAGCAGGAGCTCGCCGAAATCGACCAGCCCGGCGCGATCGCAGGCCTCCTGGTAGGCGCGGTACAGCGCGACCAGCTGGCGGTGCGTGGGGTCGCGGTCGCCCTCCAGGTGCTGCGGGCGCAGCCCTTCGTCTTTCTGCGCGTTGATGAAGTACGCGATCTCGCGCGGCACCCACTGGCCGTCGTCGAGACCGAGCTCGCGCACCACGCGCTTGATGACGCGCTGCTGGTCGTCCGAATCGATGATCTGGAAGCTCTGCGGCAGGCGGGCTTCGCTCCAGTGGCGCCTGAGCAGGCGGTGCGCAAGGCCGTGGAACGTGCCGATCCACAGGTGCGCGGCCGGCATCGCGAGCAGCGCCTCGATGCGGCCGCGCATCTCGGCCGCGGCCTTGTTCGTGAAAGTCACGGCCATGAGGCTCTGCGGCGCCACGCCCAGCACGTGGATGAGCCAGGCGGCCCGGTGCGCGAGCACGCGGGTCTTGCCGCTGCCCGCGCCGGCGATGACGAGCAGCGGGTGCGCCTCGGCGGTGACCGCGGCCCGCTGCGCGTCGTTCAGGTTCCGGATGATCGGTGTGACGTCCATTGCGGGTTCATAATGGGGATTCCCGCCGCCCGTTGGAAGCACCTCAATCTCGCGACAAGCTCCCGGTCAGCTGATTTGCAGCGTGAATTTCAAGTAATGGTCGACGAGCAGCGCTGCGAACAGGAGCATCAGGTAATTGATCGAATAGCGGAACATGCGCATCGGCCGCGCGGGGCCGTCGTCCCGCTTCAGCCCGATCGCGTGCCACAGGAACACGCCGCCCAGGATGAGCGCCGCGGCGAGGTAAATGAGCCCGGTCATGCCGGACAGGTACGGCAGGATCGTGATCAGGACCAGCAGGATCGTGTACAGCAGGATGAACTGGCGCGTGTAGGCCGTGCCGTGCGTCACGGGCAGCATCGGGATGCCGACTTTCGCGTAGTCGTCCTTGCGCGCGATCGCGAGCGCCCAGAAGTGCGGCGGCGTCCACGCGAAGATGATCAGGAACAGGAGCAGCGCGTGCGCGTGCACCTCGCCGGTGACCGCGGCCCAGCCGAGGATCGGTGGTGCCGCGCCGGCCGCGCCTCCGATCACGATGTTCTGCGGCGTCGCGCGCTTCAGGTACATCGTGTAGATCACGGCATAGCCGATGAGCGACGCGAACGTCAGCACCGCGGTCAGCGGGTTGACCACGAACCACAAGAGCAGCATCGCGAGCACGGAGAGGATCCCGGCGAACGCGAGCGCCTCGGTCTCCGTGAGCCGGCCCTGCGGCAGGGGACGGCGGCGCGTGCGCGCCATCTGCACGTCGATGCGCGCGTCCACGACATGATTGATGGCGGCCGCCGACGACGCGGCGAGCCCTATCCCCAGCGTCCCGAAAACCAGCGGCACGACGCCGGGCCAGCCCGGCACGGAAAGCAGCATGCCGACGACGGCCGTGAACACGATGAGCAGCACCACGCGCGGCTTCGTCAGCTCGTAGAAATCGCGCCAGTCGGCGACGGGGTCGAAATTGCGTGCGCGCAGGTGCATGTCAGCCGATCTGCGAAATTTTCAGGAGGTGCTTGATGTCGTCGACCATGTCACCTGGAGCCACGTCCGGGGGGAAATACATCACCAGGTTGCCGAGAGGATCGATCAGGTACAGCCCTCCGGGCGCTCTGTCCTGCGGGCGTTTCCCGGTGATGAGCGCCGCGGCCTCGGCGTCCTCGAAGGCGAGCAGGCCCGGATGCTCGTGCTCGAGAAACACTCTATCCGGGGCCTCCGGCCCATGCAAGAAAACCCGCTGCACCCGCTGCATGTCGCGGCCGAGCATGCGATGCGACTGGCGGAGGCGATACAGGGCATCGCGGCAGTCCGCCTCGCAGGCGCCGCCGTTCACGTGCACGAGGAGCCAGCGGTCGTCCGCGAGTGCTGCCGTCCTCGATTCGGGCAGCGCATCGCGGAGGTTCACGATCGGCTGGAGCAGCTCTCCGTGGTTCGTGCGGCCCTCCGGCGCGAGCGCGTGTCCTCCATAGTACAGCCAGAAAGCGAGCCCGAGCGGCACCAGGAAGGTGAGCGCGACGAGAAGGAGCTGGGTGCGCGCCGCGGGACGCTTGCGTTCGGCGCTCATCGCGCGCGCCTCCGCCGCACCTGCAGGACCACGAACACGGCGACCACGGTAGCGGCCAGCGCGAACCACTGGAACGCGTAAGCCATGTGGCGGACGGGTCCGATGCCTTCGGGCTCCCAGTGCCGGAGCAGGCCGGCCTCGGAACCGGGGTCGGCGAGCAGCACGAACGGCAGCACGTCGCGGCCGAGCGCGGATGCGATTTCGGCCGGCGTCGGGAACGTGGCGAGCCGGGGCCAGTCGTCGTCCACGAATGCCTCGCCGGGGCGCAGGCCCACGCGCGGCAGGTGGCCGGCACGGCCGGTCACGGAGCGCATTGCGCCGCTCACGCGGACCGCCGGCAGCACCTCGCCGCTGCGCGCGATCCACCCGCGGTTGACCAGCAGCAGGGGCCCGCCCGAAGCAAGCTCGAGCGGCGTGATGACGTAATACCCGAGCCTGCCGCCCTCGACGATGTTGTCGATCAGGAACTGGCGTTCGGCGAGATAACGGCCGCGCGCCGCGAGGTGCTCGAACGGCGCGGGCACGAGCCCGGACGTGACCGTGCGCGGCGGGCCCCCGGCCGTGAAGGCGGCGGCGAGCGCGCGCTTCTCGGCGGCGCGATCGAGCTGCCAGAAGCCGAGTGCCACGAACAGCGCGACCAGCGCGAGCCCGGCGAGCGGTGGCACGAGCTCGACCAGGACACGGGAACGTGGCGCAGGCATTTTCACTATACTGTCCGCTTCACGAGGCCTCGGAACGCGTAATGAAACTCCTGGTGCTGGCATTGCTGCTGGCAATCGTCGTCAGTCTCGGCTCAGGCCTCTACTTCCTCTACCACGACCAGGAGGGCTCGACGCGCGTGCTGAAGGCGCTCACGGTGCGGGTGGCCTTGTCGGTCCTGCTCATCGTGCTGCTCGTCGTGGGGTACAGCCTGGGCTGGATCCACGCCTGAGCCGGGTTGCCCGCATCGCGGGCTGCAACGGGCCTCGACTGTCGCGCGCAATGGCAGATGACCGCTCCTGCGTCATCTGCATTCGCGCCATCCCTGGCGCTGCGCGCTCCAGCGGGTGCTTGCCTGCCTTTCCGCCGTGTCGGGGCCCGTACTGACCTTGGGGTTCGTGCCGCGGTCTCAGATCCAATACACGAACACGTAAAGCGCGATCCAGACCACGTCCACGAAGTGCCAGTACCAGGCCACCGCCTCGAAGGCGAAGTGGCGCTCCGGCGTGAAATGGCCGCGCATGACCCGGAGCCAGATGATCATCAGCATGATGGTGCCGAGCGTCACGTGCGCGCCGTGGAAGCCGGTGAGCATGAAGAACGTGGAACCGTAGATGCCCGACGTGAGCTTCAGGTTCATCTCGTGGTAGGCGTGGATGTACTCGTAGGCCTGCAGGAAAAGGAACGTGAAGCCCAGCAGGAACGTCAGCGCGAGAAAGACCTTGAGGATCAGCCGATGATTCTGCTGCAGGGCGTGATGCGCGATGGTCACGGTCACGCTGGAGGTCAGCAGGATCGCGGTGTTGAGCAGAGGCAGCCCGAATGGCGGCATCGCCTCGAACTCGCCGCCGACGTTGCCCGGGCCGTTGGTCGGCCACGTGTTCTCGAAGCCGCTCCAGAGCAGCAGGTTCGTAAAGAAGTTGTTGCTCTCCCCGCCGAGCCACGGCACCGACATGTTGCGGACGTAGAACAGGGCGAAGAAGAACGCCGAGAAGAACATCACCTCGGAGAAGATGAACCAGAACATGCCCATGCGAAACGACATGTCCACCTGGTTGTTGTGCATTCCGCGCAGGCTCTCGGAAATCACGCGTCCGAACCAGCCGAACAGCATGATCGCGAGGATCACGAACCCGGCCCACATGATGTAGAAGCCGCTTTCGTTCCCGTTAAACCAGTTGGCGACGCCTGCGACCGTGGTAAACAGGCCTATTGAGCCGACGATCGGCCACGGGCTGCCGTGCGGGACGTAGTAGCGATCTGCGGAATGGGTTTCTGCGGCCATTGGAACGTTCCGGTTTGGGTTCAGTCGTGCGAGTCGTGGTGCGCGTCGGCGACCGACGGCGGCGCCTTGCCGGTGTCGAACATCGTGTACGACAGGGTGATCGTGTCGACGTAGTCCGGCAGCGCGCGATCCACGATGAAGCGCACCGAAAGCTCCCGCTTCTGGTGCGGCTCGAATTCCTGCGTGGTGAAGCAGAAGCACTCCAGCTTCTTGAAGTACTTCGCGGCGACCTGCGGGACGACGCTCGGGACCGCCTGGGCGATTTTCGCCCGGTCGGCCAGGTTCGTGGCGGTGAACGTCGCCTCGTAGATCTCCCCCGGGTGCACCGTCATTCCATGTGCATCGGGGCGGAAGCTCCAGGGCGCCGTCTGGTTGACGGTGGTGACGAACTCGATGTCGACCTCGCGCGATTCGTCCGGCGACTCGGCGACCTGGGCCGGCTGCTCGTTGGTGCGGCCGCCGAGGCCGGTGATCTCGCAGAACACGCTGTAGGCGGGCACCAGCAGGTAGCCGAAGCCGAACATGCCCACCGTGAGCAGCACCAGGCGCAGGATCAGCGCGCGCGTGCTTATCTCGCCGCTCGTGCCCTTGTCGCTCATGCGCGGATCGCTCCGAGCAGGATGAAGCCCAGGTAGACGGCAACGGCAACCGCCGCCAGGATCAGCGCGGTCCTGCGGATCCGGGCGGGCGAGGAGCGAGGCTCCGTCACGTGAAGGCAGCCTCCGACGACACGCGGGGCGGCGTTTCGAACGTGTGGTGCGGCGCCGGCGAGGGCACGGTCCACTCGAGCCCCTTCGGGTGGTCCCACACCTCGGCGGTGGCGCGCTTACCCTTGCCGCGGACCGCCTGCACGATGACGTACACGAAGATGAGCTGCGACAGCCCGAAGCCGATCGCGCCGATGCTCGCCATCGCGTTGAAATCCGCGAACTGGGTCGAGTAGTCCGGGATGCGCCGCGGCATGCCGGCCAGGCCCAGGAAGTGCATCGGGAAGAACAGCACGTTGACGAAGATCGTCGACAGCCAGAAGTGCCACTTGCCGAGCGTCTCGTTGTACATGGTGCCGGTCCACTTCGGCAGCCAGTAATAGGCGGCGCCCATCACGGCGAACACGGAGCCCGGCACGAGCACGTAGTGGAAGTGCGCCACCACGAAGTAGGTGTCGTGGTACTGGATGTCGGCGGGCACGATGGCGAGCATCAGGCCCGAGAATCCGCCGATCGTGAACAGGAACAGGAACGAGATCGCGAACAGCATCGGCGTCTCGAAGGTCATGGCGCCGCGCCACATGGTCGCCGTCCAGTTGAAAACCTTCACGCCGGTCGGCACGGCGATCAGCATCGTGGCGAACATGAAGAAGAGCTGCCCGGTCAGCGGCATGCCCACGGTGAACATGTGGTGCGCCCAGACGACGAACGACAGGAACGCGATGCAGGACAGCGCGTACACCATCGACTCGTGGCCGAACAGCGGCTTGCGCGCGAACGTCGGGATGATCTCGGAGACGATCCCGAACGCCGGCATGATCATGATGTAGACCTCGGGATGCCCGAAGAACCAGAAGATGTGCTGGTACAGGACCGGGTCGCCGCCGCCCGCCGCCAGGAAGAAGCTGGTGCCGAAGAACTGGTCGGTCAGCAGCATCGTCACGGCCCCGGCGAGCACCGGCATGACCCCGAGGAGCAGGTAGGCCGTGATCAGCCAGCTCCAGACGAACATCGGCATCTTGAGCAGCGTCATGTCCGGAGCCCGCAGGTTCAGGATCGTGACGATGATGTTGATCGCGCCCATGATCGACGAGATGCCCATCAGGTG
>CAZBGV010000119.1:3422-10274 GCA_964491485.1 uncultured Woeseiaceae bacterium | reverse complement strand
GCCACCCCGACGGCAATCTCTGGGACAACGGCGAGGACGCCGTCGCCGAGCTCGAGCGGCTGCTCGAGGTGCGCGCGCTCGCGCTCGAGCGCTTCGGCGAGCGCAACCTCCGCCCTGGCCGGCCGCTCGCGCGGCTGGAGGACGTGCTCGTGCCGATCTATCTCCTGCACCGCTACCAGGTCGAGGCGGTCGGCAAGCTGATCGGCGGCGAGTACTTCACGTATGCCGCGCGCGGCGACGGGCAGCTGCCGGTCATGCCGGTCGAGCCCGCGCGCCAGCAGGCGGCGATCGACGCCCTGCTCGGCACGCTCTCACCCGAGGTGCTGCGCGTGCCGCCGCAGGTCCTGGCCCTGCTGCCGCCGCGGCCGCCCGGCCATCCCGAAACGCGCGAGCTGTTCCCGTCCGCGACCGGCGCGATTTTCGATCCCCTGGGACCGGCCGCGACCGGCGCCGCGCTGACCGTCGACGTCCTGCTGGAGCCGTCGCGTGCCGCGCGCCTCGCTCGCATGCACGCGCTGCACCCGGAATCGCCCGGCTTCGCCGACCTGCTGGACGATCTGCTCGAGGTGACCTGGCGCGCCGCGCCGCGCGCCGGCTTCGACGGCGCTCTGCAGCGGACCGCGGACAACGAGGTGCTGGTGCGGCTCCTAAAGCTCGCGGGCGATCTCAAACTCGACCCGGCCGTGCAGGCCGCCGCCATCGACGCCGTGAGCGGCCTGGACGAGTGGCTGGCGGCGCGCCTGCGCGGGAACGCGGACGATGACGCCTGGCGCGCCCATTACCGGCGCGCGGCGTGGGTCATCGATCGCCTGCGCGAGGATCCGGATGCGCTCGCCGGGCTCGAGCTGCCCGAGCCGCCGCCCGGGTCACCGATCGGCATGTAGCGCGCCGTCGATCGCCCGGGCCGCGCCCGGCGGCGCAAGCCCCTGTCCGGCGGCGGCGCGCGCGCAGAGGACCTGCTCGTAGAGCGCGAAGTCGGCGTGATAGCACTCCCTGACCCGGTCGAGCAGCGGTTCGGCCAACTCGGGCGGCGGCGCCGGCCGCTCCGCGACCGTCCTGAGCTCGAGCCGGGCCGTCAGCGTCTTGACCGCGCGATCGAGCAGCGTCGCGGCGCGCAATTTCCGGTTCTTCTTCGGCGAGACGTTCTGGTAGCCGAGATGCAGCGTGCGGCCGACCTTCGCGCCCAGGTAGTCGACCGCCTCGTCGAGATACTCGTGCAGGAAGATCCGGTCGACGCCGATCTCGCCGTCGGGCGTGCGGACAAAGTCGAACTGCGAGCCGATCCTGGCGTAGCCCGGCGGCTCCGGCCGCATGGCGCTTTCGAGGAATGCGGCGAAATCGATGCCGGCCGTCGACCTGGCGTGGTCCGGACTCGACGGATTGCGCAAAGCGAGGCGCGAGCGGAAACGATAGAAGCTGTACAGCCACGACAGCGGCTCGCGCACGACGCAGATCGTCTCGAGATCCGCCTTGCCGATGCCGGCCTCGATCAGCGGCAGGACGCGTGACTCGTAGAGCCTGAAATTGAGGTGACGCAGCGCCGGCGGCCGGACGATCCGGAGATCGCCGTACGCGCGCAGCATGGTCTCGATCGACGTCGAGGCGCATTTGCGGTTGCACAGGAACGCAAAGCGGTGCTCGAAACTGACCAGCATGATGGCTTCCGGCCCATGGCGGCGTCCTTGCCACGAGTATAGGACAGCGGCACCGGCCGCCTTCCCGGCCGTCCCCCGGCCGTCGTCACCGGTAGCGGTAGAGGCGCACGCGCTGGATGCCGAACGCGTCCGGCGGCAGCCGCAGGTGCCGCCCCTGGTGGTTCTGGTCGCCGTTCAGCACCCGCCCGGGCTTCCAGCGGCCGTCGGCGTAGCGACCCTCGCGGATCTGCTCGATGCCGACGATGCCCTGCTCCGCCGAGAACGTCACCGTGAGGCCCTTGCCGGCGACGAGGTATTCCTCCGGCCCGAGCTGGACGATCAGCCCGCCGTGCGCGGCGACGTCCTGCTCCGCGCGCGGCGTGAACGGATCGACGAACGCGACGTGCAACGTGTGCTCGCCCATTCGCACCTCCGCGGGCGTCTCGTCCACGGTGCCGTCGAACGCGACCGCCGGCCGCACGCCCGCAAGCGTGTCCTTGCCCTGGTGCTCGAGGATCAGCGGCGCGAGCCCGGCGAGCACGTCGTAGGCCTCGCCGAGCGGATCGTCCGCGGCGAAGTCCTCGATCGCGAACGGGCTGAAGCCCATCGCGCCGTGCGCGCCGAAAGCGTAGAACGCGTTGGCGGGCGTCGCGCCAGGCTGCCGGCCGGTTTCCGGCACGAAGAACGCGTTGCCCGGCACGTCGTACGCGCGCGCCCATTCGACGAAGTTCGGGAAGTAGATGTCCGGCGCCAGGAAGTCGATCGACGGCGCGCCCGCGCGCCAGACGTCGAACACCTGCGGCAGCGGCCCGGCGCTGGGATAGGCGCCCGGCGCGTAACCCGGGCGGATCAGCGCCGCGTTCACGTACATCGGCAGGTCGTACGCGGCCCGCCCGGCCGCCGCCACCGCGTCGGTGTAGCGGGCGAAATGCCAGGCCATGAAAATCTCGTCCGTGGCGAGTCCTTCGCCGAAAACCTCGCTCCATGTGCCCTGCCTGCGCGCGCCGTGCGCCTCCCAGCGCGCGCGCAGGGGCGGCGCGAGCGCGTCGCGATGCCGCGCGAGGTACTGCAGCAACTCGCCGGGCACTGCGCCGGAGAACCGCCGGTCCGCCACGGCGCTGTGATCGCGCGCCTCCGGGATCATGCCGATCTCGTTCTCCACCTGCACCATCAGCACCGTGCGGCGGCGACCGTCCGTCTCGCGCAGGTGCCGCATGAGCGCCGCGAAGGCGCGCGCATCGGCGTCCCGGTTGGCGGCGCTGAACGGCGAGAGAATCTCGAGACCGCGCCCGTCGGAACCCTCGGCGCGCGGGAAGCGCGCCTGGTCGCGTTTGACCCACGCCGGGGCGTAGCTCGACATCGAGTTCTTCCACGAGCCGAACCACAGCAGCACGAGCCGCATGTCGTGCTCGCGCGCCTGCCGGATGAGGCCGTCGACCAGCGAAAAATCGAACGCGCCCTCCGCCGGCTCGACGAGCTCCCAGTAGACCGGCGCCAGCACGGTATTGAGGTGCAGCGCCTCGAGCGTCGCCCAGCGCGGCCGCAGGTATTCGAGATCGGAGGCGCTCGAGTTGCCGAGCTCGCCGGCCAGCATGAGGAAGGGCTCGCCGTCGACCACGAGCTGCGTCGCCTCGCCCTGCCGGCGCAGTTGCACCTCCTGCGCGTGGCTCGCCGCCGCGCACGACAGCAGGGCGCAAACCGCAAATGCCGCCGGCAGTGACCGCACCATTTCTCTCCTCCCGAGTCGCGTCGCCGATGCATTATAGGGAAACGCGTGCGGCGTCTCGTGCGGCGGTGCAGGACCGATCGGCGCGCGTTTATGATGGGCGCGCTTTGCAACGCCCGCTGACGGAGGCACGAACCCGATGAAACCGCGCGCAACGGCCGACGGCCGCAACCTGCTCGACCGGCGCCACGGCCTGCTCGGCCGCGGCTCGCCCCTGTTCTACGCGCGGCCGCTGCACGTCGTGAGGGGCGAGGGCGTGTGGCTGTACGACGCGGACGGCGAACGCTACCTCGACGCCTACAACAACGTGCCGCACGTCGGCCATTGCCATCCGCGGGTCGTCGAGGCGATCGCGCGCCAGGCCGCGACGCTCAACACGCATACCCGTTACCTGCACGAGGGCGTGGTGGCCTACGGCGAGCGCCTCGTCGCCACCTTCGACGCGCCGCTCGCGATGGCCGTCTTCGCCTGCACCGGCAGCGAGGCCAACGACCTCGCCATGCAGATGGCGCGCTGGTGCACCGGCAACGCCGGCTTCATCGTCACGGATTTCTCCTATCATGGAAACACGACGGCGGTGGTGACGCTGAGCTCCTCGAGCTCGACGGAAGAGCGGCGGCTGCCGTACGTCCGCACCGTGCCCGCACCGGACACCTACCGCGTGCCCGCGGACATCCAGGGACCCGACCCCGGCGCGGCGTACGCGCGGCACGTGCAGCAGGCGGTCGATGCCTTGCAGGCCGACGGCGTCGGCGTCGCGGGCATCGTCTTCGACACCATCTTCTCCGGCGAAGGGTTGCCCGACGTGCCACCCGGCTACGTCGCAAACGCCGTGGACATCGTGCGCAGGGCGGGCGGCCTCTACATCGCGGACGAGGTGCAGCCCGGCTTCGGGCGTATGGGCGATCACCTGTGGGGCTACCGGCACCATGGCGTGGTGCCGGACATCGTGACGCTCGGCAAGCCGATGGGTAACGGCCATCCGATCTCCGCGGTGATCGCGGCACGCGACCTGCTGCAGCCGTTCGGCGAGGCGCGGCGTTACTTCAACACCTTCGCCGGCAACCCGGTGGCCTGCGCGGCCGCGGCCGCGGTGCTCGACGTGCTGGAAGAGGAGGATCTCGTCGCCCGCGCAGGAGAGACGGGCGAGTACCTGTTGCACCGGCTGCGCGAGCTGCGCGACCGGCACGCGCTGATCGGCGACGTGCGCGGCCGCGGCCTGTTCCTCGGCGTCGAGCTCGTCCGCGACCGTACAACGCGCGAGCCGGCGACCGCCGCGGCGCGGCGGGTGATCGACGCCATGCGCGAACGGCACGTCCTGATCGGCGAAACGGGCCGGCACGAGAACGTGCTGAAGATCCGCCCGCCGCTGCCGTTCGCGCGCGAGCACGCGGACCTGCTGCTCGCCGCGCTCGACGAGTGCCTCACGGAAGCCGCCGCGGCATGAGCGGCGCCGCCCCGTCACAGCAGGCTTATGCCGGGGCGGCGCGCGCCGCGCTCGGCCGGTGGGATCTCGATGCCGCGGATCTCGTGCTCGTCGCACATCGCGAAAACGCGGTGTTCAAGGTGCATGCGCGTGACGCCAGCTACGCCCTGCGCGTGCACCGTCCGGGCTATCACGACGATGCCGCGCTCGAGTCCGAGCTCGCCTGGGTGCGGGCGTTGTCCGAAGACGGCGTCGAGGTGCCGGCGATCGTGCCGGCGAGCGGCGGCGAGCTGTTCGTCACGATCCGCGCGGACGGCATCGCCGGTCCCGTGCGGGTCGACCTGTTCGAGTGGATCGACGGCGAGCCGCTGGCAGTAGGGGCGCGGCACGGCAAAGCGGCGGACCCGGGCTGGGTGCGCGACCAGTGGGGCCGGCTCGGCGCGCTGGCCGCCGCGCTGCACGCGCACGCCGCCGGCTGGCGGCCGCCGGCGGGTTTCGTGCGCCACGCCTGGGACGAGCACGGGCTGGCCGGCCGCGAGCCCTTGTGGGGCCGCTTCTGGGAGCTGCCGTCGCTGGACCGCGAGCAACGCGCACTGCTGATCGCCGCCCGCGACCGGCTCTTCGCCGAGCTCGCGGCGCTGCCGAAGACGCCGGGCGCCTACGGCCTGATCCACGCCGACCTGCTGCCGGAGAACGTGCTGGTATGCGGCGATCGCCTGCGGGTGATCGACTTCGACGATTGCGGCTACGGGTGGCACCTGTTCGAGATCGTCACCGCGCTCTACGCGGTCGAGGACGAGCCGTGGCACGGCGATGCCTGCGATGCGTTCCTCGCGGCCTACCGCGCGCGCCGGCCGCTCGACGACGCCGCGCTCGCCCGCCTGCCCCTCTTCTTCCTCGCCCGCGCGCTGACCGACGTCGGCTGGATGCATACCCGCGCGGAGACCGAAAACGCGCGCCGCTCGACCGCGGCCCGGGTCGCATCCGCCTGCGCGCTGGCGGAGGACTACCTCCGAAGCTGAGCTTGTCGTCGGCCGGCAAAATTGCGATCGTTGGCAACCTTTGCAGTGCGGCGCGGTCGCAGCACTCATCGTTCTTCCCCGCTGAGCCTCTCGTCGCGGGCAAACAGAGGAATCGCCATGCAAAAGCTCTCGAGCGTGCTCCTCCTGGCGGCGCTGCTCGCCGCGTGCGGCAAGTCCGGCGACACGCCCTCCACGGCAGCCGAACAGCCTGCCGAACGACCCGCGGCGGCGCCCGACGCCGTCCAGTCCGAAACGGACCGGCTCAACGAATGGTTCGCGGCACGCTGGGAAGAACAGCTCGATTTCAGCCCGCTGCAGAAGACCTTCCTCGGGCGCAAGGACGACTACGACAAGGTCGACGACCTGTCCGAGGCCGCCGAGGACGAGCAGCTCGCATGGCGCCGCCGCACGACGGAGGAGATGCGGGATTCGTTCGACTACGATCGCCTGACGGACGAAGCGAAGGCGTCCTACGACATCTGGGCCTACGAGCTCGAGCGCGCGGAACGCGCCGCGAAGTTCCGGCACGACCAGTACGTCTTCACGCAGATGCAGGGACCGCAGGCGTTCCTCCCGCAGTTCCTCATCACCTTCCACAAGGTCGAAGAGCCGGCCGACATGCAGGCCTACATCACCCGCATCGGCGGCATCTCGCGGGCGCTGCGCCAGCTCATCGAACGCGCGCAAGTCGCCGCCAACGAGGGCGTCCGGCCGCCGCGCTTCGCTTACGAAGGCGTGCTCGAGCAGTCCGAGGCGCTGATCCGCGGCGCGCCCTTCGGCGGCGAGGGCGACGCCCCGCTCTGGGCCGACGCCAACGCCAAGATCGGCGCGCTGCAGAAGAACGGCAAGATCGACGAGACGCAGGCGGGCGAGCTGCGCGATGCCGCGCGGCAGGCGCTGCTCGAAAGCTTCAGGCCCGCCTACGAGGAGCTGATCGCCTGGGTCGAATCCGACCTGCCGAACACCGACGAGGAGCCTGCCGGCGTCGGCGAGCTGCCGAACGGCCTCGCCTACTACGACGAGCGGCTGGCGTTCGCGACCACC
>CAZBGV010000119.1:0-3322 GCA_964491485.1 uncultured Woeseiaceae bacterium | reverse complement strand
TTCGGCATCCTGCCGAAGGCCGACCTCATCGTGAAGCGCGTCGAGCCGTTCCGCGAGCAGCCCGGCGCCGCGCAGCACTACTTCCCCGGCGCGCCCGACGGCTCGCGCCCCGGCATCTTCTACGCCCACCTCTCCGACATGAGCATGATGCCCAAGCACCAGCTCGAGGTCGTCGCCTATCACGAGGGGCTGCCCGGCCATCACATGCAGATTTCGATCGCGCAGGAGCTCACCAACGTGCCGGAGTTCCGCACCCAGAGCTTCTTCAACGCGTACTCGGAAGGCTGGGGCCTGTACGCCGAGCGCCTCGCGAAAGAGATGGGCGCCTACGAGGACCCGTATTCCGATTTCGGCCGCCTCTCGACCGAGATCTGGCGCGCGATCCGCCTCGTCGTCGACACCGGGCTGCACGCGAAGGGCTGGAGCGAGGAGCAGGCTGTCGACTACTTCATGCAGAACTCGTCGCTCGCCGAAGGCGCGATCCGCTCGGAAGTGCAGCGCTATCTCGTCATACCGGGACAGGCGACCTCGTACAAGATCGGCATGATGAAGATCCTCGAGCTGCGCGCGAAGGCGAAGGCCGCGCTCGGCCCGCGGTTCGACATCCGCGAATTCCACGACACGGTGCTCGGCGGCGGCGCGCTGCCGCTCGGCATCCTCGAGCGCCGCGTCGACCAATGGATCGCGAGCGAGAAGGGCGAGCCCCCGGCGAGCACCTGAGGAGTCGGGGCGGCGATCGGCCATGTAGTATCGTCTGTGCTGCTTTTCGCGAGCCGGTAAGCACCGCGGAGTGATGATCCAAGGCGGAAGGCCGATGAGGTACCGCCATGCACAAGCGCCTCCTGATCCGCTGCGCAGCTGTCGTACTCCTGGCCATCGCCGCTGCGCCGCTCGCTATCGACTCCGGGCCGCCGGCCATCGGCAGAATACGTCACCGAGCTCACTGGCCACGGAGATCGACTCGGCGGCATGGCGGCAGGCAGTCGCGAGCCGTGCTTCACGGGTTGGCGCGGGTTCGTGCCGCCGGTGACGCGTCGTTCCTGTCGACTTCGGCGGTTCCGGGACGACGAGTGACAGTAGCGCGCGTGACGGATCGGCCACTTCGAACGTAGCCCGGCGCAACGACCCGACAGAACCAGGAGCTGGATGCCATGAAGCTTTATGCACACCCGTTTGCGTCTTACTGCCAGAAAGTGCTTATCGCGCTGTACGAGAACGGCACGCCGTTCGACTACCGGACGATCGACCTGGGCGACGCGGAAGATTCCGCGGAGCTCGCGGCACTGTGGCCGTTCAAGCGCTTCCCGGTGCTGGTCGACGACGGGCTCGTGCTGCGCGAGTCGAGCATCATCGTCGAGCACCTCGGGCTGCGCCATCCGGGGCCGGTGCAGCTGATCCCGACCGATGCGACCGCGGCGCTCGAGGTTCGCTTCATGGACCGCTTTTTCGACAACTACGTCTCTACGCCGCAGGGCAGGATCGTGTTCGACAGCATCCGTCCCGCGGAGCATCGCGATCCGTACGGCGTCACCGAGGCGCAGCAGATGCTCGAGACGGCGTACCGCTGGCTCGATCAAACCATGGCCGATCGGGAATGGGCGGCCGGCGAGACCTTCAGCCTCGCGGATTGCGCCGCCGCGCCGGCGCTGTTCTACGCCGACTGGACGCACCCGATCGATGAAGAGTTCGGGAACGTTCGCGCTTATCGGCAGCGCCTGCTGGCGCGATCCTCCTTCGCCCGGGCCGTCGACGAGGCGCGGCCCTATCGCCCGCTGTTCCCGCTGGGAGCCCCCGACCGCGATTGATCGCCGTCAGAAATACGGGGTGGCGATGCCGCCGGCCATGACGCACGGCCCCTTGGCGCGTGCGCCATCCACGCCGGTGAAGGTCAGGTACGGCGACCAGGGGCCGTCTCCCAGGGAGTTGGCGGCGCGAACACGCCAGCGATAGCGATTGCCCTCCCGCAGCACGCCGGGCGGACCCGTGCGCGTGCTCGATACGGTTTTTGTCTTCGTCGTATTGCGCGTGTCGTTGTGAAACTCGACCCGGTACGCGCTCGCGCCGGCGACCGGCTCCCAGGAGAACGGCGGATTTTCCGGGTCCGGGCAAAGCGTGGTGTTCCAGCTCCCCGACGGCCCGATCGGTACCGGCGCGACGGTGATCTGCCGCGCCCGGGGTATCGGCTGCGGGCGCGGGGCCGGCGTGGGCTGCGTGGCGCCGGGGAAGTAGCTGCAGCCGATGTCGGTGAGCCGGTCGAGGTAAATGCCGGCCCGGCCGCGCAGCCGTGTCCCGACCCGTCCCTGGAAGCAGGTGTCGGCGATCCAGTGACCGCCTCCGAAGCCGGACTTCCCGTCGAAAGCCCGCACGGCTCTCACCGGTATGCCGGCGGTTTTCGTGTCCGGATCCCAGGGAGCGCAGATCACCTCGTGCACGTAGAGCACGTAACCGTTGTCGCCCTGCGAGCCGCTGTAGCCGACCATGACTTCGTTGCGGCCGCAATCGAACGTCTTCTGCGTGCCGCCGGTGCCGCCGCGCCAGGCCGTCGTTCGCACCGAGGAACCGAGCTGGCCGTTCGCGCCCACGCTGCGGCAGCGCGCGGCGATGCCGTCCATCCACCAGCCCTGGCGGCCGCGGATCCCGACCAGCACCTCGTTCCGGGTATCGCAGGAAAGGTTGAACTCGGTGCCCTGCGCGGCCGCCTCGCCCGGCCAGGACAGTTGCACCAGGGCGAGTGCGCTCGCGAGCAGCAAGGTCCCCAGGATCGATTTCATCGTCTTCCTCCGGCCATGTCCCCGTTCATCGCGACGGGCGCGGTGTCCGCCGTCGCCGGTCACGGCACGCACTCTTGCCGGCCGGCGGATTGCGGGTCCTGAGAAAGCCCGGAGGAAGTGCTGAGAAACGCATGACGCGCTGCCGTCACGGGAAAACTTCCCAGTTATCAGCACAATACCGGACCCAGGTCCTTGCATCCGGCCCCGCCGCGCACGACACTCCGCGACATGGGGAATGTCGGGCGGGGATTCAGGATCGGCGATTGCGAGGTGCATCCGGAGGACGGCACCGTGCGCTCGCCCGCGGGATTGCAGCGCATCGGGCCGCGGCCCATGGCCGTGCTGGAGACCCTCGCCGCCGAACCGGGCAAGGTCTTCAGCCGCGAGGAGCTGATGACCCGGGTGTGGTCCGGCGTCGTCGTTTCCGACGAGACCCTGTCCCGCTGCATCTCCGACCTGCGCCAGGCGCTCGGCGACGATTCACGCACGCCGCGTTGCATCGAGACGCTGGCCCGTCGCGGTTACCGGCTGATCGGGCCGGTCGAGCCGCT
>CAZBGV010000118.1:0-10725 GCA_964491485.1 uncultured Woeseiaceae bacterium | reverse complement strand
ACGAACATCACGTCCGACAGGTCGAAGTCGACCTCGAGGTAATGGTCGTTGAACGTCGAGTTCTGCTCGGGATCCAGCACCTCCAGCAGCGCCGACGACGGGTCGCCGCGGAAATCCATCGCCATCTTGTCCACCTCGTCGAGCAGGAACAGCGGGTTGCGCACTCCCACCTTCGACAGGTTCTGGATGATCTTGCCCGGCATCGAACCGATGTACGTGCGGCGATGGCCACGGATCTCCGCCTCGTCACGCACGCCGCCGAGCGACATGCGTACGAACTTGCGGTTCGTGGCGCGCGCGATGCTCTGGCCGAGCGAGGTCTTGCCGACGCCCGGAGGACCCACGAGGCACAGGATCGGTCCCTTCAAGCGCTTCACGCGCTGCTGCACCGCGAGGTACTCGAGGATGCGCTCCTTCACGCGCTCGAGACCGTAATGATCCTCTTCGAGCACCTGCTCGGCGCGCGACAGGTCGCGCAGCACCTTGCTGCGCTTCTTCCATGGCGCCTTCACGAGCCAGTCGATGTAGTTGCGAACGACGGTCGCTTCCGCCGACATCGGCGACATGAGCTTCAGCTTGTTGAGCTCGGAAGCGGCCTTGTCGCGCGCCTCCTTCGGCATGCCTGCCTGCTCGATCCGCGCTTCCAGGTCCTGGAGCTCGTTCGGGGCGTCCTCCATCTCGCCCAGCTCCTTCTGGATCGCCTTCATCTGCTCGTTCAGGTAGTACTCGCGCTGGCTCTTCTCCATCTGCTGCTTGACGCGGCCGCGGATGCGCTTCTCGATCTGCAGCACGTCGATCTCGCCCTCGATGATCCCGAGGATCTGCTCGAGGCGCACCTTGACGTCGCGGATCTCGAGGATGCGCTGCTTCTCGGCGAGCTTGAGCGCCATGTGCGCGGCCACCGTATCCGCGAGCCGGCCCGGCTCGTCGATGCCCGACAGCGACGTCAGGATCTCGGGCGGCACCTTCTTGTTCAGTTTCACGTACTGCTCGAACTGCGCGATGATCGAGCGCACGAGCACGTCGATCTCGCGTTCGTCGTGCTCGTTCTCCTCGTTCAGCACCGCGATCTCGGCGGAGAAGTGATCGTCGACGATCATTTCGAGCACGCGCGCGCGGTCGCCGCCCTCGACCAGCACCTTCACGGTGCCGTCAGGCAGCTTCAGGAGCTGCAGGATCGTGGCGACGGTGCCGACCTCGTAGAGGTCGTCGGCGGCCGGGTCGTCGAGCTCGGCCTTCTGCTGTGCGATGAGGAGAATCTGCTTGCCGGATGCCATCGCGCGGTCCAGCGCGACAATGGACTTCTCCCGGCCGACGAACAGCGGGATCACCATGTGCGGGTACACCACGACGTCGCGGAGCGGCAGCACGGGGATGCCGCGGACGTTCTCCGTCCGCACGTCCCGGTCCTCGGCCGGCCCCGTTTCGGTGTGCTCCCTGGCTTGCTTCTCAGACACTAATTCCGGTCCTCACTAATGTGAATTACGCCCCGTATCCGGCCGCCAATGGCATGGCGGCGGGCAGGATCAATCCCGGGGACGGCGTCTTTCAACGAGGTGCGTCCCCTTCGCGTGAAATCAAGCGGCCCGTCCCCGTAGGAGCCCGCCATGCGGGCGACTTGAACGCCGAGGTCGCCCGCATGGCGGGCTCCTACGAAAATCGTCGTCGTTCAGGCACCGTGCTACCGGTCGGAGCCCGTCGGCCGGCGCTGCTGCTCGATGGTGACGGTCGGTGGCTCCTCGTTCTCGTAGATCACGTAGGGCTTGGTCTCGCCGGTCACGACCGCCTCGTCGAGCACCACCTTCTTCGCGCTGCGAGTCGAGGGGAGATCGTACATCGTGTCCAGCAGGACATTTTCGAGGATCGTGCGCAGGCCGCGCGCGCCCGTCTTGCGCTTCATGGCCCGTTTCGCCACGGCGCGCAGCGCGTCCTCGCGGAATTCGAGGTCGACACCTTCCATGTCGAACAGCTTGCGATACTGCTTCGTCAGCGCGTTCTTGGGCTCGAGCAGGATGCTGACGAGCGCGTCCTCGTCGAGCTCTTCCAGCGTCGCGACGACCGGCAGGCGCCCGACGAACTCCGGGATCAGCCCGAAGCGGATCAGGTCTTCCGGCTCGACGTCGTGCAGAAGCTCGCCGATCGAGTGCTCGCCTTCACCGGATTTCAGCTCGGCGACGAAGCCGATGCCGCTCTTCGACGAGCGATTCAGGATGATCTTCTCGAGGCCCGCGAATGCGCCGCCGCAGATGAACAGGATGTTCGTCGTGTCCACCTGCAGGAACTCCTGCTGCGGGTGCTTGCGGCCGCCCTGCGGAGGGACGGACGCAATGGTGCCTTCGATCAGCTTCAAAAGCGCCTGCTGCACGCCCTCGCCCGACACGTCGCGGGTGATGGACGGGTTATCCGACTTGCGCGAGATCTTGTCGATCTCGTCGATGTACACGATGCCCGTCTGCGCCTTCTCGACGTCGTAGTCGCACTTCTGCAGGAGCTTCTGGATGATGTTCTCGACGTCCTCGCCCACGTAACCGGCCTCGGTCAGCGTGGTCGCGTCCGCGATCGTGAACGGCACGTTCAACAGCCGCGCGAGTGTCTCGGCGAGCAGCGTCTTGCCGCAGCCCGTCGGGCCGATCAGCAGGATGTTGCTCTTCGCAAGCTCGGTATCGTCCTTGCTGCGATCGCTGTTCCGGTCCTCGAGCCGCTTGTAGTGGTTGTAGACCGCGACCGACAGCACCTTCTTCGCGCGGTGCTGGCCGATGACGTATTCGTCCAGGACTGCCTTGATCTCATGTGGCTTCGGCAGCTTGCTGCGCCCGGTGTCGGCGGAATCCTCGAGCTCTTCGCGGATGATGTCGTTGCACAGCTCGACGCACTCGTCGCAGATGAAGACCGACGGCCCCGCGATCAGCTTGCGGACTTCGTGCTGGCTCTTGCCGCAAAAAGAACAATAGAGGAGCTTGCCGTCCTCGTTCTTGCCGCGGGTATCATCGCTCATTGCGGGGTGGCCTCTGTATCTCGTAAATGTCGCCAGGCGCGAAGTTTATATAACACGCGCCCCATGGCGGGTGCAAAGCAGCGGCCGGCAATTTTTCCGGTATTGCGGCCCACGTCTCACCTGCAGCGATTCTCACCTCAATCTCTTGAAAAATAACGGTTATCCCTTCGGCTTCGGCCGCATGTCGGCGCGCCGTTCCAGCACGTGGTCGATGAGGCCGTACTCGACGGCCGCCTCGCCGCTCATGAAATTGTCGCGGTCCAGGTCCCGGTCGATTTTCTCGATCGTCTGGCCGGTGTGCTTCGCCATGATCTCGTTCAGCCGGCGCTTCAGCTCCAGCACCTCGCGCGCGTGGATGTCGATGTCCGCCGCCGTACCCTGGTAGCCGGCACTCGGCTGGTGCACCATGATGCGCGAATGCGGCAGTGCAAAACGCTTGCCCTTGGTGCCGCCGCCGAGCAGCAGCGCGCCCATGCTCGCCGCCTGCCCCACGCAAATCGTGCTCACGTCGCACTGGATGAACTGCATGGTGTCGTAGATCGACAGGCCGGCCGTGACGGAGCCGCCGGGCGAGTTGATGTACAGATGGATGTCCTTGTCCGGATTCTCCGACTCCAGAAACAGGAGCTGGGCGACCACCAGGTTCGCCATGTGGTCTTCGACCGGCCCGACGATGAACACGAGCCGCTCTTTCAGCAGCCGCGAGTAGATGTCGTAGGCACGTTCGCCGCGGGCCGTCTGCTCGACGACCATCGGCACGAGATTCAATGCTTGCGGTTTCATTCTCTGCATAGTTCCTTTGTCGTTCCCGTAGGAGCCCGCCATGCGGGCGACCTCGGCGTTCAAGTCGCCCGCATGGCGGGCTCCTACGCCCTTACTCCCGGCCCCTACGGCTTCATGTATTCCTTGAATCCCACCTTGCGGCTGCCCGATTCACCGTGTTCGACCAGCCATTCCACCGCTTGTTCTTCCAGCACCAGCGGCTCGAGCCGCGCCAGCATCTCCCGATTGCCGAGCAGGCTCGCGGCCATGGCCTCGGGCTCCTCGTAGCTCGAGCAGATTTCCTCGACCTTGCGCCGCATGCGCTCCTGGTCGACCGTGAGCTCCGCATCCTCGATCAGCTGGCGCAGCAGCAGGCCGAGGCGGACGGTCCGCTCCGCCGACGCGCGGAAATTCTCGAGCGGCGGCGCCTTGGCGTGATCCTCGATACCGAGCCGGTGCATCATCTCGTGCTGCTGCGAGTGCATCTCCTGCTCGACCAGCGCCTTCGGGATCTCGATGGGGTTGGTCTCGAGCAGGCCCTTCATGACCTGCTCCTTCACGTCCGCGCGCACCCGGTCGTCGGCCTCGCGACGCATGTTGGCGACGACGTCCTTGCGCAGCTGCTCGAGGCCGCCTTCCGTGACGCCGTACATCTCCGCGAGGCTGTCGTCGAGCGGCGGCAGCTTCTGCTCCTCGACGCGCTGCACACGGGCGTGAAAATCGACCGTTTTGGAGGCCAGCTCGGCGGCGTGGTAGTCCTCCGGGAACTTCACCTCGAAGTCCTTCTCCTCGCCCGGCTGCATGCCGAGCAGCGCCTGCTCGAAATCCGGCAGCATCTGGCCCACGCCGAGCACGATCGGGACGCCGCTGCCCTGGCCGCCCTTCACGGGCTCGCCGTCGAGCGTGCCCGCGAAATCGACGATGACCCGATCGCCCTCGCCGGCGGCCCGCTCCACCGCCTCCCAGGTCGCCTTCTGCTGGCGCAGGTTGAGGAGCATGTCCTCGCGGTCCTCGTCGGTGATCTCGACTTCCGGCCGCACCACCTTGATCTTGTCGAGGTCCTGGAGCTTGATTTCGGGCAGCACCTCGAACGTCGCGACATAGGCGAAATCGCGGCCGTTCTCGGCCGCGACCGGCTCGATGCGCGGGCCGGCCGCCGGGTTCAGCTGCTCCTGCTGCACGGCGTCGACGTAGCTCTTCTGCATGAGGTCGGAAAGGACCTCCTGGCGGATCTGCCCGCCGAAACGCTGGCGCACGACCTTCGTCGGCACCTTGCCCGGCCGGAAACCCTTGATCTTTGCCGTGCGGCCGACCTTTTTCAGGCGGCTTTCAATTTCCTGCTCGATGCGCTCGGCCGGCAGCTCGACGTGCATGCGCCGTTCCAGCGTACCGGTCGTCTCGACTCTGACCATCATGAATGTCGCGTCCTCGGATGCGCCGCCCTGCCCCCAGGCACCGGGCGAAATATGCTCAACTGATTGATTATCAAAGGGTTATATCAAAGGCGGATCTGGTGCGAAAGGAGAGACTCGAACTCTCAAGGGTTGCCCCACCGGATCCTAAATCCAGCGCGTCTACCAATTCCGCCACTTTCGCCTGATCGGGTCGTCAGTTGTTCGACGGCTGCCTGAGCCGCATGAATTATACCGCGAAACGCCTCCCGGCCCTGCCAGAAGGCCCCGAACGGCGCGAAATGCCTCATTTTTGACCAATCTGGAGCGCTGTCGTCAGCGCGCGGTGGTGGGCCCCCGGGGACTCGAACCCCGAACCAATGGATTAAGAGTCCACTGCTCTACCAATTGAGCTAGAGGCCCTGCGAATCGTTCAGGCACCCCGGAACACCGGAGCACTGCCGGCGAACCGGATGGGGTGAGCGATGGGATTCGAACCCACGACAACCGGGATCACAACCCGGGGCTCTACCAACTGAGCTACGCCCACCACGGAACCGACGGATGGCTCCCCCCGCCGGAGGCGGCAATCATACCGGGATTGACGCCGGCCGGGGAGCCCGCACGCCGGTCTTGCTCCTCCTGGCGGGGTATGAACGCGGCGTCCCGGCAAGGACGTCGGCTTACTTGCTGGACCCCACTATGAGCGAAATCGAATCGGAAAATCAGCCAGAACAAGCAAAATTACGCGAAACTCAGCAGTCTCCCTTGACAGCGGGATGACTGTGCCTAGTATGTTGCGCAGGTTGTCCCCGACTAGCAATAAATGGGGCCGCCTACTATCGGGCCCCTTCGGGGGCCCTTATCGTTTCAAGGGGGAGAAACGTGGACCGCGTCGCTGTATTCGTCGATGCCGGGTACCTGTTTGCGCAGGGTTCCGTCGCGCTATCGGGTAAGAAGGCGACGCGTAGCGGCCTCGACTTCGACCACAACAAGGCGATAAGCGCAATCTCCGAACTCAGCCAAAAGGTTACGGGGCTGCCGCTGCTTCGAATCTACTGGTACGACGGTACTTCCACCGGTCCTACCGCTCAACACCTGTCGCTCGCCCATATGAGCGGCGTCAAAGTTCGCCTCGGTTTCGTCAATACGTCCGGTGAGCAGAAGGGTGTCGATTCCCTGATCGTTACTGACATGATCAACCTTGCCCGGAATCGCGCCATGAGCGATGCAGTTCTGCTCTCGGGCGATGAGGACTTGCGAGTTGGAGTGCAGCAAGCGCAAGAGTTCGGCGTCCGAATACACCTCCTCGGCGTCAGGCCTAGTCGCGGCGGCCAGTCGCTTTTCCTGCTTCAGGAAGCCGACACCACGATCGAGTGGGGTCCTGATGATCTGTCGCCTTTTCTCTCGGTAAAATCCACACTTGAGGAATGTGCGCGAGAAGCTGCGCGGCACGCGAACGCGCTGGCAACCAAGACGGACGGCTCCACATTGACACAACGTGGTGGTCTCCTCCGAGAGGTCGCCGATGAAGTTGCGGCCACCGTACCCGCCGTCGACCTCGACGCCTTGGTCGAAGCAATTCAGAAATCAGGCCAAATACCACGTGAATTCGACGGGCGGCTGCTCGGCAAGAGCGGAACGCGGCTTGGTGTTCAATTGGACTCCGAGCAGAAGAAGGGACTACGGGCCCATTTCCTCTCTGCCTGCGCAGCCCGCCTCGCAGAGTTCAGATAGTTTGTAGAGAATTTGCTCGCTGCAAACGATCTCAAAAGGGAAATGGCGCGCCCGGCAGGACTCGAACCTGCAACCCTCGGCTTAGCGTACCCGCTACCGCTTTCGCGGCCCCGCCTGCACGGGTTTGGGGTCTGGACTATCCCTTCGCCATCTCAGGCGCTGCACGTCTAGTCTCTACGGAGCCCCGTCGCCGCCTCGCTCGCCGGCAAGACGCACCACGGGTTTCCACGGGGTTGCCATCAGCGGACCTGTTAAGGGTTCCCCGTTACGGTGCAGTGCACTGCGGCGGTTCCGTTTTCCCGCCGCAGGCTCCTCATTTGAAGGCCGATGCTCTATCCGATTGAGCTACGGGCGCTTGATTTCCCTCCTGGTTGACCGGGTCCGCAACACGGCACGGAAGTTGGACGTGGTCGGGGCAGACGGATTCGAACCGCCGACCCTCTGCTCCCAAAGCAGATGCGCTACCAGGCTGCGCCATGCCCCGCCGCCGCCCCGGAGCCGCTCGCCGCCGTCTCCGAGGCGGCCCGATCATACGGAGCCACCCCCGGCACGTCCAGCGGCCCGGCGGCGGGCCCGGGCCGCCGCGATCCGTCCGTCATGCGGCCGGCGCGCGGGCGCCGGAAGCTCAGGCCTCGTCCGAATCGGCGGGCCAGCGCGGCTCGAGCAGGCCGCGCAGCTCCTGCGGGAGCTGCCGCCTGAGGTCCTGTGCCTGCCCCGGGCTGATGAACTGCGCCACGACGCCGAGCACGGCACCGGGCAGCGGCGCCGCCCGCTCCGCGCTGATGCCGAGGCGCTCGGACAGCTCGGCCACGAACGTCTCGCGGTCGATGGACTTGTCGGGGCCGGGGGGCAGCGAGCGCAGCGCCGGCTGCAGCAGGGAGGGCAGTTGCGCGATGAGATCTTTCGCCTCTTCCGCCGTGACGCGCCGCACCAGCAGGGCCAATGCCGTCTCGAGCGCCACCCGCGCTTCCTGCCGATTCTCGATGTCCGCCTCCGCCCGCACGGCGTTGATCAGCCGCGCAAGGCTCGCCTCCGCGCGGGCGAGGCTCCGCCGCCGCGCCGGCGAGCGGGGGCTTTCCACCGGCCCGCCCTCGCCGATCTGCGCCTGCACGACCGCCGCCAGCTCCTCCATCGGCGCGGCTTCGTCGAGCAGGAGGTCGTCGAGCGTCACCATCCCCACGACGCGGCCGTTCTCGGTGAGCGGAACGCGCCGGACGTTCCGGTCCTGCATGAGCCCGATGGCGTCCTCGATGCGATCGTCGGGCGTCAGTGAGACGGGCGTTTGGGTCATCACCTCGGAGATGCGCGTCGTGGTGGGGTCGAGACCGCGGCCCAGCGCCCGTACGGCGAGATCGCGGTCGGTCACGATACCGACCAGGCGCCGGCGATCCTGCACGACGACGGCGCCGATGCGGTTGTTCTCCATGGCCCGTGCCGCCTCCAGCACGGGGTCGTTCGGTTTGAGAATGACGAGGCGTGGCCTGCGATACCAGTGCAAAGGCATGGCTGAGCTCCTCAACGATCGTACTGAAGAAGCGGCGAGCGCCGCGGCACTCACCGAACGGCTTTCAGCGGCTTGGTCCGCCGTTTCTCCGTCGCGCGGCGCACGGCGCGTTCGACGCGGGCGAGCGCGCCGTCCATTGCCGCCTGAAGGGTTTCGTGCTGTTCCTCGACGACGACGCTCGGCAACCCGCGCAGGACGACCTTGATGCGACACCGCTTGTCGATGCCGCCGCGCGGACCGTTGACGTCTTCGATGCGCACGCTCGCACGCTCCACGGCGGGTTCGAACTTGCCGAGCTTGCGTCCGAGCTTGCGTCTCAGGTATTCGCGGTCGGCGGCATCCACGGGCGCACCGACCGCGCGTATGTAGGCCGGCGTGCCCGCCGCCGTCGCGGGATCGATATCGCGCTTCTCGGCCCTGCTCACCTGTTTCGCCAGCGGCGCCCGCCTGGGGCTGTCGGGCGTGCGCGGGCGATCGCGGCCGAGCTCCGGCGTGATGCGGCCGGTGGCCGGCGGCGGGCGGTCGCCGTCCTTGCCGGCATTCGTGCCGCGGCGCTGCTTCGCGCTGCGCCGCGCTCGCGCCGAAGCGGCCTTTTTCCGGGTGGCCGAGCGGGCGCCCGCCGGCGGCAGGCGCATGCTCTGGCGCTGTGCCTGGACGGCGGGGCGGGTCGAGCCGCGGCCGAGCTCGTCGAGCACGTCCGTCGCGGTGATGATGCCGACGACCCGCTCGTCCTCGACCACCGGCAGTGAGCCGACGAGGCGCCCGCGCATGAGATTCGCGGCCTGGCGCAAGGTCGCGTCCGGCGCGACCGTGGCGGCGCCGACGGTCATCAGGTCGCGCACGGTCCGGTTGCGGCGCACGCTCGCGCCGCCGCGGCCTCCGAGGTCGCGGTCGGAGATCACGCCGAGCAAACCGGGGCCGTCCGTGACCACCAGGTGGCGAATGCGGTGCTTCTGCATGCGCGACCATGCCTGGCTCGCCGGTTCGTCCGGACCGATGGTCACGACGGGGGTGGTCATGATCTCCTGCACGCGCACGGCCGACTCCTTTGACGCAGGCCGGGCCCTCCGCCCGGCGGGTGCCCTCTTCCGCATAAGCACCGTCGGCCGTCCGCGCGCGCGGGGCCGAGCGAGGGAAGAGGATTTAATGCCCGGTACGGTGTCGCGGACACCGGCACCGCAGGAGCGCCGGCGGGACCTCCGGCGCTCGGCCGGGTTGGCGCCGCCGCCGCGAAGCGCGCGCACCTGCCGGAAGCGGCGGGCGTCACACGGCCGGGAACGGGGACATTATCGGCCACGCGAGCGCACGCATCAACAACGCACACTGCCCGGCGGAACGCAAGACATCTCCGCGCGGAGCGTTCGCCCGGCCCTCCCTTCGGCACGCGATTTGTTATCGTCGGGGCCATCCGTGACCGCGCCGCGGGGCGCGCGGGACGCCATCGCAGCGACGACAGGAGAAGCTCGTGACGACACTGTTCATTTCCGACCTGCATCTCGAGGCGGCGCGCCCGGAAATCGGCGAGCAGTTCCTGTCGTTCCTCCGGCGGGAGGCGCCGGGCGCCGATGCCTTGTACATACTCGGCGACCTGTTCGAGTACTGGATCGGCGACGACGATCCGGATCCTTACTACGCCGGCATCAAATCCGCGCTCGCCGAAGTGGCCGTCGCCGGCGTGCCGCTTTTCTTCATGCACGGCAACCGCGACTTCCTGATCGGCGAGCGGTTCGCGGCCGAGACCGGGGTGACGCTGCTCACCGATCCCACGGCGGTCAACCTCTACGGCCGCACCGTCCTCCTGTCGCACGGCGACGTGCTGTGCACGGACGACGTGGCGTACCAGGCGGTGCGCAGCATGACACGCAATCCGCAATGGCAGGCCGGCATGCTGGCGAAAAGCGTGGAGGAACGGCGCGCGATCGCGGAGCAGGCGCGCGAGCAGAGCGTAGCGCACGGCAAGGCCATCGATCCGGTCATTTCCGACGCCAACCAGGAAGCGGTCGAAAACCTGCTCAGAACGCATGGCATGACGACGCTGCTGCACGGACACACGCACCGGCCCGCGGTGCACGAGTTCCTGCTCGACGGCGCGCCCGCCACGCGCATCGTGCTCGGCGACTGGTACACGCAGGGCAGCGTCGTCCGCTGGAACGAGGACGGCCCGTCGCCGGATACGCTCCCCCGCCCCTGACCTGGACCGCCGTGCATCGGTGGAACCGTAGGAGCCCGCCATGCGGGCGACCCTGCGGACCCTGTCGCCCGCATGGCGGGCTCCTACGGCGGCGGAGCGTCGTCCGCTGGAACGAGAACGGCCCGTCGCTGGATACGCTCCCCCG
>CAZBGV010000117.1:0-11394 GCA_964491485.1 uncultured Woeseiaceae bacterium | reverse complement strand
CCTGCATCACGTTCGCCGCTTCCTTGATGAGGATGAACGTGCCGAGCAGGTTCACTTTCAGAGAGCGCTCGAATGACTCCGCCGGCAGCGGCCCCTCGCGGCCGAGCACCCGCGCGGGCAGCAGTATGCCTGCGCAGTTGACCGCCAGCGTCACTCCCCCCATGCCGTCCGCGGCCTCGCGCACCGCGCGCCGCACGGCGTCCTCGTTGGCGATGTCGGTGCGAACGAATCGCGCTTTTTCGCCGAGCCTGGCCGCGCTCTTCGCGCCCTGCTCCTCGTTGATGTCGAGCAGCGTCACGCTGCCGCCCGCCGCGATCACCCGCCCGGCCGTCGCCAGTCCCAGCCCCGACGCGCCGCCCGAGACGACTGCTTTCGCATCCTCGATCCGCATCCTCAGACCTCCACCGCGACCGCGGTCGCCTCACCGCCGCCGATGCACAGCGACGCGACGCCGCGGCCTCCGCCGCGTGCCCGGAGCGCATGCACCAGCGTCACCACGATCCGCGCGCCGGACGCGCCGATCGGATGCCCGAGCGCGCACGCCCCGCCGTTGACGTTCAGCCTGGCGTGCTCGATCCCGAGATCGTGCATCGCCGCCATCGCCACGCAGGCGAACGCCTCGTTCACCTCGAAAAGATCGACCGCATCCACGGACCAGCCCGTCCGCTCGAGCAGCGTGCGCATCGCCCGCACGGGCGCGGTCGTGAACCACGCCGGCTCCTGCGCGGCGCCGGCCTGGCCGACGATGCGCGCCAGCACCGGCAGGCCGCGGCGCTGCGCTTCGCTCTCGCGCATGATGACCAGCGACGCCGCGCCGTCGGAGATGGACGAGGAGCTCGCGGCCGTGACGGTGCCGTTCTCGCGGAATGCGGGCTTCAGCTGCGGAATCTTCGCCACGTCCTGGCGGAGCGGTCCCTCGTCCCCTGCGATCTCGACCTCTGCCTTGCGCGACTTGACCCGCACCGGCGTGACTTCCGCCGCGAACGCGCCGCTCTCGATCGCCGCGCGTGCGCGCTCCACGGAAGCGATCGCGAAAGCGTCCTGCTGCTCGCGCGTGAACCCGTATTTCGCCGCCGTCTCCTCGGCGAAGTAACCCATCATGTTGCCGTCGTACGGGTTCTGCAGGCCGTCGAAGAACATGTGGTCCAGCATTTCGGCGTGGCCCATGCGGTAGCCGGTGCGGGCCCGCGTCAGCAGGTAGGGTGCGTTGCTCATCGACTCCATGCCGCCGCAGAGCACCACCCGGGCCTGGCCCGCGACGACCGTGTCGTGCCCCAGCATGAGGGTCTTCATGCCCGAGCCGCACACCTTGTTGACGGTCGTGCAGGGCACCCGCTCCGGCACGCCCGCGGCGAGCGCCGCCTGGCGCGCCGGGGCCTGGCCGATGCCGGCGGGCAGGACGCAGCCGAGCAGCACCTCGTCGATGTCGGCCGGGTCGAGGCCGCAATCCTCGAGGCAGGCCCGCGTGGCGGCGGCAGAGAGCTGCGGAGCCGGGGCGGGGCTCAGGCCGCCGAGGAAATCGCCGATGGGAGTGCGGCGTGCGGCGACGATCACGATCGGGTCTTTGAGATCTGGCATTCCGTCGAAACCGGTAGGATGCTGGGCAGGGGCAGGGCGACTGGGAAACAGCGGCCTGGGCGGCCCGCCGGGCCGGAGGTGCGATTATTCACACGCACGGGCTTTCTGCAACCGCGTCGCCAGGTGACGGTATGGAGCTTCGCCGATGCGAAATCAACGGCGGCCTGCGGCGTGGCGGGCGTATCCGGTCATGGGCGCTGGAGTCCGGCACGGCTCATCCGTTCACATCAACGGCGGCCTGCGGCGTGGCGGGCGTATCCGGGGCCGTCCGTGACGTCCGGCTCGCCGAGCGCGCGCAGGATGCGCTGCCGCGCGGCCTCCGCGAGCGTCCGGCTGACGCGGAAGTCCCGGTGCTCCGGGGCAATGGGCTCGAGCACCGTGAGCTCGAGTCCCGAGCGGCGGGGCAGGCGGCCGCGCGCGGGCAGGATTTGCCGCGAGCCGCGGATTGCGAGCGGGACCACCGGCAGGCCGGCCTTGATGGCCGCGGCGAACGCGCCGGCACGGAATGCGTGCAGCCCCGGCTCCGGGTGGAACGTCCCCTCGGGAAAGAACACCAGCGATTCGCCGGCGGCCGCCGCCCGCAGCAGCCGGCGCGCATCGCGCGCGCGCGCGCCCGCGGCGAAGCGCTCCACGAAACGGGAGCCGATGCGCCGGAGCAGCAGGTGCGCCAGCGGCACCTTCTTCATTTCGCCCTTGATCACGAACGAGAACCGCGGCGGCAGGAGCGCCTGCAGGATCATCCCGTCCATGTAGCTTGCGTGATTCGCGACCACGATGCAGTGGCCGGCAGGCAGGCGCTCGAACCCGGTGAGCGTCACCCGGATACCTGCGACCACGAACCAGGAGCGCGCCGCGGCGGCCACCCAGCGCCGCCGGCGCTCGAGCCCCGGCAGCAGCAGGGCGCCGGGGATGGCCGCGGCCAGGCAGGCCAGGAACGTGAGCCAGCCGTACACCCCATAGCAGATGGCCGCGGCACGCCCGGCCGGCGGTCTCGCGGGAGCGGCCACCGTGAAATCGTCGGTGCCCGGTTCCTCGGTTGCTTCGTCGACTGCTGTTTGCATGTTGGACGGCCGTTCCGGACGATGCGGCGGGCCCGGTCGGTGACGACCGGGACAGCGCCAGGCCCCGCCAGCGTACCTGCGCGGCGCCGCGAAACAAGTCGCTTATGTTAATGCCGTGGCGTTTTTGTGACAGGGGTCACGTCGATCGCGGGGAGCCCTGCGCATACTCAAAAGCTCTGTAAATCCGTCGCTTGGCAACGGGATCGCCGGCGCGGGCCGTACCAATCTGCGTGGCAGCTTCCCGCGCATGCGGGAATGCTTGCGAAGAACAGCGCGCAGAGATCGCGACGGCGAGCAACGCCAGGGGATGGCGGAAGGACCTGCATGGCGACGATGGCCGACCCTCAAAACAAGTCCGAAACGACCGAGGTCACTCGTTCCGAACAACTGGTCGATCGCTTCCTGGATGCGATCTGGACGGAGCGCGGCTTGTCCGCGAACACGCTCGGCGCCTACCGCGCCGATCTCATGACCCTGTGGCGCGGCCTCTCGGAGCGCAACATCCCGATCGAGGAGGCCGAGAAAGCCGACCTGCTCGATTTCCTCGCCCGCCGGGTCGAGAGCGGCGCCAAGCCGCGCTCGACGGCGCGCCAGCTCTCGAGCTTCCGGCGCTTTTTCCGCTACATGATGCAGGAGGGCCTGCGCGACAACGATCCGACCGCCGATATCGACATGCCGCGGATCGGCCGCTCGCTGCCCAAGACGCTCACCGAGGACGAAGTCGATGCCCTGCTGCAGGCGCCGAACACGGATGAGCCGCTCGGCCACCGCGATCGCGCGATGCTCGAGCTCCTGTATGCGACCGGCCTGCGTGTTTCGGAGCTGATCAACCTCAGGCAGTCGCAGGTGAACTTCAACCAGGGCGTCCTCCGGATCGTCGGCAAGGGCGATCGTGAGCGCTTGATCCCGCTCGGCGACGAGGCGCTCCGCTGGCTGTCCGAATTCATCGAGAGCCCGCGCATGGAGATCCTGCTCGAGCGGCAGACGGATTACCTTTTTCCGACCCGCCGGGGCGATCGCATGACGCGCCAGGCGTTCTGGCACATCATCAAGCGCTACGCGCAGAAGGCCGGCATCAAGAAGAAGCTGTCGCCGCACAGCTTGCGGCACGCGTTCGCGACCCATCTCCTGAACCGCGGCGCGGACCTGCGCGTCGTGCAGCTCCTGCTCGGCCATAGCGACCTGTCGACGACGCAGATCTACACGCACGTGGCGCGCGAGCGCCTCAAGGACCTGCACAGCCAGCATCATCCCCGGGGCTGAATAGGGGTAAACTGCCGCTCCGGAACCGGCATCGGCACGGCCGGTCGAACCTGATAACCCGAACCCGGAGCCGGACGCCTGCAATGAAAATACCTGCCACCCTGATCCTGGCTGCCTGCTGCGCCGCGCCCCTGGCGGCGGCCGCGGACGAGCCCACCGAGCTCGAGCGCGTCCGGGCGAAGGCCACCGAGACTTTCGAGGGCGTGGCCGCGAAGGACGTCGAGGCGAGCCCCATCCCGGGCTGGTACACCGTCCGCAAGGGCACGGTCGTGGCGTACCTCTCGGCCGACGGCAAGTACCTGCTGGAGGGCGAGCTCTACGACATCGACGCCAAGGTCAACCTGACGGAGGAGACGCGCAACGCCGCTCGCGTCACGATGCTCGATCGCGTCCCGGACGACCAGGCCATCGTTTTTGCACCGGAGCACGTGCAGCACGTCGTCACCGTCTTCACCGACGTGTACTGCACCTTCTGCCGCCGCTTCCACAGCCAGATCGACGACTATCTCGCCGAGGGCATCGAGGTCCGCTACCTGCTGTACCCGCGCGACGGACCGGGCTCGAAGGCATGGAAGACGGCCGAGCGCGTGTGGTGCGCGCCGGACCAGAGGGAAGCACTGACCCTCGCGAAGCTCGACCGGGACTTCGAATCGCGCCAGTGCGACGCGTCCATCGTCGAGGAACACTATTCCCTGGGCCAGCAGGTCGGGCTGCGCGGCACGCCCGCCATCGTGCTGGAGGACGGCACGCTGATCAGCGGTTACCTGCCGCCGGCAGAGCTCGAGCAGCGCATCGCCGCCGCCGTCGCCACCCCGGCCGCGGCGCGGGCCGACTGACGAGCCTGTCTCGACGGACGACCGGTACGCGGGCAGCGCGCGGCCGCTGAGGCGGGACCTGCTGCCGAGTGCCTGCGCTACTCGCCGTGGCTGATCCGGTGCAGGTGCACCCCGTTGTTGCGGCCGCCATCCTCGAGGTATTTCTCCAGCGCGAAGCGCCCGCTCCTGAAGGCGATGTCGTCCCACGGAATGTCCTCCGGTGCGAACAGCGCCACGGTTTCGGTCTCCTCGCCGGCCGCGAAGCCGCCGAGCAGGGTCGCGGTGAAAAACAGGTGAACCTGGCCCGCGTCGATCACGTCCACGGAAGCGAACAGGTGGCCGAGCCGCACCTCGGCGCACGCTTCCTCGCGCGTCTCACGCATCGCGCCCTCGGCGATGCTTTCTCCGAGCTCGAGAAACCCCGCGGGCACGGTCCAGTAACCGCTGCGCGGCTCGATGGCGCGCTTGCAGAGCAGCACGCGGCCTTCCCGCTCCGGCACGCAGCCCACGACGACCTTGGGGTTCTCGTAGTGGACGGTGCCGCAGCGCTCGCAGACCCAGCGGTGCCGCGTGTCGCCGTGCGGTGTCCGTCGGGTCACGGGCCCGCCGCAGTTGGAGCAGAATTTCATGTCTCGGCAGATTGCCCTGGGGCCGGGGGCCCTCTTCGTCTCGGTGGCTCAGTGGTTCGTTATCGTGGTGCGGCGCACTCGTCACGTGGTGCCGGGAGCGAGAATCGAACTCGCACTCTGTTGCCAGAACCGGATTTTGAGTCCGGCGCGTCTACCAGTTCCGCCATCCCGGCTCGCGGGACGGAGTATAACAGGGCACCGAAGCGGGCCCGGCTGCGACGCTCCGCCCCGCTCGGGCATCGAAGGATCGATGCCGTCCGGTTCCGGTCCCGCGACCCGGGCAGGCCGCGAGAGGGAAGCCCTGCACACCGTGCAGAGCTTCCCTGCGGGGTACGGATGCCCCGCCGCGCCGGTCGCGTAAGCGACTGACAGCGCGGGGAGCAAGGGCGAAGCTTCGCTTTGCCCTTGTGCAGAGATTCCAATGAGGATCCTGGCGCGGGTGAGCCGATTCACGGACAAGCAGATCGACCCGGGCATCGTCCGGCAGGCGGCGCGCGGCGACCCGCGCGCGCACGAGGTCATTTACCGCGCGTTCGCACCGGCCGTGTACTCGCTGTGCCTGCGCTTCACCCGGGTGCCGGCGCATGCCGAGGACCTGCTCCAGGACACGTTTCTCGAGGTGATGCGCAGCATCCGCGATTTCCGCGGCGACGCACCGCTCGGCAGCTGGATCCGCCGGATCGCGGTGACCAAGGCGCTCATGTTCCTGAGGTCGGCATGGCACAGCCGCGGACAGAGCCTGGACGACGACTGGGAAGAGGTGCTGCCGAACCGCGCCGGCCTGGGCGTGCCGGCTCACCCGGACCAGGCGCTGGATCTCGACGCCGCGCTCGGCACGTTGTCGCCGCTGGCTCGCGCCGTCGTCTGGCTGCACGACGTCGAGGGCTTCACGCACCGCGAGATTGCGGACGCGATGGGCAAGACCGAGAGCTTTTCGAAATCGCAGCTGTCGCGCGCCTACCAGCGGCTGCGGCCGCTGCTGGAGGCGGAGACCGCCGGGACGAGCGAGAGGGCGGCGGCCGATCCGCTGCTGGACGGCTGCTGATGGCGTGCCGCCCGTTGAACCGGCCGGATCGGCCGTGCGTCGATGGCCGTGGCTGCCGAGCCCCGGGGACCCGGTGCCCGGCGGGAGGATGAAGATGACTTCGGAGACGGAGGACCAGGAAGACGCCATGACGTGCGGACTGGGAGTAGCCGAGCGCGAGCTCCTGCACGCGAAGCTCGCGGCGCTGCCGGACACGGTGCCGCCGCGTGCCGTGTGGCAGCGCATCGAGGCGCAGGCGCGCGCGGAGGGTCTGCTCAGGCGTCCGCCGGCGGCGCACACGCGCTGGCTCGCGGGCGCCGGGCTCGCTGCCGCCGTGGTGCTCGGCGTCCTGAATTTCGACCTGCTGTCGCCGGCGGACCCGCCGCGCGAGGACGCGCGGCAGAGTTTCCCGACCGAGCCGCCGTATCGCGCCGATCGCGACGCCGTGCGCTTGCGCACGCTGCGCGCGCTGATGGTCCGGTCGCAGCAGCTCGAGCAGGACCTGCGCGCGCTGCCGGAGGAACCGCAGGTCGTGCGCGTCGGCACGGCTGCGACGATTGCCGCGGTCGAGGACCAGATCGCGGCGATCGATTACCGGCTCAACCAGGCGCCGCTCAGGATGGCGGCCGACCAGGAGGAGCTCTACTGGCGTGAGCGCGTGCGCCTCATGAACCTGCTCGTGCAGCTGCGCGCCGCGCAGGCACAGCGCAACGCTTTCTAGCCTCCGGGGTATTGCCGGGCATGCTGCTGCGACGATCGGGAAGGCTCGCCAATCTATGCATTGACGGCACGCTCGAAGCATCGAGTCTCGAGTCGGGTGCCTTACATGCGGGAGTGAACGACATGAGATCGACCCTACAGGGCTCCGCCGCGGCCATGGCATTGCTGGCGGCGCTGGCGGCGGCGCCTGCCGCGGCGCAGGAACCGGAAGCGGTACGCGAGCGCGATGCAAGGGTGCAGGCGGAGCGCGAAGCCGCGTACGTGGCGCCGCGCGCCGAAGCGATGGAAGTGCAGCTCAGGGAGGCCGAGGAGCGGCTTGCCGAAGCCGCGGCGCACGTGGCCGAGCTCAGCCGGCGGCGGCTGCCGGAAATGGCGATGATCGGACAACGCCTGATGGCGCTCGACCGGCCCGTGCTCGGTGTGACGATCGGCGGCGGCGAGCGGAAGGGCCCGGTCGAGGGTGTGGAAGTCGTGGGCGTGACGCCCGGCAGCGCCGCCGAGGAGGCGGGCCTGCGGGCCGGCGACGTGCTGGTCGCGATCAACGGCGAATCGCTGAGTGCGCCCACGGCAGAGCAAGCGAACCGCAAGCTGCTCGATTTCATGCAGGGTGTCGTGGAGGGCGACGAGCTCGAAGTGGCGTACCTGCGCGACGGCCGCCGCGGCACCGTCAACCTGGAGCCGCGCAAATCGTCGTTGTTCGCGTTCCACTGGGACCCGTCCTGGCAGATGCCGGTGGCGCCGCGTGCCCCGGGCGCACCGGGCGCACCGTGGTTCGTGTTCCACGGCGCCGGGAAATGGGGCGACATGGAGATGGTGTCGTTGACGAAGGAGCTCGGGCGTTATTTCGGCACGGAGAGCGGGCTCCTCGTGGTGCGGGCGCCCGGCGACGACGATCTCAAGCTGAAGGACGGCGACGTCATCCAGCGCATCGACGGACGCGAGCCGCAGTCGGTCGCGCACGCGCTGCGCATCCTCGCTTCCTACCAGCCGGGCGAAACGCTCGAGATCGAGATCATGCGCGACAAGAAGCGCGAGGTGCTTTCGATCGAGATCCCGGACGAGCGCCAGGGATTGCTCTGGCGCTTCGATGACAAGCGGCCGCCGGCCCGGGTCGCGGCGCCGCCCGTCGAGGTTCATCGCGTTCCCGGACGCCGCATCTGATCGCCTTCGGCGCGCGCCGGGAGCACGCCGCCGGCAGCTCGCGCCCCTCGCCGGGGCGGGAGACGTTAACATCCGCGCCCATGAGGCAGAGCGACTTCGATTACGAGCTGCCGCCCGGGCTGATCGCCACCCATCCGGCACCGCGGCGCGGCGACAGCCGCCTGCTGGTGATCGACGTGGGGCAAGAAAGCTTCTCCGACCGGCACTTCGCGGATCTGCCGGCGTATCTCGCCAGGGATGACCTGCTCGTGCTGAACGACACCCGCGTCATCCGCGCGCGCCTTCCCGGCCGCAAGGAAACCGGCGGCGCCGTGGAGATCCTCGTCGAGCGCATCGTCGCGCCCACGCGCATCCTCGCGCACGTGAAGGCGAGCAAGCCGCCGCGGCCCGGGATGCGCATCGACGTCGACGGCGGCACGGCGACCGTCGCCGCGCGCCGCGGCGAGCTCTACGAGCTCGACTTCTCGACGCCGGTCGAGCCGCTGCTCGAGCGCTCGGGCGAAGTGCCGCTGCCGCCGTATCTCGGGCGCGCCGCGGACAGCACGGACGCCCTGCGCTACCAGACGGTGTTCGCGCGTCGCCCCGGCGCGGTGGCGGCCCCCACGGCGGGCCTGCACTTCGACGCCGGCATGCTCGAGGCGCTCGCCCGGCAAGGCGTGCGCCGGGCCTTCGTCACGCTGCACGTCGGCGCCGGCACCTTCCAGCCGCTGCGCGCGGAGCTCGTCGCCGACAACCGGCTGCACGCCGAGCGCGTGATGGTCGATCAGTCGGTGTGCGATGCCGTCAACGCGACGCGCGCCGCGGGCGGGCGGGTGGTTGCCGTCGGCACCACCTCGGTGCGCGCGCTCGAAAGCGCCGCTGCCTCGGGGACGCTCCGCCCGCTCGACGGCGAGACCGATCTTTTCATCGTCCCGGGCTACCGGTTCCGTGCCGTCGACGTGCTGCTCACCAACTTTCACCTGCCGCGCTCGTCGCTCCTGATGCTGGTCGCGGCCTTCGGCGGCACGCGTCTCGTGCTGGAGGCCTACCGGCACGCCGTTGCGCGGCGCTATCGCTTCTACAGCTACGGCGACGCCATGCTGCTGCTGCCGCCACGCCCGCGCCGGGAGGAGAGCGCATGCGCCTCGATGTGACGCATCGCTCCGGTCGCGCGCGCCGCGGCACGCTCACGTTCCGCCGCGGCCGGGTCGCAACGCCCGCGTTCATGCCGGTGGGCACGTACGGCACCGTCAAGGCGGTCACGCCGGAGGAGGTCGCGGAAAGCGGCACCGAGATCATCCTCGGGAACACCTTCCACCTGATGCTGCGGCCCGGCACCGATGTGATCCGGGCGCACGGCGGCCTGCACGACTTCATGCACTGGCAGGGACCGATCCTCACGGATTCCGGCGGCTTCCAGGTGTTCTCCCTCGCCGAGATGGCGCAGGTCGCCGAGGAGGGCGTGCGCTTCCGCTCGCCCGTGAACGGCGATCCCGTGTTCCTCTCGCCGGAGCGCTCGATGGAAGTGCAGCACGATCTCGACGCCGACGTCGCCATGGTGTTCGACGAGTGCACGCCGTACCCGGCCACCGAAAGCGAGGCGCGGCAGTCGATGGCGCTCTCGCTGCGCTGGGCCGGGCGCAGCCGCCGGCGCTTCGACGAGCTGCGCGCGGCGGCGCCGACGCGCGGCGAAGCGCTGTTCGGCATCGTGCAGGGCGGGGTCTACCACGCGCTGCGCCGGGCCTCGCTCGCGGGACTGGTCGAGATCGGTTTCGACGGCTACGCGGTGGGCGGACTGGCCGTCGGCGAGCCGGAGGCCGAGCGCCTCGAGGTGCTGGAGCAGCTGGTGCCGGCGATGCCGGAGGACCGGCCGCGCTACCTCATGGGCGTCGGCATGCCCGTCGACATCGCGGAGGCCGTGCGCGAGGGCATCGACCTCTTCGACTGCGTCATCCCGACCCGCCATGCGCGCAACGCGCAGCTCTTCACGTCGCGCGGCGTCGTGAAGCTGCGCAACGCGCGCTACGCGGACGACACGGGCCCGCCGGATCCCGCCTGCGACTGCTACACCTGCCGGCACTACAGCCTCGCCTACCTGCGCCATCTCGAGAAATGCGGCGAGATGCTCGGCCCGCGGCTCGCGACTGTGCACAACCTGCGCTATTACCAGCGGCTCATGTCGGACCTGCGGGAAGCGATCGCGGCGGACACGCTCGCGGCCTTCACGGCGGCCCTGAGGGCTCGCTACGCGGAGGACTCGTGACGATCCTGCGGAGGCCGGGCCGCGCTCCGGCGGCGCCCGGGCGCCGGGCACGGAGGCTCCGCGTCCGTACCGGGCGTGTCGAACTCGCGGAGACCTGTGCCATAATACGCGGCTGGTATCGCCGCCGGGCTCATACGCCGGATTTACATGGATTTCTTCATCAGCAACGCCTACGCCCAGGACGCTGCCGCACAGGGCAACCCATTCAGCTTCGTGATCATGCTGCTCGTGATGTTCGGGGCGTTCTATTTCCTGTTGATCCGTCCGCAGCAGAAGCGCCAGAAGGCGCACAGCGAGCTGGTCGCGGCGCTTTCGGTGGGCGACGAGGTCGTCACCGTCGGCGGGCTCCTCGGCAGGATCACCGGGGTCAGCGACCATTACGCGACGCTGCAGATCGCGGACAACGTCGAGATCAAGGTGCAGAAGTCTACCGTCTCCGCCGTGGTGCCGAAGGGCACGATAGACGCCGCCTGACGCGCGGTTCCCCCGCCAACCCATGAACCGTTACCCCACCTGGCTGAATCTCGTGGTGCTGGGCAGCCTGCTGCTCGGCGTGCTGTTCGCGCTGCCGAACGTTTACGGCTCGGCGCCGGCGGTGCAGATCTCGGGGCAGGGCGAAGAGACACTCACGACCGAGAGGGTCGGAGAGGTCACCCAGTTCCTCGTGGCGGACGGACTCGCGCCCGAGGCGGCGTACCTCGAAGGCGGCAACGTCGTGGTGCGCTTCGAGTCGGTGACCGACCAGCAGCGCGCGCTCGCGCTGCTGCGCGACCGCTACCCGGACGACGGCGTGTCGCTCACGCTGACGCCCGCGCTGCCCGCATGGATCCGGGCGCTCGGCCTCCGGCCGATGGCGCTCGGCCTCGACCTGCGCGGCGGCGTGCACATCCTGCTCGAGGTG
>CAZBGV010000116.1:0-11587 GCA_964491485.1 uncultured Woeseiaceae bacterium | reverse complement strand
ACATGAAGAAGGAGATCCGCATCCACCTGCCGAAGAGCCTGTTCATGCCGGTGCCCCGCGAGGACCTGCTGGAGCTGCTCCTGGTGCAGGACAAAATGGCGAACCGTGCCAAGGACGTCTCAGGTCTCGTGCTCGGCCGGCGGATGGAGATTCCGCAGCCCATCGCCGAGCATTTCCTGCAGTTCGTGCAACGCTGCGTCGACGCGGCGAAGCAGGCGCGCAAAAGCGTACGCGAGCTGGACGAGCTGTTCACGAGCGGCTTCCGCGGCGCCGAGGTCTCGCTGGTGTCGTCCCTCATCGAGGAGCTGGACCGGATCGAGACCGAAACGGACAACATCCAGGCGAAGCTGCGCGCCGAGCTGTTTTCCATCGAAGACGGGATGAATCCCGTGCACGTCGTTTTCCTGTATCGCGTGATCGAGCTTACCGGCGAGATCGCGGACATGGCCGAGCGAGTGGGACGGCGCCTCGAGCTGCTGCTTTCACACTGAGCACTGCGGCCTGCGATAACAAAAGAAGAACCGCCGGGGACTGAATGGAGTCGGAGATCGTCTACGTCGCGCTCGCGGCGGCATTCGGGCTGTTCATGGCCTGGGGCATCGGTGCCAACGACGTCGCGAACGCGATGGCGACCTCGGTCGGCTCGAAGGTGCTGACGATCAGGAAAGCTTTGCTGGTCGCGGCAGTGTTCGAGTTCCTGGGCGCGGTGCTCGCGGGCGGCGAAGTGACGTCGACGATCCGCAACGGGATCGTCGACCCCGCTGTGTTCCGCGACACGCCGCGACTCCTGATCTACGGCATGCTGGCTGCGTTGCTCTCGGCAGGCACCTGGCTTCTGATCGCATCGCGCAAGGGCTGGCCGGTGTCGACCACGCATTCGATCGTGGGAGCGATCGTCGGCTTTGGCGCCGTCGGCATCGGCATTGAAGCGGTACAGTGGGGCGGCGTCGGCAGGATCGTCATGAGCTGGATCATCTCGCCGGTGATCGCGGGCACGCTGGCTTACCTGATCTTCGTCAGCGTGCAACGCCTGATTCTCGCCCATCCCGATCCGCTGGATCGCGCCAAGCGCTACGTGCCGGGTTACATGTTCCTTGCCGCGTTCACCGTGACGCTGGTGACCATAATGAAGGGTCTCGCGCACGTCGGACTGCATGTGAGCGCCGGCTTCAGTTATGCGCTGGCCGCGGTGATCGCGACGGTCGTGGCGTCGATCGGCGCCTTCTTCATCCGCCGTATCGAGCCCGATCGCAAGCTCGAGAAGAAGCAGCACTTCTACACGGTCGAGCGGGTCTTCGGGGTGCTCATGATCGTGACCGCGTGCTCGATGGCGTTCGCGCACGGCTCGAACGACGTCGCGAACGCCATCGGGCCGCTCGCGGCGGTGATCAGTGTCGCCGATACCGGCATCGTCGGCTCCAACAGCCCGGTGCCGACGTGGGTGCTGGTATTGGGCGGCATCGGCATCGTCGTCGGCCTCGCAACTTTCGGCCGGCGCGTCATCGCCACGGTCGGTGAGAAGATCACGCAGCTCACGCCGAGCCGTGGCTTCGCCGCCGAGCTGGCGGCCGCGAGCACGATCGTCGTCGCCTCCGGCACCGGCCTGCCGATCTCGACGACCCACACGCTCGTCGGCGCGATCCTCGGCGTCGGCATGGCGCGCGGCATCGAGGCGATCGACCTGCGCGTCGTCGGGCGGATCTTCGCATCGTGGCTGGTGACCGTGCCGGCCGGCGCGGTCCTCGCGATCGTCTACTTTTTCGCGCTCCGCTCGGTGCTCTCCTGATGCGCCGCCCCGGCTGAACGGCGTGGCTGCCGAACCGATGCCCGCTGCGCCGGCGCCGGTCCGCATTCCAGGCAGGCGCTACGTGCTGGCCGTGCTCACGGTCGTGTACACGTTCAACTTCGTGGACCGGCAGATCCTCGCGATCCTCCTGCCGGCGATCAAGGCGGACTTCGGCCTGAGCGACACCGCGCTCGGGTTTCTCGCGGGCACCGCGTTCGCGCTGTTTTACGCGGCGCTCGGCGTGCCGATTGCGCTGCTCGCCGATCGCTGGAACCGGCGCAACCTGATCGCTGTCGCACTCGCCATCTGGAGCGGCATGACGGCGCTCTCCGGGCTGGCCGTTAACGCCACGCAACTCGCGCTCGCGCGCATCGGCGTCGGCATCGGCGAGGCCGGCTGCAGCCCGCCGGCGCACTCCATGATCGCGGACCTTTACGGGCCGCAGGAACGCGCGACCGCGATGGGCATTTTCACCCTCGGCATTTCGGCCGGAATCATGCTCGCGTATCTCTCGGGCGGCTGGGTCGCGGAGCACGTCGGCTGGCGGGAGGCGTTCTTTCTCGTCGGCGTGCCGGGGCTCGTGCTCGCGCTGCTGGTCCGGTTCACGATCGAAGAGCCGCGTCGCGGGCTCGTGGAAGGCCGGCGCGACGGCGCGGCGCGGCCGGGAATCCTGCGTACCCTGGCTTTCCTGCGCGAACGGCGTTCATTCATCCACCTGGCGCTCGGCTCTGCGCTCGCGTCATTCAACGGCTACGCGGTGATCAGCTTTTTTCCGCTGCTGCTACACCGTTCGTACGGCATGGACCTGGCGGCGATCGGGCTGTGGCTCGGGCTGGTGCTCGGGATCGCCGGCGGGATCGGGTTCGCGGGCGGCGGCTGGTTCGTCGATCGCCTCGGGCGGCACGGCGCCGCCCGCTCGCTGGCCGGTGTCGCGTGGTCCATGGCCCTCGGCTGCCTGTTCCAGGTGCTCGTGTACCTGATGCACGACGCCCGCCTGGCGCTGTTGCTGTTCGTGCTGCCGGTGATGCTGTCGCAGGTCTACCTGCCCGCGGCGTTCGCGCAGGTGCAGGGGCTCGTGCCGCTGCGCATGCGCGCGGTCGCGTCGGCGCTGCTCCTGTTCATCATCAACATCATCGGGCTCGGACTGGGCCCGCTGCTCGCCGGCCAGCTGAGCGATGCGCTGGCGCCTTCCCTTGGCGCCGAGTCGATGCGCTACGGCCTGCTCATCGTCGCCGTCGTCATCATGCCGTGGTCCGCCTGGCACTTCGTGCTCGCGGGGAGGCGGATCGGGCGGGACCTCGGGGCAGTGACCGCGCGGTAGCCTGCGGCACATCGGCAGTCCCGGCCGGCGCGCTGCCGGCCGGGCGCGCGAATCACACCGCCCGCAGGTACCAGTCGAAGTCGACGTTCGGGATCACGTTGTGGAAGCGCCGTGACTCGTCGCGCCGGTTGCGCGCGTACGTGCGGCAATATTCCTCACCGAGATAGCGCGGCAGGATTTTGCTCTTTTCGAAGCGGTCGATGGCGGCGTCCCAGCGATTCGGAATCCTGGCCGTCGGCCGGACGACGTCGTGCTCCTCGACCATGCGGCCCGGCTCGCAGCGCGTCTCGATGCCGTGGTGGATGCCCGCGAGGATGGCGGCCGTGACGAGATAGGGATTCGCGTCCGCGCCGGACGTACGGTGCTCGATGCGGAGATTCGCGGCGTTCGATACCGGGATCCTGAGCGCGACGTTCCTGTGGTTCGCGCCCCAGTTGGGTTCAACGGGCGCGAAACTGTCGGGGCGCAGCCGGCGGTAGGAGTTGGCGTTGGGCGCGAAGATGGCGGTCGATTCGGCCATCGTCTTCGCGAGCCCGCCCACGGCGTGACGCAACCGGGCGCCGTAGGGCGGGGCGGCGGCGCGCTCCTTGCCGGCGGAGAACCAGTTGCGGCCCTCCGCGTCGACCAGGCTCACGTGGATGTGCAGGCCGGAGCCCGCCGTGTCCTCGAAGGGTTTCGCCATGAAGCAGGCGACGAAGCCGTGGCGGCGCGCGATGGCCTTCACGACGCGCTTCATGAGCACGGCGTGGTCGCAGGCGAGCACCGGATCGGCGACGTGGTGCAGGTTGATCTCGAACTGGCCGGGGGCGAACTCGGAAGTCGTCGTGCCGATCGGAATGTTCTGCGCCGCGCAGGCGTCGTTCACGTCGTTCAGGAAATTCTCGAGGTCCCAGAGGTCGTCGGGATGGTAGACCTGCGGGCCGACCTGCGGCCGTCCGACGCCGGGGACGTGCGAGACCTTCGCGGTCGGGCGGTCGGTTCTGCCGTCGAGCAGATAGAACTCGAGCTCGGCCGCCATCACGATGCCGAGCTTCATTTTGCGGAGCGGCTGCGCCGCGCGCTCGAGCACGTGACGCGGGTCGGCGAAAAACGGTTCGCCGTCGCGCGTTTGCAGGCGGAACAATGCCTGCGCCGTCGGCCGTTTCGCCCAGGGCACGGGCGCGAGGCTGCCGGGCACGATCGAGGCAAAGACGTCCGGATCGCCGTCCTCGGCGGTATAGCGGATGTCCGGCACGACCTCACCCAGCGTGTCGAGCAGCACCGCGCCGCCCGGCAGGCAGAAGCCGTCGCGGAACGCATGCGCGAATTCATCGCGGCGGATGCGCTTGCCGCGCAGCACGCCGGCGAGATCGGCGATGAGGAGCTCCATGACGTCCGTTTTCGGATGCCGCTTCATGAAGCTGCGCAATTCAGCCATGCGATTGCCGGGTCTGGAGGTCATTTCAGGCATCCTGTCCGGATGATTCCTTGCTGCATTTCGTCCTCTTTTTCCGTCCTGCGTCGCCGTGCCTGTGCGCCATGGTTGCAGCCACGCCCCGTCGGCGCGCCGCGCGGGCCGAACATGCAAGCGTGAAATCCAAGCGAGGGATCAACCGGACAGGACACCACCCGGCCTATTCGGAAACCTGCGACGCGCGCCAGGCGAGCGCGGCTTTCAGGCCGTCTTTGGCCATGACGCTGTTGAAAGCCTCGGATTCGGGTGTGGACGTCGTCTCGATACGCACGTCGTACTCGAAGGCGGCTTCCAGCGCGCGCCGGAAGCCCCGGATCTCGAGGCTTTTGTGGATCGCTTCCTTGGTCAGGCGCACTGCAAGCGCATCGTTGGCGGCGATACGACGCGCGGTCGCGGCGGCGGCCGCGCGCAGGTCGCCCGCCGGAACGACCTCGTTGACCAGCCCGAGACTCAAAGCCCTGCGGGCGTCGATGTTGCCCCCCGTCAGCAGCATCTCGTTCGCGGCCTTGAGGCCCACGATCCAGGGCAGCACCAGGCAGACGATGCCGCTGCCGTAACCTGCTTCCGGCACGCCGAATACGCAGTCGTCGGCGGCCACGGTCACGTCGCAGAGCGCGCAGATCTCGAGCGAGCTGCCGAGGCAGTAGCCGTGCACCGCGGCGATGACGGGCTTCGGGCAATCCCAGAAACGCAGGATGCCGCGGAAATCGCGCGCGAGCTCGCGGCGTATTTCTTCCGGGTCGCCGCTGTCGAAGGCCGGGGAGCCGAGATCGAAGCCTGCCGAGAAAGCGCGGCCCGCGCCCTGCAGCACGATCGCGCGCACGTCCTCGTTCGCTTCCGCGGTATCCAGCACGCACTCGAGCTCGTCGAGCATGGCCGCGTTGATCGCGTTCAGCTTGTCCGGCCGATTCAGCGTGATGACGGCAAGGTGCGACGAGAGCTCGAGAGTGACGAGAGACATCTCAAGTAACCGTGAGTGCGTTCGGCACGGTGCCGATCTTTGTCAACACTTCGTTCCTGCGTGAGATCGATCGCGGCGCTGCCTGATCGCGGCGTGCCCGTTCTGGATGTATTGTCAGCCGCCGGATCGACCGCAGATTATCACAGCGGCCATCGGGGCGGCAGCGGCGTCGTTCCACATGATGGTTCGCGGAATGACGCGCGAGCGAGATGCTGGGCTATGCTCCGCGGCCGATGCCGCGGAAATACGATGCGATCGTCGTCGGCGCGGGCCACAACGGCCTGGTGACGGCAGGTTACCTCGCGCAGGCGGGGCTCAATGTGCTGGTGCTGGAGCGACGCTCCGTGGTCGGCGGCTGCGCCGTGACGGAGGAAATCGATCCGGAACGGGCGCCCGGGTGCCGCGTGTCGACCGCGTCCTACATCGCGAGCATGCTGCGCCCGGAAGTGATTCGCGATCTCGGGCTTGCGCGCTACGGCCTCAGGATGGTCGCCTGCGATCCCGGCGTGCAGACCGCGTTGCCCGACGGCCGCGTCATCTCGTGGTGGAACGACCGGAGCCGCATGGCGGCGGAGCTCGACGCGCAAGCTCCCGGCGACCGGCAGCGCTTCTTCGAGATCGAGGACGAGCTCAAGCGGCTTGCCGCGTGGCTGCAGCCGTTCTTCCTCGAGGCGCCGCCCGATCTCGGGCGCCGCGGACTGGGCCGGCTGCTCGAGCTGGTGCGCCTCGGGCGGCGTTTCCGCGGCATGCGGGGGAGCGAGGCCGGCGCGCTGCTCAGGTTCCTGACCGGCTCGCTCGGCGAGCTCCTCGATCGCGAGTTCGCATCCGACGCGGTCAAGCGGCTGGTGCTGTCGAACAGCCTGTACGGGAAGCACGGCGGGCCGTACCAGCCGGGTACCGCCATGGGGTTGCTGTTTCACCTGCTGAGCGGGGGCGACGAGGAGACCCGGCAGGGTTTCGCCGGGCACGTCATCGGCGGCATGGGGGCGATCACCGAGGCCATGGCCGGCGCATGCCGGGATGCCGGCGTCGAGATCCTGACGGACGCCGCCGTGGCCCGCATCGACGTCGCCGCCGGATGCGCGCGGGGGGTGACCCTTGCCGACGGGCGCGCGTTCGCGGCAGACCTCGTCGTGTCGAACGCGGATCCGCGGCGCACGTTCCTGGAGCTCGTACCCGAAGGACTCGACGAGGATTTCCGGCGCGCGGTCGCGCGCATCCGCATGGCGGGGCCGTGCGCGAAAGTGAACTACGTGCTTGCCGAGGAGCCTGCCGTGCGCGGCATGCCGGCCACGCACGATCCCGTGCAACGCAGCCTCTTCACCCTCGCGCCTTCACTGCAGGAAGCGGAGGACAGCTACAACGCCGCGCGCCGCGGCGCGCTGCCCGACGTCCTCTGGGTTGACTGCGTGGTGGCGTCGAACGTCGACCCCGGCCTCGCCACGGACGGCCGGCACGTCATGACCTGCTTCGTCCAGTTCGTCCCCTACCGCCTCGCGCAGGGCGACTGGAACGCCCGCCGCGAGGAGCTCGGCGACCGCGTCACGCAAATCATCGCCCGCTACGCCCCCAACGTCCCCCGCGCCGTCATCGCCCGCCGGGTCCTCACCCCCCTCGACCTCGAGCAGACCTTCGGCATCACCGAAGGCAACATCTTCCACGGCGACCTCTCCCTCGACCAGCTCTTCCTCATGCGCCCGCTCCCCGGCTGGGCCCATTACGGGACACCCATCGAACGCCTCTACCTCTGCGGCGCCGGAACCCACCCAGGCGGCGGAGTCACCGGCGCCCCCGGCTACAACGCGGCCCGCCGGATTCTCGCGGAGCGCTGATCCCGCTCATTCCGGGACACCCATCGGACCCGATTCCGGGATCATTCCGGGACACCCATCGGACTCGGATCTTTCCGGGACACCCATCGGACTCAACGGACGGGCTATGGCGGCTATGGGACCGGTTATGGGGCACCCATCGAACGCGGCCGATGCCGTCGCGCCAGGGCCCCAGCGGCGATGTGACCGGGCTTCCGGCTACAAGGCTGGGCGGATCATCGCGGAATGCGGATCTCCGCGGGCTGATGGATGTCTCGAATTGAGGGCTCGTGGCGCTCAGCGGGTGCGGCGAATTGATGGGTGTCCCCGTAAATGCCATAATGTGGAATCCACAACCACAATATGGTGCAAGGGTAGATGCTGGATACGAGACCACCGCAGGGGGCGCAGGCGGCGCTGAGGGCGATCCGGCTGCTGAAGCTGTTTACGGCGGAGCGGCCGGAGATGTCGCTGGCGGAGCTGTCGCGCGGCTCTGGACTGAACAAGACGACGACGCACCGGCTGCTCCGGGCGTTGCAGAGCGAGAACCTCATCGAGCGCAATCCGGCCACCAGTGCGTACAGCCTGGGGCCGGGCCTGATGGCGCTCGGTGTGCAGGCGCTGTCGAGCAGCGACCTGCGGCGGCGGGTGCGCCCGATTCTCAAGGCGCTGGCGCGCTCGAGCGGCGAGACGGCGACGCTCGAGGTGCCGGTCGGCGACAGCATGTTGATCCTGGACGAGGTCGCGGGCAGTTACGTGCTGGGTGCCGCGGGCAACGTCGGCACCCGCTGGCCGCTGCACGCCACCTCCACCGGCAAGGCGTTGCTCGCGTTCGACGAGAACGGCCTCGAGCGACTGGAGGCGCCGCTGAAGGCGTTGACGGCGAAGACGCTGGTGGACCGGGAGGCCTTCCATCCGCAGCTGATCGAGATCAGGAAGCGCGGCTACGCGGTTTCCGTGGACGAGCTGGAGGAGGGCTACGCCGCCGTTGCGACGGTCATCCGTGGCGCACTCGGTGACGTGCAGGGCACGATCTCGATCGGCGGCCCGACCCAGCGGCTGAACGCGGTCCGCCGGGCCGAGCTCGGCGCCGCGCTCTGCGAGGCGGCGCAGCACCTCGCCCCGGAGCTCTGAGACGCAGGACAACGAGCCTCGCGGCCGCGCCCTCGCGGCGCGGCCGCCGGCGCGCTAGGTCAGGCGGATCCAGGCCGACTTCGTCTGCGTGTAGCTGAGCAGGCTGTCCAGGCACTTATCGCGCGCGTTCCCGGACTGCTTGTAGCCGCCGAAAGGCTGGGTCATGTCGCCTTCGTCGAAGCAGTTCACCCACACCACGCCCGCCTCGACCTCCCGGATCAGGCGATGGGCGCGGTTCAGGTCGCGTGTCCAGATGCCGGCAGCGAGTCCGTAGATGGTGTCGTTGGCGATCCGGATCGCCTCGTCGATCCCTTCGAAAGGGATCACCGCCGCCACCGGACCGAAAATCTCCTCCTGCGCGATCCGCATGGAATTCTTCACGTCGCTGAAGAGCGCCGGCGTGACGTAGGCACCCTGCGCGAGCTCTGCCGGCACGTCGCCGCCGAACACGAGCTTCGCCCCTTCCTTGCGGCCGGCCTCGATGTACCCGAGCACCCGCTGCTGCGCCTCGCGCGTGACGAGGGGACCGAGGTTGGTCGCAGGGTCGAGCGGATCGCCCGGCACGTACGCGTCCTTGCCGGACGCCGTGAAGCGCTCCACGAATTCGGCATAGATCGGGCGCTCGACGAGCAGGCGCGAGCCGGCGTTGCACACCTCTCCCATGTTCGCGAACACGCCGTTGTATGCCGCCGCGACCGCACGATCGAGATCCTCGACGTCGGCCATGAAGATCTGCGGCGTCTTGCCGCCGCACTCGAGCGCGACCTTCTTCATGTTGGACTGGCCGGCGTACTGCAGCATGAGTTTGCCGACCTCGGTCGACCCGGTGAACGTGATCTTGTCGACGTCGGGGTGCAGCGCGAGCGCCTTGCCCGCCACTTCGCCGATGCCGTTGATGACGTTGAAGACTCCGGGCGGTCCACCGGCCTCGACGAACAGCTCCGCGAGGCGCAGGCACGACAGCGGCGCCTGTTCCGCCGGCTTCAGGACGACGCAGTTGCCCGCGGCAAGCGCCGGTGCGACCTTCCAGGTCGCCATCAGGAGCGGGTAGTTCCACGGGGAGATCGCGCCCACGACGCCGAGCGGCTCACGCAGCACGAAGTGCATCACGTCCGCCTCGGTGTTCGTCACGCTGCCTTCGATCTTGTCGATGCACTCCGCCATGAAGCGGAACGTCTCGATGACGGATGGCAGGTCGATTTGCAGCATGTCGCTGATGGGTTTGCCCATGTTCAGCGTATCGAGCACCGCCAGCTGCTCCGCGTGCTCGTCGACCAGGTCGCAGAACCGGTACAGGATCTCCATGCGCTCGCGCGGCTTCATGCGCGACCAGGCGCCGGAACGGAATGCGCGGCGCGCGGCGGCCACTGCCGCGTCCACGTCCTTCTCGTTGGCGGCGGCCACCGAGGCGATGACCTCGGAAGTCGCGGGGTTCACGCTCTCGAAGCGGCCGCCGTCGATCGCGTCCACGAACCGGCCGTCGATGAAGAAGCGCGTTTCGGCGTGCTCGAGCTCGCGCGCCGCCACGCGCTGCCAGGTGGAATGAACGTGCTCGGATATTGCTTCGATGCTCATGGCCGTGACCTCCCGGAATGCCGTCCCGCCGCCGGGTCCGCGCGCCTGCCGACGACCAGCGCATCCACCGCAACGCAGCCGCTGGCGCCGACAATGACGGGATTCATGTCGATTTCCTCGATGTCCTCGCGCAATGCGTGCACGACGGCGGAGAACAGCGCCGCCTGCTCGGCAAATGCAGCGACGTCGCAGGCGGGTTGCCCGCGCGCGCCGTCGAGCAGCGGGCGGAGCTTCAGCCGGTCCATTCTGCGCCGCGCCTCCGCGTTGTCAAACGGCGGCAGCAGGAAGGCGACGTCCTTCAGCACCTCGGCGTGCACGCCGCCGAAACCGAGCAGGACCACCGGCCCGAACTGGGGGTCGCGCCGCGCGCCGAGCAGCATCTCGACGCCTTGGCCCGCCATGCGCGCGACCACCGCGCGCGGCCCCAGGCGCGCGGAGAGGTTCTGCCAGGCCTCCATGAGCTCGGCCTCGTCGGCAAGGTTCAGGCGCACGCCGCCGTGCTCCGTCTTGTGCAGCAGTCCCGGCGCTGCGGACTTGAGTGCGACCGGGTAACCCAGCGCGGCACCGGCCGCGGCCGCTTCCGCCTCCGATTCGACCAGCCGGCAGGCATTGACCGAAAGCCCGGCCGCCGCGAACAGCGCAAGCGATTCGTATTCGAGCAGCGTCTCGCCATTGCGCAGGCGCTCCCGCCAGCTCGCAAGCCGCTGCGTTTCGATGTGCGGCGGCTTGGGCCGCGGCGCGGCCCTCCGGTCGCGGTGCTCGAACAGTGCGCGCACGCCCCGGAGAAAGGCGGGCACGCCGTCGAGGACGGGGAAGCTCTCGTGGGTCGCGCCGACGACCTGGTCGTCGGAGCCCGTCCCCTGTCGCGCAGCGACCAGCGCCACCGGCTTGCCGGAAGCGGCGTGCGCCTTGCGCATGTAATCGACGTAGGCGGGATAGATGACGCCGCCCGGCGCGCGGTCGTGCAATACGGCTCCCATCGCGGCGCTCGGGTCGCGCAGCATGGCGGCAAGGCAGTCGCTCATGACCTCGCCCGCGTTCTCGCCGCCGCGGCTCCACGCGTCCAGCGGGTTCACGGCGGGCAGCCCGGGATCGAGCATGCCCTCGAGCTCCCGCACGGTCTGCGGCGTGAGCTCCGCAAGCTCCACGCCCGCCGCGTCCGCGAGATCGACCATGAGCTGCCGCTCGCCGCCGGAATCGTGCAGGCAGACCAGCCCGCCCGGTCCGGGCGGCGGCAGCTCGGCAAACAGGATCAGCGCCGTTGCGAGCTCGTCCATGTCGCGCACGCGATGTACGCCGTAGTGCTCGAAGAGTGCATCGTAGGTCGCATCGTCGCCGGCCATCGTGCCGGAGTGCGACACGGTCAGGCGGGCTGCGCGCTCCGTGCGGCCGACCTTCACCGCGACCACCGGGATGCCCTTCGTTGCCGCTTTCTCGAGTGCGGCGCGAAACCCTTCCGGGTTGCGTGCGGTCTCCACGAACAGCCCGACGGCCCGCGTCTCCGGCAGGTCGAGCGCGAAATCGAGGTACTCGTCCATCGTGACGC
>CAZBGV010000115.1:0-11686 GCA_964491485.1 uncultured Woeseiaceae bacterium | reverse complement strand
GTCGCTTTCCTCCTGCTCGTGACGCTGCTGATCGCGCTCGGCGCCTCCCCGTTCTAGTCAACGCGCGTCATCGGAACTCCTGAGTCGCTGAATCGATCGGGCAGCGCGGTCGCGCCTCACCTGCTGGTCCAAATTATTCCTGAGATGCTTGATCTGGTCGTTTTGCCGTATGCGGTTTTCGGATCATCTATACAGCCTTTTCCCGCCGGGCGGGTCGACCGTATTGATGGGATCGTTGCCAACGTAGGAATGGGGACTGACAGCATCATCAGTGTGGAAGGGTCAACGACTCGCGAACACCGCGCTCTGCGCCTACTCACGGACGACGTTCGGTAGCCAGTGCAGCAATCGCTCAACGTCGCGCCTGCGAAACGTCGCCAGACTTAGCACTTGGGTGCCGGTCTGCCCGCCCGCAGAGGATCGGTATTCGATCTCAACACGCTGCAACGGCTTGCTTTCGTTCGTAATCGAGCGGCTATAGATCGCCCTTACTATGTCAGTTCGGGCTAACGCCGTCTCCCGACCAAACAGCCAACCCCGGTCTCTGTAAATCAGGCGATCATCGCACAGAGTGATCGCATACCCGAAGGCGTACCGCTCACATAGGAGCACCAGCAACACTCCAATGGTCAGAAAAGTAGTCGGACTGCTCGTGGCGCGCCAATGCCAAGCCAGCCACGCGAACCATGGTAGAGCCCAGTAGATGAGCAAGCGTAGCCACCAGGGCGTGCGTATGCGCTCAGGTTCTCGAGAGTCCATCGTGACCGCATCGAGCGGTTAGTTCGCACACGGCGTGCGGGCCAGGCACTGCGGCATTCTTGGAGGCTGAGGCCGTAAGGCGTTGCCTAGATCCCGCGCCCCCTGCTGCAGTCCACGTACGCCGGATGCTACAGCGCCTTGGAGTACCTCGCTGGTGGTAGCCTCCGCCGCCGCTTCACCTGCCCCGCCAACGACTTCAGCCGCAGCCGCCTTGCCGAGTGTACTGGGACTGACACTTGAAATCGTACCGTTCGCAAGCTTGGTATCGGCGGCTTTCGCAACAGCAGCGGCAGAATTTCTGCCCGCTGTTATTCCCGGCACACGCAGTGCAGGTACGGCCTTCGCCGCACCTCCGGCGACCGCCCCGACAGCGGCTGCTACGCCCGTCTGCACCAGATTTATTTTGCCAGTCTTTGCGAGCTGTGACCCGGCATCGCTGATCGCCGCCCCGGCGGCACCCGCCGCCACGAAGTTGCCTGTAGTCGAAACGATCGCGCCGGCCACGGCACCGCCGAGAGCCGCGGCAGCGTATGTGCCGGGACCGGAGAAACTTCCATTCTTGATATCAACGGCTGCTTGCACGATCACGCCTAGCACTGCTCCACCGATAATTGCACCGGCCTGCAGGACGAACTCGCCGTTCGGGTCCAGATTGTTAATCGGATCGTTGCTTGTGTAGGTGTACAGGTTAACGCCGTCATCATAGCCGACAGGATCCGTCTGCATGAACCGGCCGAGGTTCGGGTTGTAGAAACGCGCCTTGTAGTAGTAAAGACCGAGTTCCGGGATCGCCGTTTGTCCGGTGTACTGGAAGCGACCGGTGTTGCTTGCGCCGGTAACGCCGTAGGGGTCGTACGCGTTCACCTGGAGCGTTGTGCCCGACGCGTCCGTAAGGGCAACGATCGAGCCCTGATGGTTGGCATGGAAATACCGCCGGTTGGCTGCCGAGACCACTGCGCCTTCGTACCAGACGAGCGGCTCGTCAATCCCGGCACCGTGCACGTAGCGGCGCAGAAGGGCACCGCTGCCATCGTATTCGGCGATCAGGCGGTCGCCGTCGTAGAGGAAGCGGATGACCCCCGAAGGCGTCGTCACCTGATAGAGATGGCCGAGTGGGTCGTAGCTCAGCGTGGCGTTCTTCGCGCCGCTCGCACTGGTGAGCCGATTTTCGGTGTCGTAGCCGAACGTGGTGGCGCCGTCCGAGGTGAGGTTGCCGTTGGCGTCCCAGCTCAGGGTCGCTGACGTGCCGTCGGTGATCTGCGTGTACTGGTTGAGGCCGTTCACCGCATAGGTGCGTACCGAATTTGCCAGCGGATACTCGTATGCATCGTTCGTGAGCGTCCGCGTCACGATCTGGCTCGCCGGATTGTAGGAAAAGGTCATCGCGACGTCGTTCGTCGTGCCCGAGCCGTCAAGGTCATGAGAAAGCAGCTTGAGCCTCGAGACCGGATCGTAGTCGTAGGTCGTTATAGTACCCAGCGTGTCGCGGTCGATTTCCCGGCGCCGGCCTTGCTCGTCATAGAAGATCGATGCCAGGGTGATCGACGGACCGTTCTCCGAGAGATGGAACAGGTGGTCCCGGTTGTCGTAGGCGTACTCGAAGAACACACCGTCCGGGTGTGTGAGGCGGGTGCGGTTGCCGTGTGCGTCGTAGTCCGAGGCGACGGTGCGCGTGACGCCGCCCATGTTGCTGCTCGAGAGCCTCAGCCGCCCGAAGCCGTCGTACGTGTTCGTGATGCCCGTCCCGGTGTCGGAGCCGAAGCGCGCGTAGAGCATCAGTCCCTGCACGTCATAGCCGTAATGTACGGTGTAGCCCGGCGCTCCGCTCACCGAGCTCGGCACATTCTTGACCCGAACCCGGTTCAGCGCATCGTAAGAGAACGTGATCGTGCGCCCGTCGCGCTTGCGAAGCGACGTCCGGTTGCCGACGGCATCGTAGCCGTACTGCTCGTAGTCGGTGCTGCTCGACTGGTTGGCACCTTTCGTGGCCACCGGAAAGCGCAGCTTCGACAAGCGATCGAAGCCGTCGTATTCGAAGGTGCTCAGGTTGTTGTTCGCGTCCTTGACCGTCTGGCGCTTGCCGTTCGCGGTGTAGGTGTAGGTGGCGTAGTCCTGCTCTAAGGCCGTGCCGTAGGCGCGCTGCACCTGTAGCAGCTGGCCGGCCGCGTCGTAGACGTTGTGAGTGATGCGATCGGAGCCGTAGCTTCCCGCCGGTCCCAGCGTGCAGGCGCTCGCCGGGAGTGCGCCAAATGCGTCCGGGTTCATGCGGCGGGCTTCGCACTGGAGCCGCCCCAGCGAATCGAACGTGCGCTGCACCAGGGTGTAGGTTGCCCCGTCGGCGGAAACGCTCTCGCGAATCGGGTTGCGCCGGTCGTCGTAAGCAAAATCGGTGCTTTGGTCCACTGCCAGTGCGGTGCTGGTCTCGTTCGGCAGCGTCCCCTCGTCGATGCGGAGGACCTTGTCGTCAGAGTCACGATAGCTGAACCGCTTCGCCAGCCTGATGCCGGTGTCATCCGCCGGCCCGATCTCCCAGCTCTTGCGGCCGTACACGTCGTAACGGAAATACCTGGCATCGCCGGTACCGGGGAGGGGTCCGTCCTCGACCAGCACCCGGCCCGCAAGGTCGTACGTGTAATGCGTTTCGAGCACTTCGCCGCGAGCGGCATCGATCCGGCGTACGACCGTGGGCAGGTACGTGTTGCCCCAGTATTCGTATTCGGTGCGGATCTCGTCGGGAGTACCGCACGTCGTGGTGTCGCCGCAGACCCGGACGACGCTCCGGCGGCTGATTCCCGTGGTTGTATCGTAGGTGATGTAGGTCTTGCGCCGGACACCGTTCGCATCGGGCGGGTCGGTTTGCTCGACGAGCTGGCCGAAATCATTGTAGACGAAATCCGTCTGCCGCCCGAGACCGTCACGATGCCACACGGGGCGGAAGCAAAGCACGTCGGAGAAGGCGGTTGCACACGAATCCGTCGGGTAGTGGGCGGATTCGGTAACGGCGGCCAGACCAGAATTGGGCTTAGGTGTCGCCGTCCGAGACGTGATGTTTCCCAAGTTGTCGTAAACAACGCTGACCTTATTGCCTTCCGGATAAGTAATGAGCGTTGGTCGATAGGCGTCGTCGAAGTCAACCGAGGTCACCCGACCGATCGAATCGGTGATGCGGGTGAGGACATTGCGCTGGTCGAAGATCCCAATGTCGTAGACCATGTGGTAACCGTTCGGGCCCGTGACGGTCAGCTTGTCGTACAAGTAAGCGGTGCCCGATGCGGCATGCCGGATGTTCGTATAGGCGTAGTTCCACGTCACGCCATCGCGCGTGACCGAGCTGACCAGGGGGTAGTCTGAAAGCCGGGTGGCCTGCCAGGTCGGGGAGGTCTCGCCCGGCAGCTGCAGCGATCCCGACGACACCTCCAGGTTCGCGCCGAGGACGTTCCCGCAGGCCGGCTGGCACGTGTAGACCCGCCCGCCCAGGTCGGTGATCGTCGTGCCGTCGGCACTGAAAGTCAGTCTTCCCAGCGGCGTCGTGGGATCTGAACTGTTGTAGATCGCGGCTTCCGCTGGAGCACCCCATGCTCCGCTCTCGAGCGTGCCGGGCTGATACGCAATCGTGATGAAAAAACCCAGGTTGCTCGTGATTCGGGTCGGGCGATAAAAGGTACGGCCGAAAGTATCGCCCGGGAGGGTCGCGGTATCGTACGTGTAGGTGATCGTCTCACCGTTCGGATAGGTCATCGAGGAAGCGTAATAGAGCATCGTGACAGGATTGGTTCCTGTCGTCTTGACATGCTTCAGATTGAAGCGATATTCCGCGCGCGAGCCGGCTTGACGGAAGACGTTTGCGTTCGGCGTAAACGTGGATCCCGTGCCCGTGACGCTCGTGCAGTCGAAGTCGCTACATTTGAACGATGCTGACGTACCCGTACCGGTATGAACCGAGTAGCTGCTTTGGACCGAGCCTGCCGATCCGGACTGGTTGCCGAAGACGTAAGGGGCCGCATTCTGCACGAAGTCGAATCGCAGATGCGGTGCGCCAGGCACCGAAAGCACGGGCAGCTGCCGTTGCGTCTTGCCACTGATCAGGTTCACCCCGTTGTCGTCGGTTTCGATCCTCAGCGGCGAAATCAACTCGGGCACTTCCTCGGGCCCCTCCTCTTGGGCCAAGGCGGCAGGGCCGCCCACCACCAATGTCGACGCAAACAGCCACCACAACATGGCGCCCTGCCGCAGGAAGCGCCGAGGCACGAACGTGCGATTCGACATCACACCTCCCCCGGATTCCGAGGATCGCCCCACGTTCCCTAGCGACGAACGACCGGAGCGACACAGGTTTTCAAATGCGTGAGTCATCATTTTCTGAATGCCCTCACGGACAGCTATGTCCGGGCGGCAAACTGATGCCTTGTGCCAGGACATCGATCGACGCGGTGCCGGAATACAGCTGGCCAGTGCTGGACTTACGAATGACGTAACTCGCACTGCAATGTTGGACGACCCCGATCTCGCACCGTTTGGTGAAAGTGTTGTTGTTGGTCCATGTGACACTCTGGGCCCCACTTTGGATCGCAACGCTTGCCTTCGTGCACGATTCTGAAAAGCTCTGGATCGTGGCCGCATTCCCGTTCAGGTCGGCGAGGGCGGATATGCTGGTCGTGGTGCAACAACTGACCTCGATAGCCGGGTTCAGAACCTGAATCGGCGCGCTTACCGCTATTGCATTCGTTCCCGTGCGGTACGCGCTGCACACGCTGCTGTTGCATGCGCGGACCCGATAGTAATAGGTGCCGGTGTCCTTGCCCGAGATTCCCTTGCTTCTCGAAGTGCCACTGTAGGTGAGCACTTGACCCGAAAAGCTGGCGTTCGTCGCTTCGTACAGCTCGTACCTGGTCACCGAACCGCTCGCGGCTCCCCAGCTGATCGTGTAATTGCCGGTGCTGCTGCTCGACGGGACGCTGATCGAGGACGGCACTCCCGGCACGTTCACGACCGTCGGATTGGCTCCTGCGATGTAGCCGCTGCAGCCGCTGCCATTGCACGCACGAACCCGGTAGTAATAGGTTCCGCTGCCCTTGCCGGAAATCGCCTTGCTCGTACCGGTGCCGCTGTAGACCTGCACCTGTCCGGTAAAGGTGGAGTTCGTCGCCTCGTACAGCTTGTAGGCAGTCACCGTGCCGCTCGCCGTGCCCCAGCTGACGGTGTAACTGCCGCTGCTGCTGCTCGACGGGACGCTGATCGAGGACGGCGTGCCCGGAGGCAACGTCACCGTCACGCCGTTGCTACCGGTGCGATAGCCGCTGCAGGCGCTCCCGTTGCACGCGCGCACCCGGTAGTACCAGGTGCCGTTGCCCTTGCCCGAAATCGCCTTGCTGGTGCCGGTGCCGCTGTACACCTGCACCTGTCCGGTAAAGCTGGAGTTGGTCGCCTCGTACAGCTTGTACGACGTCACCGTGCCGCTCGCGGTGCCCCAGCTGATGGTGTAACTGCCGTTGGTGCTGCCCGACGGCACGCTGATCGAGGACGGCGTGCCCGGGGGCAACGTCACCGTCACACCGTGGCTGCCGGTGCGATAGCCGCTGCAGGCGCTCCCGTTGCACGCGCGTACCCGGTAGTACCAGGTCCCGTTGCCCTTGCCGGAGATCGCCTTGCTCGTACCGGTGCCGCTATAGACCTGCACCTGCCCGGAAAAGCTGGAATTGCTCGACTCGTACAGCTCGTACGAAGTCACCGTGCCACTCGGCGCGCCCCAACTGATCGTGTAATTACCGGTTGTGCTGCTCGAGGGAACGCTGATCGATGGCGGAGCCCCTGGCGGGAGGGTTACTGAGACTTGCGTGCGGTTTCCGGCAGGGTCGAGGTCGTAAGCGATCGCACTCCCGTCAGAGTGCTCGACCCGCTGCAATCGCCCCAGCGCGTCGTACTCGTAGTTGACGGTGTCGGCGAGACTCGGAGCGGCCGAAGACGCGAGAAGCGACAGGCAAAGGATGGAATGGAAGACGCGCCTTCCTGGATGCGCAATCCCCCGGGTCGGGGCACCGCTCAACAATCCGCGTGAAATGCGCGGCGCATCGTCCGTTGTCCGGGATCGCGGGCGTTTCAGCCATCCGGCCGTCGGGCAGCGATGCTCAGACCGTGGCTTGTGAAAGGATGAACCGTGACCCCCCATAGCGCACCTTCCGTTCACGAAGCTGCATATGTCGCGTACGGCCCCGAGGAATCCCCTCACAGGCCCCAGGGCGATTTTTTCGGAGAAGGTTATAAGCCCGCCGCGGCCTGTGGGCAAGAAAAATTATTTGTAGTTATGTCAGCTGGCTGTCGGTCGCCCGTGGTCCTTTTTTGCTTGCCGTGTTCGCCGAATCGCGCCCTCTGCTCGTGACGCTGCCGATCGCGCCCGGCTCCTCGCCGTCATGGCCAGCGGCTCAACTCCCCGTGCCCATGAGGGCGCCGACGAGCGCCAGCTCGCCGGGCTTGACGGAGCCGAGGTCGAAGTTGCGGGCCGCCGCCGCCATACGGGTCAGCGCGGCTTTGAGGGTCATCGGCGGCGTCGTGTCGCCCTTTTTCGGGCGATGGAAGCGCACCGGGTTGATGCGCGCCACCACGTACGCGCGCAGATACGGCGATTTGAAGCCGCGCGTTTGCAACTTCGAGATGATCTTCTTCACGTCGTCGTCGATGGCCTGCAGCCGGGCCGCGTAGCCTTCGCGCTCGCGCAGGCTGACGCGGAGCGTGCGGTCGCTGAAGCGGTCGACCTTCTTCAACAGCGGGCCGTAGGCGCCGCCCGCGAAGCGCTTGTTGCCGGCGTACACGATGCCGAGCGTCAAAAGCTCGGGCGCCTCGAACTGCGCCGCGTAATCGCTCTCTTTGGCGCGCGGCTCCCGCTCGGCGAGGTTGCGCGCCATGCGGATGACTTCGAGGCTGCGGTCCTTCAGGTTGTGCGCTTTCTCGGTGTTGAGCGCGAGAATCCGGTACGCGAGATCCTCGTCCGGCGAGACGAGCGCCGTCACGTGACCGAGCCCCAGCATTTTCGCCGCGGCGAGCCGGTGCCGGCCGTTCGGGGTCCACAACTGGCCGTCTTCTCCGCGCACGACCACGAGCGGATCGAGGAACGCCGCGCTCTCCTCGATCTTCTGCGCGAGCCGCTTCACGTGCGTCGGCGACAGGTCCCGCTGGAACGGCGTCGGCTGCACGCCCTTGGCCGGCAGCGCCGCGAGCACGAGCGGCCGCCCGGACAGAGGCTCCCGGTAGGCCGCGATGGCGGTGCCGCCGGCGCTCGTTATTTCCCCGGCGAGCGGAGCAACGGCCGGGGCTTCCAGCGAGAGGACGATCTCCGACGCGTCGAGCCCGCGCTTGTCCTTGCGCGGCGCGAGCTTGCCGCCGCGCTTCGCCGTCTTCTTCTTTTTCTTCCGCGCCGCCATGTCCCTGTCCGACTCCGGTGGCTACGCGCCGCGCATGCTCCGGTCAGGGCTCGAGATCGACGCGGTAGGACAGCGCGAAGGTGAGGAAGCGCGAGATCTCGAGGATGTCCTTGCCGGTGTACTGGATCGTGTGCGAGTTGACGCGCTCGACGCCGGGCAGGTAGCCGAGCAGCTCGACCGGCCGGTAGTTCTTGAGGCCGAGCTCGAGCTGGACGGGCGTCTTTACTACGTAAGGCTCGAACTCGTCGATGCGGGCGATGGCGGCCCGCGTGGCCTGCGCGATGACGTCCACGGCCGCCGCCGGCGTGAGGGTACGTGCCGAGTGGAAGCCCATCGCATACTTGACGATCGCACCTTCGACGTCGCCCAGGATCACCTGCGTCTCGGCGACGGCGACCTGGTCGCCGGACACCATGATTACCGGCACACCGAAATGCCCGGCGATGGCGGCACTCATGCCGGCTTCCGACATCGACGTCCCGTTCAGGCGGAAAGCCGTGACGTTGGCGCTCGAGAAGGTGTGCGCGCGCACGCCGCGCTCGTTCGCCGTGCTCGCGTGGTAGCCGAGCAGGATGGCGCCGTCAAACGAGCGGTCGATGCCGGCCATCATCCCCAGCGGCCGCGGCCAGGAGCGCACGACCATCACGTCTTTCGGCAGCTTCTCGATGAGCAGGTTCTGCCCGTTGCCGTGCGAGTCAGAGACGAGGAACTCCGTCGCTCCGGCCTCGCGGGCCGCGGCGATGCAGGCGTTCACCTCCGCCGTCATGAATTCGCGGAAGCGCTCGTACTCGAAACCTCCGGGCCCGAGCTGCTCGCCCGTCACGACGCCGGCGATGCCTTCCATGTCGGCAGAGATGTAGATCTTCAAGCCATCCTCCGCTGCGGTCTCTGCGGGTGCCGCCGGCTGCTGTTCCGGTGCCCCGGGCGGCTCCTGCGCAAGGGCGGGAGACAGGGCGAACAGCAGCACCGAGCAAAGCGCCCACTCACAGGATTTCATTTCAGTCCTCCCGTCCGGCGGGCACCACCGGCAGCACGATGCGCGTCGGGTAGCGCTGCGAATGGTGCACCGTGTTGCGCGCCACGACACCTTCCGTCTCGTCGACGTTGTTGCCGCCGGTGTTGAGATTGCGCATGTACTGCGGGAACTTGCTCGACGCGATCTCGACGCGAATGCGGTGGCCCTCGCCGAACTCCCAGCTCGTCGACAGGGGCGTGGGTTGCAGCTCGTAGACCTCGCCGTCGCGCATGAACACCTCGCGATCGTACCCCTCGCGGTAGCGCGCACGCAGGATCGTATCGTCGACGTTGTACGCCCGGCCGTCCGGCCAGACGTCGACCAGCTTGACCGTGAAGTCGGTGTCCTTCGCGTCCGACGAGACATACAGGATCGGGCGCACGCTGCCGGTCACCTCGACGGGCGCGGGCAGCGGGTCGCTGGTGTACACCAGCACGTCGGCACGCGCCTCGATGCCGCGCTGGTCGAAGCTGCCGCCGAGCGAAGCCCCGGAGTTGCAGCACACACCGCCGCCGAGCGAGGGCACGGGGTTCATGGGATCGTAGGTGAAGGTGTCCGAGCCCGCATCGCCGGGCGCCTCGCGGACGAGACGGCCGTCGCCGAACACGCTGTTCGCGTGCCCGCCGCTCGCGAGATACCAGGTCACTGGGCGGACGGTTTTCGGCGGCCAGTCGTCCGCCGTGCTCCAGGCGTTGCGGCCGATCGTGTAGTAACGCACGCGCGCCGTTTTCTGTGCGAAGTCGCCCTGGTCCTTCAGGTAGTGGTCGAAGAAGCCGAAGATTTCGTCGTAGACGGGGAACCACGCCTTGCCCACGTCGAGCTCGCCGGCGACGAGGTCATCGTACTCCGGGATGCGGTAGTAGCCGCAATGCAGGGTCGGTGCGATCAGCATGTACTGCCCGTCGCGGACCTCGCGGTCGGAGGCCTTCTTGCGCGCGTGATGGTAGAGCGCGAGGTTCGGCCCCTGGCTCACGTCGAACCAGCTGTTGAACCAGAACGCCGGCACGCCGAAATCCTCGTCGTCGTGGTAGAGCCCGCCTTCGAGCCAGGCCGGATCGCCGGGCTTGCGCGCGAGGAACGCGGCCCACGGGCCGGCGTTGGCGCCGGCGGCGGGCAGCCACTCGCTCGCCGGCAGCGTGCGCAGCTGCTTCTTCCAGTCGACCTCCGGCATCGCGGGGGCGAGGTCGTACATCTTGCGCAGCCGCTGCAGCTCCGCCTGCGAGAGACCCGCCGGGAACTGCGGCCGCACGTTCTGCTGCACGGAGTAGAGCCAGACGGTGAAGAGCGTCTGGTGGACACCGCCCTTGTACCAGTTGCCTTGCTCCTGGAACTCGCCGACCCGCCCGATGCCTGCGCCCGCCGCCATCGGGATCATGGCCTTGTGTGCCGGATGATTCATGGCCGCGAGGGCGAGCTGCCACTCGGCGCTCGAGGAGCAGCCGAGCGTGCCGACGCCGCCGTCCGACCAGTCCTGGTCGGCGATCCAGGTGAGCGAGTCGTAACCGTCGGTGCGCGGGTGGCCCAGGATTTCCCATTCACCCTCGGAGTAGTAGCGGCCGCGCTCGTTCTGCACGATGAAAGCGTAGCCGCGCTCGATCGCCGCGATGGCCCAGTCGAGCTGCACGCCGCCGATGCGGTTGAAGTCGTACGGGGTCTTCACGAAGATCGCGGGCCAGGGGCCTTCGCCTTCGCGCGGCAGGTAGACGTCGGTCGCGAGGCGCACGCCGTCGCGCATCGGCACCATGACCATGCTCTCGACGCGTGCGATGGCCGCGAGCTTCTGCTGCGCCGCCGCATCCTTGTCGTCCTGTGCGGTTGCGGGCTGGCCGATGGCGAGGAGGGTGCCGCAGAGCAGCAGGAGCGCGCCGGCACGCGCCCGGTGGATGCTTTTCAATGCCGCCTCCGGTGGGTTGTTTTGGCGGCAGCATAGGCCGCGCCGGGAGGCGCGTCAAAACAGCCCGGGTCCCGTAGGAGCCCGCCACGCGGGCGACAAAAACGTTCGAGTCGCCCGCATGGCGGGCTCCTACGGGAGAAACCGGGCCGGTCAGCTCGCCTTCTGCAGCTTGTAGTGCCGGATCAGGATCTCGGCGACTTCGGGGCGCGAGAATTCCGGCGGCGGCGCAACGCCCTGGGCGAGCATCTCGCGCACCCTGGTGCCGGAGAGGATCACGTAGTCCTCCGGCCCGTGGTCCGGCGCTTCGCGCATCATCACGACGCGATTCAGCTTCTTCGACCAGGCGGTATGGTCCGCCTTGAAGATCTCGATCTGGAGCGCGCCCTGCGGCACGCGCTCCTCGAAGATCTGCTGCGAATCGAACGGGCCGTAGAAGCCGCCGGCACCCGCGTGGTCGCGGCCGATGATGAGGTGGGTCGCACCCATGTTCTGGCGGAACAGCGCGTGCAGCACGGCCTCGCGCGGACCGGCGTACAGCATGTCGAAGCCGTAGCCGCTCACCAGCACGCTGTTCTCCGGGAAATACACCTCGACCATGCGGCG
>CAZBGV010000114.1:8170-11717 GCA_964491485.1 uncultured Woeseiaceae bacterium | reverse complement strand
TCCTCTACAAGATCAACGCCTCGATCTCCGGCGCCGAGATGGGCTGCCAGGGCGAGGTCGGGGTCGCGTGCTCGATGGCGGCGGCCGGGCTCACGGCGGTGCAGGGCGGCAGCAATGCGCAGGTCGAGAACGCGGCCGAAATCGGGATGGAGCACAACCTCGGCCTCACCTGCGATCCGATCGGCGGGCTGGTGCAGATTCCGTGCATCGAGCGCAACGCGATGGGCGCCGTGAAGGCCATCAACGCCGCGCGCCTCGCACTGCAGGGTGATGGCTCGCACAAGGTGTCGCTGGACCAGGTCATCGCCACGATGCGCCAGACCGGCCTCGACATGTCCACCATCTACAAGGAGACCTCGCGCGGCGGCCTGGCCGTCAACGTCCCGGAATGCTGACGGCTCGGTCAGGCGCTTCGTAGGAGCCCGCCATGCGGGCGACTGAAAGGTCGTAGTCGCCCGCATGGCGGGGTCGTCGTGATCGCCCGCATGGCGGGTCGTCGTGATCGCCCGCATGGCGGGTCGTCGTGATCGCCCGCATGGCGGGCTCCTACAGGGGGCGTTTCGGGTAGTCGTAGAGCAGGAGCTCGACGGGTTTCTTCTCGCGCAGGTTCCAGTCGTCGGTATCGATCGCGAGCGACACCAGCCCGCACGTCGGGATATCGTCGGTGACGCCCGGGAGCAGGTAGCTCGCGAGCTCGGTCAGGCCCGGGTTGTGGCCGACGATCACGATGCTGTTGAAGCCCGCGTCCTGCTCCGCGAGCACCTCGAGCAGCTGGTCGAGGCCGGCGAGGTACAGGCGTTCCTCGCGGTGCAGGAACTCGAGCGGGTAGGAGATCGCGCGTGCGACGAGTTTCGCCGTTGCCCACGCCCGCACCGCCGGGCTGCTCATGATGAGCGACGGCCGGATGCCGGCCTCCGTGATGCGTGCCGCCATCAGCGGCGCATTCTCTTCGCCGCGGCGGCTCAATGGACGCTCGAAATCCGGCTGCCCGTCCTGCTTCCAGCTCGACTTGCCATGTCGCAGGATCGTGAGGGTCTTCATGCACCGAGTTTACCGTAGGCGCCCGCCATGCGGGCGAGGCCATCCTCCGGTCGCCCGCATGGCGGGCTCCTGCAGGAGCGCGGTCACACCGACGCTTACCGGATCGCAGGAGACTGATCGGGTTGCGTGATGCCGCAGCGCTGCGCATGTCGAGCGTGGATGCCGACCGGCGCCGCCGCGGTTCCGGCGGTCACATCATGCCGGTCTGCAGGCGCGCCTCGTCGGACATCATGGAGTAATTCCAGGGCGGGTCGAACACGAGGGCGACGCGCACCTCGCCAACCGTGGGAACGAGGCCGATCTTTTCCTGCGCGTCCTGCACGAGGATGTCGCCCATGCCGCAGCCCGGCGCGGTGAGCGTCAGGTCGACGCTGACCGAGCGCCGGCCGTCCGGCAGGTGCGTGACTTCCATCCGGTAGACCAGCCCCAGGTCGACGATGTTGATGGGGATCTCCGGGTCGTAGCAGGTCTTGAGCTGCTTCCACACGACGTCCTCGATGTCCTTGTCGGTCGCGTTCTCGGGGACCGCAGGCGGCGGCACCGGCTCCTTGCCGAGGGCGTCCGCATCGAGCCCCGCGATACGGAACAGGTTGCCTTCGATGTACACGGTGAAGCTGCCGCCGAGTGCCTGCGTGATGAAGCCCTGGGTGCCCTCGCGCAAGGTGACCGTCTCGCCCGCGGGAACGATGACGGCGCTCACGTCGCGGGTGAGGGCAAAGGGTTCTTGTCTGTGTCCGAACATCTCCTACTCCGTCGAGACCGCTCCGCCTTCTCCTCCGAGGGCGGAATGCAGTGCATGCCAGGCGAGCGTGGCGCACTTGACGCGGGTCGGGAACTCTTTCACTCCTTCCAGCGCTTCCAGCTTGCCGAGCTCGACTTCCGGTTCCCCGGCGGCGGCCGGCTGCCCGCGGCTCGCGAGCCGCCGGATCATCGCCGCGAAATAGGCGAGCGCCCGCTCCGTCGTCTGGCCGATCACCGTCTCCGTCAGCAGCGAAGCGGACGCGACCGAGATCGCACAGCCGGAACCTTCGAAACGCACGTCGAGGATGCGGCCCTCGTCATCGACCCGGAAATAGATCTTGAGCTTGTCGCCGCACAACGGGTTCACGCCTTCCGCGAAATGCGTCGCTTCCTCCATATGCCCGAAATGCCGCGGGTTGCGCGCATGGTCGAGGATCAGCTCGCGATAGAGCTCGCGCAGGTCTGCCGAGACCGCGCTCACGCGAACACTTCCTTCGCCTTGAGCAGCGCGGCGGCGAGCCGGTCCACGTCGTCGGCGCTGTTGTACAGCGCGAGCGAGGCGCGCGCGGTGCCTGGTATATGCAAGCGCTCCATCACCGGCATGGCGCAATGGTGTCCGGTACGGATGGCGACGCCCTCGTGATCCAGGATGGTGCCGAGATCGTGCGGATGGATGTCGTCCAGCAGGAACGACTGGACGCTGGCTTTGTGCGGCGCGGTGCCGATGAGGCGCACGCCGTCGACCGCGCCGAGCTTCTCCGTCAGGTAGCGGAGCAAAGCGTGCTCGTGGTCTGCGATCCGCTGCATGCCGATCGCCATGAGCCATTCGGCGGCCGCTCCCAGCCCGACCGCGCCGGCGATGTTCGGGGTGCCGGCTTCGAACTTGTACGGCAGCTCGTTGTAGGTCGTGCCGTCGAAGCGCACCTCGAGGATCATGTCGCCGCCGCCCTGGTAGGGCGGCATCGCCTCGAGCAGCGCTTCCTTCGCGTACAGCACGCCGATGCCGGTCGGCCCGCACATCTTGTGCCCCGAGAACGCGTAGAAATCGCAATCAAGCGCGCGCACGTCGACCGGCATGTGGGGCACCGCCTGCGCGCCGTCGACCAGCACCGGGATGCCGCGGCGGTGCGCCTCGGCGATGACGTCGGCGACCGGCAACACGGTGCCGAGCGCGTTCGAAACGTGGGCGATGGCGAGCAGCTTCACGTTCTCGTGCAGCATCGACGCCAGTCGCGCGGTATCGACCGCGCCGTTGTCTTCGATCGGGCACACTTCGAGAAGGGCGCCGGTTTGCTCGCAGACGAGCTGCCACGGAACGATGTTCGAGTGGTGCTCGAGATGCGTGACCAGAATGGCATCGCCCGGGCCGAGCCGGGGACGGGCGAAACTGTGCGCCACGAGGTTGATTGCGCCGGTCGTGCCGGTGGTGAAGATCACCTCGGTACGGCTGCCCGCGTTGATGAGCCGCACGATGGCATCGCGCGCGCCTTCGAAAGCTTCCGTGGCACGCTGGCTCAGCGTGTGCACGCCGCGATGCACGTTGGCATGATCGTGCCGCTGGTATTCGGCCATGGCCTCGATGACGGCGCGCGGCTGCTGCGCGGAGGCGGCGCTGTCCAGGTACACGAGCGGCTTGCCCTGCACCTGCTGGTCGAGGGCGGGGAACTCGGCGCGGTAATGCGCGAGGTCGTCGTCCGGGGCGCGGCGGTGTTGCAGGTCGTCGGCAGCCGTGCTCATGAGCGGTCTCCGGAGGCAGGGTCGGCGT
>CAZBGV010000114.1:0-8070 GCA_964491485.1 uncultured Woeseiaceae bacterium | reverse complement strand
TCGGGTCGCCCGCATGGCGGGCTCCTACGGAAGCAGGGTCGGCGTTCGGGTCGCCCGCATGGCGGGCTCCTACGGAAGCAGGGTCGGCGTTCGGGTCGCCGGCGACCAGCTCCTCGAGGCGCGTTTCGACGGCGCGCTGCAGGTAGTCGCAGGCTTGCGGCACCGGGCAGCGCGCCACGATGGCCGTCGCGAACGCCCGCGTCAGCGCCTGCGCCGCCTCGTCACGCGTCAGGCCGCGCGTGCGCAGGTAGAAGAGGGCGGTCTCGTCGAGCTGGCCCACGGTCGCGCCGTGGGTGCACTTCACGTCCTCGGCGTAGATCTCGAGCTCGGGCTTGGTGTCGATCTCGGCCTGCGCCGACAGGAGCAGGTTGTGATTCGCCTGCTGCGCGTCCGTGCCGTCCGCGCCGGTGTGCACCAGCGCCTTGCCGTTGAACACACAGCGCGCGCGCCCGTTCAGGATGCCGCGGTATTCCTCGGCGCTCCGGGCCGGGCCCACGCGGTGATCCACGCGGGTGTGATTGTCGATGTGCTGGCGTCCGTCGGCGAGGTAAAGGCCGTGCAGCGAGACGGAGGCGCCGGGCCCGCGGATGTCCGCCGCGACGTCGTTGCGAACCAGCCCGCCGCCGAGGTCGACGGCGGCATGCTCGAAACTCGCGTCGCGCGCGAGGGCCACGTTCAGGCGCCCGACCTGGTAGTGCTCGCGGGCGCGTTCCTGGATCCGCAGCCAGCGCAGGCCGGCACCCGGCGCGAGGGCGACGTCGACGAGCACGTTCGAGAACTGCGCGTGCGGGCCGACGGAAGCGTGCATTTCGACGATCGCGGCCCGGGCGTTCGCGCCGGCATCGATCACGACGTGCGGCAGGCTGACCGTATCCGCGTCCGCCGCATCGTCGAGCACGAAGATGCCGAGGGGCCGTTCGAGCACCGTGCCGGGCGCGAGGCGCACGGTGAGCGCGTCGCGCCGCAGCGTCGTGTTGAAGAGCGAGAGTGCGTCGGCGTGCGGCAATGCCGTCGCCACTTCGGGCGCCGCGCTCGCCGTGACGCCCGCCTTTGCCAGCGCCTCGAGCGAGGCGGCCTCGACCCTGCCATTCGCGATGACGATCCAATGGGCATCGATCGCGCGGGCTGCCGCGGCGGCAAGCTGCCGGGCGGCCGCAGACGGCCCGGCCGGCTCCGCTATGCCCGCGGCCGACGCCTTCAGCCAGCGGTTGCTCACCTCGACCGCGGGAGCGAGATTGGTGTACTTCCACTCCTCCTGGCGGGTCGTGGGGAAGCCCGTTTCGCGGAAGCGGGCAAGCGCCGCCTGGCGGGAGGCCGTGAACGCGTCGTGGGGGATGCGTCCGACGACCTGCTGCAGCAGGTCGATGTCGATCGCGCTCTGCATCACGCCGTCGCCGCCTCGCGCACCCAGTCGTAGCCCTTCTCTTCGAGCTGGAGGGCCAGGCTCGCATCGCCGGAGCGCAGGATGCGGCCGCCGGACAGCACGTGGACGTAATCGGGCTCGATGTAGCCGAGCAGGCGCTGGTAGTGGGTCACGAGCACGATGGCGCGCTCCGGGTTGCGCAGCGCGTTCACGCCCTTCGCGACCGCCTTCAGGGCATCGATGTCGAGGCCTGAATCGGTCTCGTCCAGGATCGCGAGCGTCGGCTCCAGCACCGCCATCTGCAGGATCTCGTTGCGCTTCTTCTCGCCGCCCGAGAAGCCTTCGTTCACGCCGCGGTTGAGCAGTGCCTGGTCCATGTCGAGCAGCGCCATCTTCTCGCGGGCGAGCTTCAAGAATTCGAATGCGTCGACCGGCGGCAGGTCCTGTTTCTTGCGTTTCGCGTTGAGCGCCGCCTTGAGCAGGTAGGCGTTGTTCACCCCGGGGATCTCCACGGGGTACTGGAAGCCGAGGAAGATGCCGATGCGTGCGCGCTCCTCCGGCTCGAGCACGAGCAGGTCGCGGCCGCGGTAGCGCACGCTGCCGCCGGTCACCGCGTAGTCGTCGCGGCCGGCGAGCACCTGGGCCAGCGTGCTCTTGCCGGAGCCGTTCGGTCCCATGATCGCGTGCACCTCGCCGGCGTGCACCGTGAGGTCGATGCCGGTCAGGATCTCCCTGCCGTCGACGGTGGCTTTCAGGTCCTTGATTTCGAGCAGTGCTTCCATGGTCATCCCGTCGTTCATCCCACGGCGCCTTCGAGGCTCACGTTCAGGAGGTTCTGTGCCTCCACCGCGAACTCCATCGGCAGCTCCCGGAATACGTCCTTGCAGAAGCCGTTCACGATCATGTTCACGGCGTCCTCCTCCGACAGCCCGCGCTGGCGGCAATAGAAAAGCTGGTCCTCGGCAATCTTCGAGGTCGTCGCCTCGTGCTCGACCTGCGCCGTCGGGTTGCGGGCCTCGATGTACGGGAACGTATGCGCTCCGCATTCCTTGCCGATCAGCAGCGAATCGCACCGCGTGTGATTACGCGCGTTCACCGCCTGCGGCATGATACGGACCAGCCCGCGGTACGACTGCTGCGCCTTGCCGGCGGCGATGCCTTTCGAAACGATCGTGCTGCGGGTGTTCTTCCCGATGTGGATCATCTTCGTTCCGGTGTCCGCCTGCTGGTAGTTGTTGGCAACCGCCACCGAATAGAACTCGCCCACCGAGTCCTCGCCGCGCAGAATGCAGCTCGGGTACTTCCACGTGATCGCCGAGCCGGTCTCGACCTGGGTCCAGGAGATCTTCGAGCGCGCGCCGCGGCAGTCGCCGCGCTTGGTGACGAAGTTGTAGATGCCGCCGCGGCCTTCCTCGTCGCCGGGATACCAGTTCTGCACGGTCGAGTACTTGATCTCGGCGCCTTCGAGCGCCACGAGCTCGACCACGGCCGCATGCAGCTGGTTCTCGTCGCGCATCGGCGCGGTGCAGCCTTCGAGATAGGAGACGTGACTGCCCTCGTCGGCGATGATCAGGGTGCGCTCGAACTGGCCGGTGTTGGCGGCGTTGATGCGGAAATACGTGGACAGCTCCATCGGGCAGCGCACGCCTTTCGGCACGTACACGAACGAGCCGTCGCTGAATACGGCCGAGTTCAGGGTCGCGAAGAAGTTGTCGCGATACGGGACCACGGTGCCGAGATACTTCTGCACGAGCTCGGGATGGTCGCGCACGGCATCCGAGAACGAGCAGAAGATGACGCCGGCCTCCTTCAGCTTCGCCTGGAACGTCGTGGCGACGGACACGCTGTCGAAGACCGCGTCGACGGCAACGCCGGCGAGCTTCGCGCGCTCATGCAGCGGGATGCCGAGCTTGTCGTAGGTTTCGAGCAGCTTCGGGTCGACCTCGTCCAGGCTTTTCGGACGGTCGGCATCGGATTTCGGCGCCGAATAGTAGGAGACCGCCTGGTAGTCGATCTTCGGGTAGTGCACGTGCGCCCATTCCGGCTCCTGCATCGTGAGCCAGTGCCGGAATGCCCTGAGGCGCCACTCGAGCATGAATTCCGGCTCGTTCTTGCGCTCCGCGATGGCGCGGATCACGCCTTCGTCCAGGCCCGGCGGCAGGCTGTCCGTCACGATATCGGTGACGAAGCCGTGCTTGTAACGGCGGTTTACCAGGCTTTCGATGTCCTTGCTCGAGGTCGACATTATCTCTTGCGCTCCACGCTGATGCGGGTGTTCGCGAACCGGAACCGGGGTAGCGGGCTGTTAGCGCGCAGCAGGTCGGCCAGGCTGATCTCTTCCAGCGCGCTGTGGATCGCCAGGTTGATGCGCTGCCAGGTGCCGCCCACGCGGCACACGGCCTCGATGTCGCAGCGGCTGTCATGCCCGCTGCACTCCGTGATCGATACCGGGCCTTCCAGTGCGTCGATGACCGCGGCCGCCGTGATCCGCTCCGGCTCCCGCGCGAGGCGATACCCGCCTCGAGGCCCGCGCACGGAGGTGACGAGGCGGGCGCGGGCGAGCATCTTGAGGAGCTTGCTCACGGTCGGCAGGCCGAGCCCGGTCCTGCCCGCGATGTCGGCGGCGCTGACCAGTCCCGCTTCGGCGCGGGCGAGCTCCGCGAGCACCACGGTCCCGTAGTCGGTCAGTTTGCTGATGCGCAGCACCGGCGCGCCCTCCGTTTAAACGGGACTATTTTAGTCCTGATTGCAGGTCGCTGCCAATGCCCGCGGCCGGTGAGGGGCGCCTGCCAGGCCGGCAGTCGAGCAGGGGGCGGGAGGTGGCGGCGCCTGCAGCCGGCAAGCTCCCGCGGGAGCAGCGGAAATCAGGCGAAGTCTGCTATCCTAACCCGTTCCGACCAGGCGCTGTGTCCCCGGCCATCCATCCCGGCCGGCTTCGGGCACGGCCGGCGCAATCAACAGAACGGGCAACGTGGAGGCTGTTCGAATGAACGTGAACGAACTGAATGCGGTAGCGAAGGCCATGGTGGGCAACGGCAGGGGCATTCTCGCGGCCGACGAAAGCGCGCCGACGATCAAGAAACGGTTCGACACGGTCTCCATCGAGTCCACGGAGGAAAACCGCCGCCGCTATCGGGAGATGCTGTTCACCACGCCGGGTGTCGCGGACTACATCGGCGGCGTCATCCTGTTCGACGAGACGATCCGCCAGGCCACCTCCGACGGCGTGCCGTTCGCGAAGTACCTGAACGACAAAGGGATGATCGCCGGCATCAAGGTGGACAAGGGCGCCAAGCCGCTGGCCCTGTTCCCCGGCGAGCTGATCACCGAAGGCCTGGACGGCCTGCGCGACCGTTTCCGTGAGTACCGGGAGCTCGGCGCGAAATTCGCGAAGTGGCGCGCGGTGATCAACATCGGCGACGGGATCCCGACCGATTTCTGCCTGAGCGCCAACGCGCACGCGCTGGCGCGATACGCGGCCCTGGCCCAGGAAGCAGGGCTCGTGCCGATCGTCGAGCCCGAGGTGCTGATGGACGGCGACCACAGCCTCGAGCGCTGCGAGGAAGTGACGACGCGCACCCTCCGACTGGTGTTCGAGGCGCTTGCCGCGCACCGGGTCGAGCTGCCCGGCATCGTGCTGAAGCCGAACATGGTGATCTCCGGGACGGATGCGCCGAACCGCGCCGGGCCCGAGGAGGTGGCCAAAGCGACGCTGCGCGTGCTGAAGGCCGAGGTGCCGGCGGAGGTGCCGGGAATCGCGTTCCTGTCCGGCGGGCAATCGCCCGAAGAAGCGACGGAGCATCTCGCGCTGATGAACCGCATGGGTCCGCTGCCGTGGGAGCTCTCGTTCTCCTACGGCCGCGCGCTGCAGGCGCCCGCGCTCGACGCGTGGCGCGGCCAGGAGTCCCGGTTCAAGGCGGGTCAGGACGCGCTGTTCAAGCGGGCGAAGTTGAACAGTCTCGCGCATCTCGGGAAGTACGAGCCCGAGATGGAGAATGCGGCCTGACACGCCCTCCGCCCGTCGGCGGGACGGGACCTATGAGCGAAACGAGCGACAACATCGTCGAGATCCGCGATCTCGACTATTCGATCGGCGCGCGCGAGATATTCCGCGGGCTGAATATCTCCATCCAGCGCGGCAAGATCACCGCCATCATGGGCCCGAGCGGGACCGGCAAGACGACCCTGCTCAAGCTCATCACACGGCAGGCCGTGCCGGATCGCGGCCAGGTGATCGTCGACGGGCGGAACATCGCGGAGCTCTCGCAGGACGAGCTCTATGAGCTGCGCAAGCGCATGGGCATGCTGTTCCAGAACGGCGCGCTGCTCACGGATTACAACGTCTTCGAGAACGTCGCTTTGCCACTGCGCGAGCACACGAACCTGCCGCCGCGGCTGATCCGGCACATCGTGCTGACGAAGCTGCACGCCGTCGGGCTGCGCGGCGCGGCGGACATGATGCCGCGCGAGCTTTCCGGGGGCATGGAGCGGCGGGTGGCGCTGGCGCGTGCGATGGTGATGGATCCGGAGATCCTGATCTACGACGAGCCGTTCGTCGGGCTCGATCCGATCTCGATGGGCGTCATCGTGCGGCTGGTGCGCAAGATGAACGACGCCCTGGGTATTACGAGCATCATCGTGAGCCATGACGTGCAGGAAATCTCGACGGTTGCCGACTGCACCTACCTGATCTCGCACGGGCGGGTCGTGGGGTCGGGCAGTCCGGACGAGCTGCACAATACGTCGTCCGAGGTCGTGCGCCAGTTCATGCATGGCATGGCGGACGGTCCCGTGGCGTTCCATTACGCCGCACCCGATTACGCCGAGCAGCTTCTCGGCCGCGACGCCGAGTAGGGCGCGCGTGTCCCGGAACCACTGAGCATGCTGCGCGAGCTGTACGTGATCTTCACGGAATTCGTGCGCACCTTCGGTGCGCTGCAGCTCTTTTTCCTGCGCGTGCTCCGGAACTCGCCGTCCGTCTTCGTGAAGCGTTTCGCGCTGGTCGCGCACCAGGTGCACAACGCGGGTGCCCTGTCGCTCGTGATCATCATGGTCTGCGGCCTGTTCGTCGGCGGCGTGCTCGGCTTGCAGGGGTATTCGAACCTGGCCCGCTTCAACGCGGAGGATTCGGTCGGAACGTTCGCGGCGTTCTCGCTCCTGAAGGAGCTCGGACCGGTCATCACGGCGCTGCTGTTCGCCGGTCGTGCGGGTACCGCGCTGTCGTCCGAGATCGGCCTGATGAAAGCGACCGACCAGCTTGCCGCGATGGAGATGATGGCCATCAGCCCGATGCGGCGGGTGATCGTGCCGCGCTTCCTTGGCGGCGTGATCTCGATGCCCATGCTGGTCGCGGTGTTCAACGTCGTCGGGTTGTTCGGCGCGCACGTCGTCGCCGTGAACCTGATGGGCGTGGACGCGGGCGCATTCTGGCAGCAGATCCACTCCGGTCTCGACCCGGCCGACGTCTACGAGGGCATCCTCAAGAGCTGCGTATTCGGCGTCGTGGCCAGTCTGCTGGCGGTATGGGAAGGCTATAATGCAATACCGACGGCGGAGGGCGTCGGCAGAGCCACGACGCGCACCGTGGTGGAAACGGCGATCGCCGTCCTGATATTCGATTTCATGATCACCGCCGTCGTCATCTGAGGAAGGAAGATGCAGCAAACGCGTTCGATAGAACTCGGTACCGGCCTGTTCGTGCTGCTCGGGCTTGCGGCGCTGTTTTTTCTGACGACCCAGACGACCGGCTCGGAAACGTTTTCCGGTCGCAACACCTTCCACGTGACGGCGCGCTTCCAGAACGTCGGCAACCTCAAGGTGCGCGCCCCGGTATCGATGTCCGGCGTGACGATCGGCCGAGTCACCTCCATACAGCTCGACCCGGAGCGCCTTGACGCGGAAGTCGGGTTCGTGATCGATGCCCGTTACAGCAAGATCCCCGATGACTCGGACGCCGCGATCCTGACGTCGGGCCTGCTGGGCAGCCAGTACATCGGCCTGCAACCCGGCGGTTCCGAGACGTTCCTGAAAGACGGCAGCGAGATCATGTTCACGCAGAATGCGGTCGTGCTCGAGAACCTGATCAGCAAATACCTTTTCCAGAGCGGCTCCGACGACGAGTCGCGGTGACGAGCGCTCACGGAGGTCCGGTATGAAGAAATGGTTCGTGGCCGCCGCGGCGGCCCTCCTCGCGCTGCCGGCGTTCGCGCAGCAGGCGCCGCAGGCGCCGGACGAGTTCGTGCGGCAGACGGCTGAGCTGCTCGACCAGAAGCTCGAAGGGCGCAAGCAGGAGCTCGCGAACAACCGGGAGGCGCTGTACAAGCTGATCGACGAGATCCTGCTGCCGCGCTTCGACAGCCGCTACGCTGCCCAGCTGGTGCTGGGGCGTTATTGGCGCACGGCCACCGAGGACCAGCGCAAGCGCTTCATCGATGCCTTCTACCAGTCCATGCTGCGCAAGTACGCCGAAGGCCTGCTCGACTTCGACCTGTCGCGCTTCGAGATACTGCCTTACCGCGGCGATCCCTCCGAGCCGCGCACGATGGTGCGAACCACGGTCAAGCTCGACGACGGCACGACCGTTCCGGTGGATTACGCGCTCCTCAAGCGGGATTCGGACTGGAAGCTCTTCGATGTCCGTATCGAAGGCATTTCCTACGTGCGGCGGTTCCGCACCGAGTTCAATTCCGAGATCCAGGCGACGAGCC
>CAZBGV010000113.1:5407-11771 GCA_964491485.1 uncultured Woeseiaceae bacterium | reverse complement strand
GTGGTCGCTCCGGCCGCACCCTCGCCCACGCTCGCGCTCGCGCGCGATGAGCTGCAGGCCGCGCTCGCGCGTCTGCAGGGCGATGACGTGCCCACTTCGACGGAGCCGGCAGATCGGGCCGTCGTGCTCGGCACGCCGGATACATCGCGGCTGGTGAGCCGGCTGGCGCTGCCGCTCGAGAACGCCGGGAACGAAGGTTACGTGATCCGCGCGGCGGAGCTCGACGGGCGCGCGTTCACGGTCGTCGCAGGGAACAGCGACATCGGAGTCCTGTACGGCGTCTTCGCCTTGTTGCGAGCTCTCGAGACCGGCACTCACGTCGCCGACGTCGACATCGTCAGCGCGCCGCAGGTCGAGCTGCGCGTGCTCAATCACTGGGACAATCTCGACGGCACGGTCGAGCGCGGCTACGCCGGCCGTTCCATCTGGGACTGGTGGCGGCTGCCGGAGCACGTAGACCCGCGCTACCGCGACTACGCGCGGGCAAATGCCTCGATCGGCATCAACGGCACGGTGCTGAACAACGTCAACGCCGACGCGCTGTCGCTCTCCGCGCGCTACATCGAGAAGACGGCAGCGATTGCCGATGTGCTGCGGCCGTGGGGGATCCGCGTGTACCTGTCCGCACGCTTCACGGCGCCGATGGAGCTCGGCGGGCTCGACACGGCGGATCCGCTCGACCGCGAGGTGCGCGCGTGGTGGCGGACGAAGGCGGACGAGATCTACGCCGCCATCCCGGACTTCGGCGGTTTCCTGGTGAAAGCGAACTCGGAGGGCCAGCCGGGCCCGCAGGACTACGGCCGCACGCACGCGGACGGCGCGAACATGCTCGCGGAGGCGCTCGCGCCGCACGGCGGCGTGGTGATGTGGCGGGCGTTCGTCTATTCGGCGGAGAACCCGGAGGACCGGGCGAAGCAGGCCTATGACGAGTTCGTACCGCTCGACGGCAAGTTCGCCGACAACGTGCTGGTGCAGGTGAAAAACGGGCCGATCGACTTCCAGCCGCGCGAGCCGTTCCATCCGCTGTTCGGCGCGATGCCTGAGACGCCGCTGATGCTGGAGCTGCAGATCACGAAGGAATATCTCGGCTTCGCGACCCATCTCGTGTATCTCGGGCCGCTGTTCGAGGAAGTGCTGGACGCGGACACGTATGTGCAGGATGAGGGCTCTACGGTGGCTCGAGTGATCGACGGCGAGCTGCACGGCTACGGCGTGACGGGCATGGCCGGCGTCGCGAACATCGGCTCGGATCGTGACTGGAGCGGCTCGATCTTCAACCAGGCAAACTGGTACGCCTTCGGCCGGCTGGCGTGGGACCCGGCGCTCGCGGCGCGCGACATCGCGACCGAATGGCTGCGCATGACGTTCTCGCGCGACCCGGAGTTCGTGGAGCCGGCGCTCGCGATGATGATGGAGTCGCGCGAAGCGGCAGTGAACTACATGACGCCGCTCGGGCTCGCGCACCTGATGGCGACCGGGCATCACTACGGCCCGGGTCCGTGGGTCTCGGACCTCGGCCGGCCCGAATGGAACCCGGTGTACTACCACCGCGCGGACGAGCACGGCATCGGCTTCGACCGCACGGCGACGGGCAGCAACGCCGTGGCGCAGTACGCGGCGCCGGTGGCGCGCGAATTCGCAAGCCTCGAGCGCGTGCCGGACGAGCTCCTGCTCTGGTTCCACCACGTGCCGTGGGATTCCCGCATGCGCTCCGGCAAGACGCTGTGGGAGGAGCTAATCGCCCACTACGACGCGGGGGTCACGCAGGTCGCGCAGATGCAGGCGACCTGGGACTCGCTGAAATCCTACGTCGACGCAGAGCGCTGGCAGCAGACGGCCGACTTCCTGCGCATCCAGCACCAGGAGGCGCAATGGTGGCGCGACGCCTGCCTCGCGTACTTCCACGACGTCTCCGGCCAGCCGTGGCCCGAGGGCGTCCGCCGCCCGCCGCACACCCTCGACTACTACAAGAGCCTCGAATTCCCCTACGCCCCCGGCCACTGATCTTTGAACCATTCTTCCACTTTCCGCAGCGGCACGGGATGACATTATTCGAAAATAGCCCGGAAACCACGCGATACCGTTTTTGTGTGTTCATTACTCTATTTTCCCAGAGAAAGAGTCTCCGGAAGCCGATCGCGCCGCGCCTTCACTGGATGTGTTCGATGCTCTCTGTGAGGTCTCCAATTTCTTCCGGCTTGAATTCGTGACCCTTGGTGAATTTCAGGTGTTCACCTTCCATGATGTACAGCAGTTCCCAGATTGGCTCTTCCAGAACGCGATCAGTTATTTGAGGAACATCTTCGCGATGAATGAGAGGATCCCGCAGGGGTCTCGACAAAAAGTAGATCTCGCTGGCTTTTGCCTGGTTGAACAAAACTCCGCATCCCAAAATTGCGGAGTAAGTGCTACTCCGCTTGCCAAAGGTTCCAACTTCTCCACGCGTAAACAGGACGTCGAGCTGATCACTCACAACATAAACGTATGCTCTATCTACTTCGGAGAGAAACGGTCGATTGGCAAGCTTGGTGTATTCCTGGGCACAAAGTTCGATCGCAAGTCTTCCGTTCTCGACGTATGCAGGTGTCAATTCACGCGATCCTGATCCTAAGCATCCTGCCAGAATCCCAAGGCAACAGGCTCGCATCGGCAGTTTCATCTGATTGTTCCTGCTCGGGTCCCGTGCCAGTCGCACCGAAATTGTTACAGCTTCCCGGCCTGCAAACTCCGATGGCGACCTTGCCATTAACCACTACACCGAGGGGGGCCGCCGGGTGCTTTCGCGGATGACGAGGCGGTGCGGGAGGAAGTGGCGCATCTTCTCGGGCCGCTTGCCGTCGATGATATCGAGCAGGAGCGTGGCGCAGGTGGTGCCGATGGCGTCCACCGGTTGCGCGATCGTGGTCAGGGGCGGCGCGAAGTATTTCGCGAACGGGATGTCGTCGAAGCCGATGACGGAAATGTCGTCGGGAACGGTGAAGCCGTGCTGGCGCAGGGCGTACATGCACCCCAAGGCGATCTCGTCGCTGAAGCAGAAGATGGCGGTGGGCCGCGCTTTGCGCACGAGCAGCTTCTCGGCGCCCTTCTCCCCCGATTGCACGCTGTATTCGCCGTAGACGACGAGGCTTTCGTCGAACTCGAGGCCCGCGGCCTCGAGGGCGCGTCGGAAACCGGTGAGGCGGTCACGGCTGCTCGCGGTCTGCATGTCGCCGGTGATGCAGGCGACCTGCCGATGGCCGTAGTCGAGCAGGTGCCGCGTGGCGTCCATGGCGGCTTGCACGTCGTCGACCGAGACCGTGGGGAAGGCGTCGCAGCCGGTGAACTCGCCGCCGTTCACCAGTGGCGGCAAGCTCTCGGGCGATCTGCTGTCCATGTCGAACGGGAGGCGGTGCGACATCAGGATGATGCCGTCGGCCTGCCGCGAGCGCGTCATCGCCGCGAACTCGCGCTCTCGCTCCGCCGAGCCCTGGGTGTCGCCGAGCAGCACGGAATAGCCGCGGCTATGGGCGACTTTCTCGATCGCCTTGATGATGCCCGAGTTGAAGCTGTCGGCGACGTCCGGAATGATCGCCACGATGTTGCCGGAGCGCGCCGTGCGCAGGCTGACCGCCAGGTTGTTCGGCGTATAGCCCACGGCCTCGGCCGCAGCGAGGACCTTGTTGCGGGTGCTTTCCGAAACGCGGCCGGGATTCCGCAACGCGTGCGAAACGGTGGCAATGGAGACACCCGCCCGGGCGGCGATGTCCTTGATACCGACTTTGGCCATGGTTCTCGGCCGCAGTATACCGCGTTGTAAAACGTTTAGCTTGTGAAAAATCAACCTTCTGGCGGGGCCGCTGCAAGCTCGCGGGCGGCGTTGGCGAGGAAGATCCAGGAAGCCGCCACGGAGATGACGTACTCGTTCTCGCCCCACAGGAACGGCCAGTCCTCCTTGTTCTCCGGGAGATCCGGCCGGACGATCAGCACGCCCGGCACGACGCCGCCCGGGATGAACGCGAAATCCGCGCGGTTCATGCCGTAGGCCACCTCCTTCGAGCGCGCGCCGACGCCGGAGACGAACGACAGGTTCGAGTCCGGGTGGGTCCCGAGGATGTAGTCGACGCCGCGGTACACGTCCTCGGCCCGGATCACGTCGGGAAACGCGCGGTGCAGGTACCAGTTCGCGATCGCGACGCCGATCACCTGCCCGTTGCCGGCCCAGCCGCCGTCCGCGATCGGCACGCCGTACGGGTTCTGTTCCTGCAGCGCATCGAGCCCGCGGCGATGCGCCAGCGCAAGCTCGCGGATGCGCGCGCGGTAAGCGTCGTCGAGGTACGGCAGCGCGCGCACGGCGAGCACGGCATGCGGCGCAAAATACTTCTCGATGACGGGCAGGAGCTCGCGGAAGCGTACCGCGTAGCGCTCGTCGCCGGTGGTGACGAGGAGCTCGAGCGCGGCTTTCAGCTCCTCCGACTCGAGCGGTCCGCCGGTGGTGTTGCCGTGACTGAAGATTACTGGTCCCCGCGCCTGCTCCTCTTCCCAGGCGCGCACGGCGATGCCGAGAGCCTCCTTTGCGAGCGCGTCGTCGTAGCCGGCCAGGGCGCGGCTGGCCGCGGCGAGCGCCGCGATGGAGCCGAATTCGAGCGCCGACGAGCGGCTCGTGAACGCCCAGCGGTCGTCCGGCATGCCGCTCGCGCGACCATCGGCATCCGTGTCGCCGAGCGCCGGGTCATAGACCAGGTTGTCCGTCTTGGTCGAGCCGTCGCCGAGATGCGTGTACTGGCCGAGGTCGGGCGCGACGATCCCGGGAATGGCGTGGCCGACCGCGTGGTGCTGCGCCACGAGCTGCCTGACACCGTGCTCGATCTGCTGCAGCAGGTCGGGTTTGCCGTCGGCGACGTGCAGGTCCACGTAACGCCGCTGGTAATCGACGCTCGTCACGTCGCGCTGCAGTCCGAACTCCTCCCAGGCATTCACGAGGGTGTTCACGACGTAATACTGCGTCTGCGTGCGGATGTCGTAATCGCCCGCGTCGTACCAGCCGCCGACGGCGAGGCCGGGAATGTGCTCGCCGGGTGCATAAGGGCTGTCGGTGGTCGGCCCCTGCGCGTACAGGTCGAAATGCACGTGGTCGACCGGCGCCTGGCGCGCATCGTCGAGGTGCGACGCGCCGTGCCACACGCGATACGCCTCGTTCACCGTGACGTGGTCCATCTGCACCGGCAGGTACACGTCCAGCGTCGGCTGCCAGGCGTGGTCGTACACGTCGTCGGCGATCCGGAACGGCGCCGTCCGCTGGTCCGCGAACTCGAGGAAATAGATGCCCGGCTCGCGAACGGCGGAGAAGTCGAACACCCGGTAGGTGTAGCGCAGGTAGTCGCCCCATGGATCCGGCACGCGCTCGAGCACGAGCTCCGCTCGACCCTCCGCGCCGACGCGGTAGAGGCGCGCCGGCGCATCGCCTGCGGCGCGCGGATCGAGCTCGATGACCGCCCGTTTCTCCTGCGCCGGCAGGTAGCCGGCCTGCGAATGCGCGATCACCGGCGCCCGCGTCCAGCCGTCGATGCGCGAGCCGTCGAGCCGCCATTCCAGCACCTTGCCGGTGCGCCCGGCCGGCAACAGGCTGCGCACGACGAACCAGCCGTTCTGTGCCTTGGCGCGCCCGTCGTACAGTTGCAGCGCGGCCTCCTCCGATGTGACCACGATGCGCCGCTCGGGATCTTCCGGCGCGAGCACGAGACGATGGCCGCGGGCGAGCGGCCGCGGTGCCACGGCATCCTGCTCTTTCACACCGACGGGATGCAGCGGGAACAAACCGGAGCGCTCGTCCATCAGCCACGCGTGCCTGAAGTACGCCGACGGCAGGAACTCCAGGTTGAAGCCCGCGCGGCCTTCGAGCGAGCGTGGCAGCGGCGCGTCCAGGTGCACCGAGAGAACCAGCGCGGCGCCGTCGGCTTCGGCCTGCAGCGTGAACGAGAAATGCTCATCCGGATACTGAAGTTTCGCCGTTATCCTGTTGTTTTGACTATCTACCGTGCGCTCGACGAGCTCCGGAATCGGATCCCACTGCTCCGGCGTCGCGTGCAGGCGCACGTCGCCGTTGGTCGCCGTGCGCACCCCGTGCTGCACGATCTCGACACCGCTGATCTTGGAGTCGCTGAACAACCCGCTGTAGGCATTGCTGTAGACCAGCACGTCCAGGCCCGGCGAGGCGAAGTACCCGCGTTCGTTCAGCGTCAACGCGGAGTCTTCCGCCGCAAAGGCGGCGGTCGCGAGCAGCAGGGGAAGGATTGCGAGATCTCGTATGCGCATGTCAGGGTCCGGGGTCGATGAAGCTGTTGATGCTCAGGCGGCCGGTGAGCGGATTCGCATCCGGCACGAAATC
>CAZBGV010000113.1:0-5307 GCA_964491485.1 uncultured Woeseiaceae bacterium | reverse complement strand
CGGCAACTTTGCGACGGTTTGGCCGATCGTGGTCTGGATCCCCCGCAACAGGTTGGCGATCTCGGCGTCGCTCATCGTGCGCGCCAGGTGATGGAAACGCTTCGGCATGATCCCCTGGCCCAGCATCACCTGCGTCCAGGAATCCACCCGGAACAACTCGCTGTCGGCCTGCCACGCGTGCGCATTCTCTCGAAACAGCGCGATACGATGCGCGAGCGTTTCCGGAATCTCCATGCCCCTGCAATGGCGCCAAAACGGCTCCTCCCGCTCCGTCACGTGGTAATGCAGCACGATGAAATCGCGGATCTTCTCGATCTCGTCCTGCGTCAGCCGGTTGTACTGATCGATGAGCGGCGGGGTCGGCCCGTCGAACGGAAACAGCTGCATGAGGCGGACGACGCCCATCATGATGAGGTGAATGCTGGTGGATTCCAGCGGCTCGACGAAGCCGCTGGCCAGCCCGAGGGCCACGACGTTCTTGTTCCAGCACTTGAGGCGGCGGCCGGTTCGAAACCGGATGACCCGCGGCTCGGTGATCGGCGTGCTGTCGACCTCGGCCAGGAGTCTTGCCGTGGCTTCGTCATCCGACATGTACCGGCTGCAATAGACCATGCCGTTGCCGGTACGGTGCTGCAGGGGGATCTGCCAGCGCCAGCCGGCAGGGCGGGCGATGGCCCGGACGTACAGCGCCGCCGGCCCGGCCTTCTCCGTCTGCACGGGAACGGCGCTGTCGCAAGGCAGCCAGTGTGACCAGTCCTCGTACCCGGAGTGCAGGGTCTGCTCGATCAGGAGTCCGCGAAAGCCGGTGCAGTCGATGAACAGGTCCCCTTCGACGACCTCGCCCGAGGCCATCGCCAGGGATTCGATGAAGCCCGATTCCGCGTTCTGGTTGACTCCGGTAATCCTGCCCTCGACACGCCGGACGCCGTGACCTTCGCTCATGCGCCGCAGGAGTTTCGCGTACCGGCCGGCGTCGATGTGGTACGCATAGTTGATGGAAGCATCGGACGCCGCGGCGAAGCGGCCGGCTTTCGCCGCCTGCAGCTCGTAACAATAGTCGCCGATCGAGCTTTCGATTCCCGCCTCCAGGCCGCGCAGCCAGAAATGCTGGAAGTCGCACAGCCATGATTCCGTTCCGTTCTTGCCGAAGGAGTGTATGTAGGTATCGTCCGGCCCCTTCCAGCCCTCGAACAGGATTCCCAGCTTGAAGGTGGCTTCAGTCGCGCGCATGAACTCCGGCTCGTCGATGCGCAGCAGCTTGTGAAAGACCCGCATCGGCGGGATCGTGGCCTCGCCGACGCCGACGGTGCCGATCTCCTCCGACTCCACGAGGGTGATGTCGAGCACCTCGCCCAGCTTGCTCGAGAGCGCCGCGGCCGCAATCCAGCCGGCCGTACCCCCGCCGGCGATCACGACTTTCGTCGATTTGGGTGGCTTCACCGATTGAGCCTGTTCAGCAGTTCCGCGCGCAGCCGGCGCGCCTTTATCTCGTTCATCTTTCCGAGGTCGCCGTGCGCGTGTTCCGGCAGGTGTTCGCGGGGACGCTCCGGGTCGCCGAAGACGTAGTAATCGAATACCTCCCGCCAGGCGCGCTTTTCGTGCTCCGGCCGATCACGCAAGGTGAGGAGAGCGTGCTTCAGCACGTTCATCGGCGTCCCCATGAACTTCGGCGAGGTGCTCCACCAGTAATTCAGCATGACGTTGAACGGCGCGAACGCCTCCACCTGGTGCCACCACAGGCTCGGATAAAAGAGCGCATCGCCGGGCTCCAGGTCGGCTACCTGCGCGGCCTCGATGGCCTCGCGAACGCGCGGATACTTTCCGAAATCGGGGCTCGCGAAATTCACCATGCTGACGGCCTGCCCGCCCGGCGTGGGATCGAGCGGACCGGGATAGAGGTTGGCGATCTGCTCGGGCGGAAACAGCGTATACCGCCGCTGGCCGACGGCGCAGCAGGCAAGGTTGTTCGGCGCGTCGTAATGCGCGGACGCGAGCGAGCGATTGCCGATCCAGATGCTGGCCAGCGGCGCGTTGCCGGCGAACATGTCGTCGTTGAAAACGACGTCGTTTTCGGCCCGTAAGCCCGGCAGGCAGGCGTCGACCGTCGCCGAGCCGACGTAGATCGAAGGCGAACGGTGGTCCTCGAGATGCCGTTCGAGCGCGGAGAGGACTTCGCCCAGCGGTGCACGCCGGCTCTCGAAGTTGAGCCCGGAGAGGTCGTCGTTGTAGAAGTACCGGCCGCCGATCTCCGGGGCACCGTAATAGGCGCCCACCGTCCGGCCGTTGTCGAACGACCGCATGTAGGCGATCGCCCCGGCTGCCGATTTCCGGCCGGCGGTGACCAATGGCCAGTCCGTCACCAGGCCTTTCAAAACAATGGGCTCGCAGTCCTCCATGAGATCCTGCCAGGGGATCGTGTCCGGCCGGCAACCGCCGAGGACCTTCGTTCGCCTGCCTGTAATGGCCCCTGTACTTGTCATGGTGCCTGCACGGGCCCCGTATCGCGCGCGGTGCGAGCGCCGGCACCTCGCGACATTCGCCGGTTTTTCAGGTCGATCAGCTTGCGGATGTTGTCGAGCGATGCGATGGCCAGGAAGGCGCCCTCCAGGAAGCCCGCCCTGTTCAGGCTCTCGAGCGCGCCGCCGTCGAGCGCCGCCAGGCGATCCCGGCTGATGGTGTGAAACCCCCGCAGGACGTAGTGCACATCCGCGTGCACTGCGACCTCGATGTTGGCCGGCTCGATCAGCCCGTGAGACTCGAAGGCCGCGAACATCGGCTTGCTCACGGCGATGCCCTCCTGGATGCCACGCAGGATCGCCGCGATGCGCTGCAGGTAAGGGGTGTTCCCGCCGTGCTCGAGGAACACAGGTTCCCCTTCGAGCTCATTGACCCTGGGATCGTCGAGGTCGACGTGCACGACCGGCTCGCGACGCTCTGCCCCGTCGATCTCCTGCCGTTGGAAGCCGATCAGGAAGGGCCCGCGCGCGACGATGCCGGGCACGTAATCCGCGTTCCATTGGCCGTCGTCCAGGAAGAGGTTCTCGCCTTCCTCGAGCCCCAGCAGCGCAACGGACTGCCAGGCATCGCCCTCCCTGCGAAAGAGAATCGGGTACTCCCGCTGGATATCGGCGTATTCCGTCGGGAATGTCAGGACGGCGTGCACGCCGTCCCCATACTCGGCCGAATACCGGGTAACGACCTTCAGGTCCTTGTGCTCGACGTTGTTCAGGAGAACGTGGCGGGTCATACGTTGCCGGGCGACCGTGGATGCGAGCAGGCCTTGGACGATTCTACCGCCTCGTGCGCAAAGGAAAAGGCCGCTCGATCGGCGGCCTTTTCTGCTGGCGTTGAAGGCGCGTCCCGCACGCCCCTGCTATGCGTCACTCGAAGTTGTAACGAACACCGACCTGGTAACGCGCGCCGAGATCCTGCAGGTACCACAGCATCCTCTCGGAACGGCCATAGTGACGAATGTCCTCTCCCGTGATGTTGAGCGCCTCGGCGGATACCGAAAGGTGGTCGTTGAAGAGGTACGTGAAGCTGGCATCGAGCTGTTGGTACGAGTCGACGAACACGGGGTTATTGGAGTTACCCTTGTTGGTCTCGTTCAGGTAGCTGTCTCGCCAGTTCCACGCAACGCGCGCCTGTATATTCTCGTTCTCGAACACCCCGACCAGGTTGGCGGTATCGCTGAGGCCAAGCAAAGCGAACTGCTGGTCGGCCGGATCCGCCAGCACGTCGAACCCGACGTCGCCGTCCACGACGGTGTAGTTGGCTATGATTCCGAAGCCGCTATCGCCGAAGAAGTGCTGGACGTTGAACTCCGCGCCGTAGATCTTGGCTTCCTTGTTGTTGACCGGAGTCGCCGTCCGGAAAATCATTTCCGGGTCGCCGTCGACCGGCACGAGATCGAACTCGGTGGCCACGTCCACGGCGAAATCGGCATCGACCACACTGCCGTTGGCAACGAAATCGGCTGCCCCGCCCGGGAACGCCTGCGGGTTGTCGAGCACCGCCATCATCACGAACAACGACGTGTCGTCGACGGCCACGCCCAGGTCTTCGAGTGCCGCCTGTGCCTCCCGGACCCGTGGCCCGTTCGTCTGGTCCAGTATGCCGAAATGCGGCTCGTCTATCTGCTCGGTACCGATGAAGTTGCTGACCCGCTTCTCGAAGATACCCACGGACGCGTAGCTCGCGTCGTCGTAGTACCACTCGAGCGACAGGTCGAGGTTGTCGGACTCCAGCGGCACGAGGTGCGGGTTCGACGCATCGGCCGTCGGCATGGTGCCGAGCAGGGTCGAGCCGACGGTACCGAAGTTACCGACCGCCGCGGCCAGGTCGCTATATCCCGCCCTGGCGATGGTCTTGCTGTACGAGAAGCGTCCCTTGAGATCGTCCCTGAGGTTGATATCGAAGTCGAAGCTCGGCAGCACGTTGTCGTAATGCGCCTTCTCGGAGACCGGCGTCTTCTCTTCGGCCTCGATGGGCCGAAAATCGTTGTTGTCCTCCCACAAGAGGTACAGCGGCACACGCATCAGCGAAAGGGAGGTGACATCCGTCCTCTCGTAGCGGACCCCGGCCCGGATGTGTGTGTCCATGCCGCCCAGCTCACCGTCCATTGAGACCTGGAAGTACCCGGCCCAGGTATCCTCGTCGATATCGTTGTCCGTCGTGAAGTTCGGATCGTAGGCGAAGACGTACCCGTTCGCCGGCGTCGCATAGGTATCGATCGCCCACTGCATCAGCGCCGGCACGTCATCCGTGCGCACGCCGAACTGCTGTGCATCGGGGATGTGGAAATCGTCGAAGTGCGCGGCGAGGTTGAACTCGTGGAGCAGGCCGTCGGGGATGCTGCCCGGATCGGATACGCCCCAGTTACCGAACGTCATCTGCCGGTTCGAGTTCTGCTGCGTCGTGTCCATCGCACGGCTTTCCACGCCGAAATCGATGCGCCCCTGGTCGAGGAACAGCGATCCGTCCAGCCTGATCTGCGTGATCTCGGTCTCTTGCGCGGCGTACCAGATGCGGCCGACCTGGGTGCCGAAATCATCGAGATCGAAATGCCCGTTGGCGTTGGTGTTCGCGTCATTGACGGTCGTGGAAACGCTCGGGAGATCGCCGCTGAAATCCGCCGTCTGGCCGGAGTGGATGGGAGCCGCGATGCTGATGGCCAGCTCGCCGGCGTTCGCCGGAGCGTCGGGAACGCTCTCCATGGTGGAATGGTGCGCGTCGAAGCTGAACGACAGGCTGTCGGTGGCGTCCCAGGCAAGATTGAACCCGAGGGAATCGAGCGTATTGACCTGT
>CAZBGV010000112.1:0-11780 GCA_964491485.1 uncultured Woeseiaceae bacterium | reverse complement strand
ATGTGGATGTTGACGACGTTCAGGCGGTAATAGAGATCCTCGCGGAAGCGTCCCTCGCGCAGCATGTCCATGAGATCGCGGTGCGTCGCGGAAATGACCCGCACGTCGATCGCGATTGCTTCGGTGCTTCCCACGGGACGGACCTGCTGCTCCTGCAGCACGCGCAGGAGCTTCACCTGCAGGCGCATCGGCATGTCGCCGATTTCGTCCAGCAGCAACGTTCCGCCTTCGGCCGCCTGGAACAGTCCCTTGTGGTTGCGCGTGGCGCCGGTGAACGCCCCTTTCTCATGGCCGAAGAGCTCGGATTCGAGCAGGTTCTCGGCCATGGCGCTGCAGTTGATGGCGACGAAAGGCTTGTCGCGTCGCGGGCTTGCGCGATGGATTGCGCGCGCCAGGAGCTCCTTGCCGGTGCCGGATTCGCCCGTGATCAGGACGCGTGCGTCGGATGCCGCCACCATGCGCGCCTGGGCGAGGATTTCTTTCACGCCCTGGTTGCGCGTGATGATCTCGGCGGACCAGTCTTCGTCGACCGCGGGAACGCCCGAGAGCTTCATCGCGCGTTCCACCGTCGTCATCAACTCGTCCTTGTCGATCGGCTTGGTCAGGAAACCGAAGGCGCCGCTCTGCGTCGCTACCACGGCATCGGGAATCGTTCCATGCGCCGTGATGATGAGGACCCGCAGCCCCGGCGAACGGCGCTGCAGCTCCTTGAGGAGCCCGATGCCGTCCATCTTGTCCATGCGCAGATCCGTGATGACCAGATCCGGCCGGAACCGGTGCAAAACGGCAAGAGCGAGCTCCGCGCTCTCCACCGCCTCGACTTCGTAGCCTTCCGCCCGCAAGCGGATGCTGAGGAGTCGCAAGAGCCCCGGGTCGTCGTCGACCAGCAGGATCTTGCCCTTCACCTCGGTCAATTTAGTTGCCATTTGCATTTGCGACTCTGGAATCAGATCGGCGCTGCCCGCGCGCCGCGAGAGAAGGAGAGGGCACACGCGTGCCTCGAATCGAGTCCGGATTCTACCTGCTCACGCGCGCCGGAAACACTACCGGAGACAGCCGACCGTGCAATTTTTTTCGTGTTTTCCCGGCTGTCCACGAATGGCGACACCGGCCGGCCGCAGCTCAACGCTGGCTGCCGGTTCCTTGCTCGCTCGTGCTGCCGCTGTTCTCCGACTGCTCGCGGATCGAGCGTTCGATATTGGTGATCGCTTCGAGCTTTTGCTCTGCTTCGTTGAGCGACTGGCGGAGCTGGCGGTTCTCCGCTTCGACGGCGGCGATGCGTTGCTGAATGGCCGCTTCTTCGCTGCGCTCGGCGCGTGAGGTCTCCGCGCGCAGCCGGCGTGCTTCGCTGCCGAGCACCAGCCGTTCCTCGACGTCGCGCAGGTGGACGACGGCCAGCGTCTTCTCCATCGGCGTCAGGAGCTCGGGTTCGGCGAGCAGCTCGCGCAGCATCGCCTGCGCCCGCCTGGGATCGCTGCCCGCGTGGCCCGGCGTCGCCAGCACGAGCGCGAACCTCAGCCGCGACATGGTATCGGGCGTGAGCTCGGCCGCCGCCTCCGCATCGGCGTAGATCTCCGCCTGCCGCGCCGGGTCGCCGTTCGCGATCTCGTACATCTCCTGCAGATAGGGGCCGGGCTCGTCATAGCGGACCACGGACGACTCCGCCTCGCCGGTTTCTTTCCCGCGCAGCCAGTCCTGCATCGTCGTGCAGCCGGCGGCGAGCAGCAGCAGCCCGAGCGCCGCGAGTCGCGGCAGGGAAGCGGGCGTAGCCCTGGTCGTGCGCGATGCAATGAGCTCACGCACTGGCGGCCATCCTCCGTACCGAATGGACACGCTGCTGCGGAATCGTGATGCGGAAATGCGCGCCCGGGAACTCGGCGGAGTTGACCACCTCCACCAGGCCATCGTGCGCCTGTACGCATTCCCGCACTACCGACAGCCCGATCCCCGTGCCGGCGATGTGGCCCCCCTGCTTCTGCTTGCCCTGAAAGAACGCATCGAACACCCGCGGTATGTCCTCCTCCGGAATGCCGGGCCCGGTGTCTGCGAACTCGACGATGAAGCTGTCGGGGGCGCGTGCGGCGCGGATCGTGATGATGCCCCCTTTTGGCGTGAATTTGATGGCATTGGACAGCAGGTTGTCGAAAACAGTTCGCAGCTTGTCCTGGTCGGCCTTGATGACGAAATCCTCGACCTCCAGCCGCAAATGCACCTTCGCGCTCTTGAGCGCGAGCCGGTGCGTCTTCGCGACGTCGATGATCTGGGCGCGCAGCGGATATTCCGACAATGTGAGCACTTCGCTCTTCGTCTGCCACGCGCTGAAGCTCAGGAGATTCTCGATCAGCTGCTGCAGCTTGAGGCCGTTCGTGCGCAGGATGTCGGTGACCTCGCGCTGCGGCTGGGCGAGCTCTCCCACGGTGCCGTCGAGCAGCAGCTCCGTGCCCTCGCGGATGTTCGCGAGCGGCGTCTTCAGCTCGTGCGACATGTGCCGCAGGAAGCGGTTCTTTTCCTGGGCCAGCTCGAGCAGGCGGATGCGCAGCCAGTCGAGCTGGCGGCCGAGCCGTTCGAGGTCGGTCGGGCCGGTGATCTGGATGGATTTCGAGAAACCGCTCTGGCCGAGCTGACGGATCGCGCGGTCGATCTGGCGGATCGGGCGCGCGACCAGCAGCGTGAAGAACAGCACCAGCAGCACCGTGCCGGGCACGAGCGCGGCGGTCTGCCAGGCCGAAATCTCCTGGGCGCGGCGGATGCTCGCCTGCAGGTTGTTGAGCTCCTGGTCGATGTAGGCGCCGAGCGTGGTGCTCAGGCGGGTGGCGTCCTGGCGCAGCGCCGCGAACTCCGCGATCGTCTCTTCCGTATCGACCGGGGTGACGTTGTCCTGCGGCAGGCTCCGGACGATGCGCCGCGCGTTGTCGCCGATCTCCGCCGCCAGCGAGCGGGCGTTCGCGCGCTCGGCGAGCGGCGCGATGGCGTCGAGCGTCTTTTCCAGCTCCGCGAGGTCGGTCTGCAGCAGGGACAGGCTGTCCGCGGTATGCAGCAGCAGGTACTGGCGCGCGCTCCGCTCCAGCGAGGCCACGTTCTGGGCGAGCTGCCGGTTGTTGGCGGCGGTCGTGACGCCGGTGACCACGAGGCGCTCGCTCTGCTCGGCCAGGCGGTCGAGATTCACGAGGGCCCACACCACCGCGAGCAAGAGCGGCAGTGCGACCAGACCGAAGCCGACCAGGATCAGGCCGTTCAGGGAACGCGGTCGGGGCAGTCTCATCTCGGGCTTCTCACGCGGTGCAGGTGTCCTGTCCCGCAAACAACTGCATCATACGATGCTACTGCGAATGCGCCCGTACGGTCCATTTCCGGTTGGCTTTCCGAATCTTGTGCCACCGCCGGGGCCGCGCGGCAAGGCCTGCGGACTACGCACCATACGCGGTGGGATCGCCGGCGGCGAGGCGGCGTTCCCACTCCAGCGAGGTCCGGACGATGACGTCCAGGTCGTCGAAGCGCGGCGTCCAGCCCAGCACCTCCCGGATCCGGTCCGCCACCGCCACCAGCACGGGCGGGTCACCCGGCCGGCGGGGCGCCTCGCGGACGTCGAGCGGCTGCCCGTGCGCCTTTTCCACCGCATCCAGGACCTCGCGGACGCTGAAGGCCCGGCCGTAGCCGCAGTTCAGGACGCGCGATTCCCCGCCGCGGCGCAGGTACTCGAGCGCGGCCAGGTGAGCCGTGGCCAGGTCCTCGACGTGGATGTAGTCCCTGAGCCCCGTGCCGTCCGGCGTCGGGTAGTCGGTGCCGAAGACGTTGACGCACTCCCGCCGCCCCACCGCCGCCTCGCAAGCCACCTTGACGAGGAGGGTGGCGTTCGGCGTCGACTGGCCGATGCGGCCGCCCGGGTCGCAGCCGGCCACGTTGAAATAGCGCAATGCCACGTAGCTCGGGCCGCCCGCAGCGGCGAGGTCCCGCAGCATCCATTCGGTCATCAGCTTGGAGGTGCCGTACGGATTGATGGGGCTGGTCGGCGAATCCTCGGCGGCACGGCCGTCCGGCGGGATGCCGTAGACGGCCGCGGTGGACGAGAAAACCACGTGCTCGACCCCGTGGCGGGCCGCCGCTTCCAGCAGGGTACGGCTGTTCGCGGTGTTGTTGCCGTAGTATTTCAGCGGGTCGGCGACCGACTCGGGCACGATCGTGTGCGCAGCGAAGTGCATCAGCGTGCCGATGTCGTGCTCGCGGAACAGTCGCTCGAGCAGCGCCGCATCCCCGGTGTCGCCGACGACGAGGCGGCCCGCGGTGACCGCCTCGGAGAACCCGGTGCACAGGTTGTCGAGGGTGATCACGTCCTCGCCCGCCTCGCCGAGCTGGCGGACGACGTGGCTGCCGATGTAGCCGGCGCCGCCGGTGACGAGGATGCTGCGTTTTCCCACGATGTCCCCCTGTTCACGAAACGGGCGCCGATTTTAGTGTACCCGCTCGGGAATTATCGACTCCTGTCACGGCGGGAACGGCGGCATGCTCTCCATGGTCTCATGTTCCCTGGCGCCGCGGGTCGAGGCTATGATCGGAATCGGGCCCGGCGCCGCCAGCTGCGCCATCGTCCTCGGGGAATCTCCGTGCTTTTCAGATGCCGATTCGGTTTCGCCGCGCTGCGGCGGGTACTCGTCGCGGGGGCGGTCCTCCTCCTCGTAAGCGCCTGCGGCGGCGGGGGCGGCGACATCGGCACGCAACCGGGGGGAGGCGGCAGCGGCAATCCGACGGGGACGGTCACGATCTCGGGCAAGGCGCAGTACCAGTTTCCGCGGCCGAAGGCCGGCTGCCGCGGGCTCGATTTCGACGCCGTGGAGCTGCGGCCGATCCGCCAGGCCACGGTCGAGCTGCTCGCGGCCACGGGCAATACGGTGCTCGACACCGCGGTCACCGACGACAGCGGAGAATTTTCGCTGTCGGCGAACGCAGCGACCCGGGTCTTCATCCGGGTGCGCGCGGAGACGAAAAAAACCGGCACGCCGTCCTGGGACGTGGAAGTGCGGGACAATACGGCGACGGAGACGGCTTCCGGGACCCGGCTCGCGCTGCCGGAGCGACCGCTCTACGTTCTCGATTCGGCCGCATTCGACACCGGCGCCACGGACCAGGCGCGCGACGTGACGGCGACCACCGGCTGGAATGCCAGCCTGAACCGCTACAGCGGCACCCGCGCGGCGGCCCCGTTCGCGGCGCTCGACGCCGTGTACTCGGCGATACTGCTCGTGCTCACGGCCGAGCCCACGGCCGCGTTCGAGCCGCTCGACGTGTTCTGGAGCGTGAACAACCGCGCGGCGGACGGCAGCGTCGACGACGGCGACATCGGCACGTCGCACTACAGGTCGGGACAGAACAGCCTGTTCCTGCTCGGCAGTGCGGCCAACGATCCGGACGAGTTCGACGATCACGTCGTCGCGCACGAATGGGGTCACTATTACGAGGACACGTTCTCGCGCTCGGACAGCATCGGGGGAGACCATTCGCTGGGCGATGCGCTGGACATGCGCGTGGCGTTCGGCGAAGGCTGGGCGACGGCGCTGTCCGGCATGGCGCTCGACAACCCGATCTACTGCGATACGACATTGAACAGCGGGTTCGCGATCAACATCGAGGGCGGGGCGGCCGGTACGCCGGGGTGGTTCAATGAAATCTCGGTGATGAAAGTCATCTACGACCTGTGGGACGAGAACATCGACGGGGCGGACACGGGCAGCATAGGGTTCGAGCCGATTCATGCCGTGATGACGGAACGGCAGGCGGCGACCCCCGCCTTCACCAGCATCTTCTCGTTCGCGGATGCCTTGCGCGTCCAGGACCCGGCCGGCGCAACGCTGCTCGACGCGCTGCTTGCGGCGGAGCAGATTTCCGGCAGCGATCCTTTCGGCGGCGGGGAGGCGAATCACGGCGGAGCCGTGGCGCCGCAGGACGTGCTGCCGGTCTACACGGAGGTTGCACCGGACGGCGTCACCCGTGAGATCTGCAGCAACAGCGAGTTCGACGTGGGACCCGGCGGGGACGCGACGGGCAACAAGCTCGGGGAGCATCGTTTCCTGCGCATGACCATCACCAGGGCGGCGCGATACCATTTCGAGATCATCACGAACAACACTGACCTGCCGCCCGACGACCCGACCAACGACAGCGACCAGAGCGATCCCGACATCCTGATCCAGCTGAACGGGGTGACCCAGAACGCGCCGGTGCCCGGCGGCAATCCGCAGGGCCTCAGCCCGGACGCGAACCGCGAGGTTTTTACGACCTCCAATGTGCTGCAGCCGGGCGAATACGTGCTCGCGCTCACCGAATTCCGTTACGACGACCCGGAGACGCCGCCGGAGTATCCCCCGCGGACGTGCTTCGACGTGACGATCACGGAGGCGCTCTAGCAAGCTCGAGGTAAAGCGTATGCGACGACCCATCCTCTACGGCCTTTGCGGTCTCGCGCTGGCGGCCGCGTGTAATGCCGGCACCAGCGACGGCGGCGCCGCACCCCCGGCGGAGGCACCGCACGAAAGCGCCGCGGCCGCATCGCAGCCGGCGGCCAAGCCGAGCGCGCCCGTCTCCATCGACTACGACGTCATCGGCACGCCCGTCGTCGGGGAGCCGGTGAGCATCGACCTCAGCGTCAAGTCGACCCGCGGCGAGGCGCCGGTGCGCCTCAGCTACCGCGTGCTCGATGCGCAGAGCATGAGCTTTCCGGCCACGCAGGCGCGCGACGTCGCCCTGCGCGTCGGCAACACCGAGCCCGCCATCCGCCAGATCACCGTGGTGCCGCAGCGCGAGGGCCGCCTCTATGTCAACGTGACCGCCGAGGTCGAGACCGACGCCGGCACGCTGATCAAGGCTATCGCCATTCCCGTGCAGGTCGGCAGCGGTCCGGCGGAGCGGGAGCCGAACGGCACCCTGAAGCAGGATCCGAACGGCGACGCCGTGATGTCCCTCCCCGCCGACGAAACCTGACCCGCTCGGTCGGGAAAAAATTCCCAACTTTTTTCCGGATTTCAGAAGCGCGTCACAGACGCCCGGCCCGCGGAAAACTAAGGTTCGCCGACGCTGGCGGCGACCGGGATCGGGGCCGGGGACGCCGTGAGCACTGACCGACCACCGTGGCGGCGTTCGGGCTTCCGCGGGGGTGGCGCGCGCCGGCGCGCCCGGGGGGCCACGTCGACTGGGCGGGGCTCCCCTCCGGAACAGGACCGTTCCGGAGCGGCCAGGGGCAGGGGTGCAGATGGATCGAGAGCTCCGCAAGAGGATCAGGGACACCATCCAAAGCTCCGGTGTGTATCACCGCGAGCTCCTGGCTCTCCTCAAGGCCCTGGAAGAGCATTATGACAAAGAGGCGACCAGCAACACGCAAACGCTGAGCGCTTCGCTCACGTCCGCCACACCCATCGAGGCCATCTTCGACAGCGTCACGGAAGCGCTCCTGTCCGTGAGCGCGAAGGGCGTCATCCGCAACTGCAACAAGGTCTGCTCGCGCTATTTCGGGCTGCCGAAAGAAGTGCTCATCGGCGCGCCGCTGTCCAGCATCCTGCCGGCCGCGAAGGGCTGCAGCGTGGAGGAGCTGCTGCATCCGTTCATGAGCGACCTGAACGACACGCAGCCCGATTTCAGCGGCGGTGAAATCGACGCGGCGCGGGCGAACGGGGAAAGCTTCATCGCGGAGATCCACGCGAGCAGCCTCGAGACCGGGTCCGGCAAGATCTTCGTCATCAGTCTTCGGGACGTCACGGGCCGCAAGGAGGCGGAGAAGGCGCTGAAGGAGAACGAGGAGCGCTATCGCGCCCTGGTCGAGAATGCTCCCGAGGCGATCGTGGTGCTGGACGTCGACACGAATCGCTTCTGCGACGCGAACAGCAATGCCTGCCAGCTGTTCAACCTCTCGCGAACGCGCCTGCTCTCGGTCGGCCCGCAGGCACTGAGCCCGAAAGTGCAGCCGGACGGGCAGCCGTCGTTCGGCATCAAGCGCGGCCTGATCGATCGCGCGCTGAACGGCGAGCACCCGACGTTCGAATGGCTGCACATGGACGCGAACGGCCGCGAGTTCCCCTGCGAGGTCCGCTTCAGCCGGCTGCCGGCGCGCGGCCGCCGGCTCATCCGCGTCAGCATCACCGACATCACCGAGCGCAAGCGCAACGATGAGCTCGCGTTCGCCCAGAACAAGATCCTGGAGATGATCGCCTCCAGCGCACCGTTCGAGCGAACGCTGCGATCCATCTGCCGCTGTGTCGAGAAAATCGGTGACGGCCTGCGCGCGGCGATCATGGGACGGGACGCAGGCGCGGACACGCTGAGCCTGCTGCAGGCGCCCGCGCTCGAGGAAGGCTTCAAGGCGCAGCTCGTGCAGATCCCGATCGCGAACAACTCGCTGTCCTGCGGCGCGGCCGCATTCGCGGGCCGTGAGAAGATCGTGGAGCGGCTGGCCGAGGACCCCGCTTCGGCCATGCTCCACGCGCCCGCGGCCGGGCAGGGCATCGAATCCGCGTGGTCGTTCCCGCTGTTCGGCGCGGCCGAGCGCGTGATCGGGACGCTGGACGTCTACGTGGAGTCGGCGCGCCGCCCCACCACGGACGAGCTCGACCGGCTGGGCCGGCTGGCGCGACTCGCCGGCATCGCCATCAAGCGCCGCATCGACGAGGAACGCCTCGTGAACAGCGAGGCGCGCTACCGCGGCCTGTTCGAGAACGTCGTCGACGGCGTGTACATCACCTCGCGCGAGGGCGACATCATCGCCGTGAACCCGGCGCTCGTGCACATGCTGGGCTACGAGAGCGCGGAAGACCTCGCGAAGATGGGCCGCACGACGATGTTGTACGTCAACCCGATCGACCGCGAGCGCGTGTTCGCGCGCCTGGAAGCGCAGGGCTACGTCCGCAACTTCGAGTACCGGCTGCGCCGCAAGGACGGTTCAGAGATCGTGGTCCTCGAGAACTCGCGCGCCATCTACGACGAGCACGGCAACATCGTGGCGCACGAGGGCACGATCACCGACATCACCGAGCGCAAGATGGCGGAAACGCGGGTCTTCGAAGAAAAGGAGCGCGCGCAGGTCACGCTGCAATCCATCGGCGACGGCGTGATCACGACCGACGCGGAAGGCCGCGTGGACTACATCAATCCGGTGGCCCAGGACCTCACCGGGCTGGAGATCCGCAACGCGCGCGGCAAGCCGATCAACGAAATCATGATGATCGTGAACCAGCACACGCGCGCGCCCGTCGAGAACCCGGCGCTGCGCTGCCTGCGCGAAGGCCGGGTGATCGCGCTGGCCGAGAACTCCGTGCTCATCAACCAGGAAGGGCACGAGGTGCCGATCCAGGATTCCGCCGCCCCGATCCGCGACCGCATCGGCAACATCATCGGCGCGGTGATGGTGTTCCATGACGTGAGCCGCGAGTCCCGGCTGTTCCGCCAGCTCTCGTACCAGGCCTCGCACGACTCGCTCACCGGGCTGATCAACCGGCGGGAATTCGAGAACCGCCTCGTCACCGCCCTCGACAGCGCGCACAAGAAAGGCCTGCGGCACGCGCTCCTGTACCTCGATCTCGATCAGTTCAAGGTGGTCAACGACACCTTCGGCCACACCGCCGGCGACGAGCTGCTACGGCAGATCTCCGGGCTGGTGCTGGAGCAGATCCGCGCTGCCGACGTCGTGGCGCGGCTCGGCGGCGACGAGTTCGGCATCCTGCTCGAGCGCTGCAGCGAGGCCCGCGCCATCGAAGTCGCCGAGGCGATCCGCGGCGCCGTCGAAGCGCATCGTTTCACGTGGCAGGAGGCATTCACCAGCGTGCGCTGCTCGATCGGCGTGGTGCTGATCGATAACGAATCCCCGAGCGTCGCGAGCCTCATGAGCTCGGCCGACGTCGCCTGCTACTCCGCCAAGGACATGGGGCGCAACCAGGTGCACCTCTACCAGCAGAGCGACGCGTCGGTGCGGCACGAAGAGATGAAGTGGGTGTCGCGCATCACGAGCGCGGTCGAGGAAAACCGCCTCGAGCTCTTCTACCAGCCCATCATTGGCATCGGCTCCAACCGGCGCAGCGGGCCGGGGCACTACGAGCTGCTGCTGCGCATGCGCGACGAGGACGGCGAGCTCGTCAACCCCGACCAGTTCATCCCCGCGGCCGAACGCTACAACCTGATGTCCATGCTCGACCGCTGGGTCATCAGCGAAGCGCTCTCGCACCTCGCCGATCGCGGCCCCGCGGATTCCGAAGCGCGCTTCACCCTCGCCATCAATCTTTCCGGCACGTCACTCAGCGAGGATCGCTTCCTCGAGTTCGTCGTCGACGAGCTCAAGAAGCAGAGGCTGCCGCAGGGCGCCATCTGCTTCGAGATCACCGAGACCGCGGCCATCTCCAACCTGTCGCGCGTCATCCACTTCATGCAGTCGCTGAAAAAACTCGGCTGCAAGTTCTCGCTCGACGATTTCGGCAGCGGGCTGTCCTCTTTCACTTATCTGAAGAACCTGCCGGTCGACTATCTCAAGATCGACGGTCAGTTCATCCGCAACGTCGCCGAGGACAGCGTCGACGAAAGCATGGTGCGCGCCATCAACGAGGTCGGCCGCGCGATGGGCATCGAAACCATCGCGGAGCGCGTCGAAACCCGGCAGGTCCTCGACAAGCTGGGCGAGCTCGGCGTCGCCTTCGCGCAGGGCTACTTCATCGCCCGTCCCACGTCCGTCCAGACCTTCGAATCCTGGGCCGAGCGCACTACCGGCCACTCCCTCCTCGCGTAACGCATCGCATCGCCCCTCACCGTAGGAGCCCGCCATGCGGGCGACTTCGTCGGCGGGGTCTGCCCGGCCCCCGTAGGAGCCCGCCATGCGGGCGACTTCGTCGGCGGGGTCTGCCCGGCCCCCGTAGGAGCCCGCCATGCGGGCGACCGAACGAGGGCACGTGCGAGGAACCAAGGCACGATGGCATTTGAGCATCGTTCAGGCGATGTGCCTTCTTCGGTCCGGTCGCTGCGCTCGGTCGCCCGCATGGCGGGCTCCTACGAAGCGTGGCCTGGCTTCGTGCAGGTGGTGGGTTCCTTCGAGCCGCGGAGAGAGGAGGGCTCCTATACAATGCGTGGCATGCCGAAAGATGTGTCCGCCGCCGACGCGGTGCCGGGGCTGCTCGCGGCCGACGAGCCGCCGCCGTACACGGTGCTGAACGGCGCCTCGACCGCGCCCGTCCTGCTGGTCTGCGACCACGCGAGCCGTCGCCTGCCGCGTGCGCTCGGCGATCTCGGGCTCGACCCGATCGCCCGCCGCAGCCATCTCGCGTGGGACATCGGCGCGGGGGAGGTGACGCGCCGTCTCGCCGATGCGCTGTCCGCGACCGCCGTGCTCGCCGGCTACTCGCGCCTGGTCGTGGACCTGAACCGCGACCTGCTCGATCGCGAGGCGTTCCTCGCCTGGGGCGACGGCGTGGCGATCCCCGGCAATCGCGGCCTCACCGACGCCGAGCGCGCCGCGCGCGCCGATGCCGTGTACCGTCCTTATCATCGGGCGGTCCACGGCGAGATCCGCCGGCTGGTCGCCGCCGGACCCGTGCCAGCGATGCTCGCCATCCACAGCTTCACGCCGGTGCTCGAGAGCAAGCCGCGCCCGTGGGAGCTCGGCGTGCTGTGGGACGCCGACCGGCGCATCGCCGACATCCTCATACCCGCGCTCTCCGAGGCGGGCTTTGTCGTCGGCGACAACGAGCCGTATTCCGGCCGCTCGCCGCAGGACTTCACCATCGACCACCACGCCGAGGCCGCCGGCCTGCCGCACGCCG
>CAZBGV010000111.1:10077-11936 GCA_964491485.1 uncultured Woeseiaceae bacterium | reverse complement strand
TCGTAGTTGACGACGTGCGGCAGGCCTTCGATGTCGAGGCCGCGCGCGGCGATGTCGGTGGCCACGAGCACGCGGACCTTGCCCGCCTTGAAGTCTGCGAGCGCGCGGGTGCGCGCACCCTGCGACTTGTTGCCGTGGATCGCAACCGCCCCGAGGCCGTCCTTCGACAACTGCTCGCTCAGGCGATTGGCGCCGTGCTTGGTGCGCGTGAACACGAGCACCTGGCGCCAGTTGCCCCTGCCGATGAGATGCGACAGCAGCTCGCGCTTGCGCCGCTTGTCGACGGGATGCACGACTTGCCGTATGCGCTCCACGGTCGAATTCCGCGGCGTGACCTGGATCTCCGCGGGCGCGTGCAGCAGGTCCGCCGCCAGCCGCCGGATGTCGTCCGAGAACGTGGCCGAGAACAGGAGGTTCTGCCGCTTTGCCGGCAACGCTTTCAGCACCTTGCGGATGTCGCGGATGAAGCCCATGTCGAGCATGCGGTCCGCTTCGTCGAGCACGAGGATCTCGATGCGCGACAGGTCGACGGACTTGCGCTCCATGTGATCGAGCAGGCGGCCCGGCGTGGCGACGAGGATATCGACGCCCTTGCGCAGCTTGTCGATCTGCGGGTTGATGCCGACGCCGCCGAAGACGACCGCCGACCGGAACGGCAGGTGACGGCCGTAAGCGCGTACGCTGTCGCCGACCTGTGCGGCGAGCTCGCGCGTCGGCGTGAGGATCAGCGCCCGCACGTGCCGGCCGCGGGTGCCCGCGGCCTGCAGCCGCTGCAGCAGCGGCAGGGTGAAGCCGGCCGTCTTGCCGGTGCCGGTTTGCGCTCCGGCGAGAACGTCGCGTCCTTCGAGGACGAGCGGAATGGACTGCTGCTGGATCGGCGTGGCTTGCGTATAGCCCTCTTCGTCGACCGCGCGCAGCAATTCGGCCGAAAGGCCGAGCTGGTTGAATGACATCTTTGTTGGGAACTCCACGAGCCCGACCCGCTCGCGAAGGGTCTCCGCGCAGGGTTCGGTCCGGGCTGGATTGTGAGGGTGGCTCCGGAGCCCGCGGGATTGCGGGGGCGGAGTGCACGGCGCAGACCGAAGTGCGCCAGAACGCGGCGGACTATATCAGAGGTCGGGAGGGATTACTCGTCCCCAAGTCACGGAGGGACGCCACGGGGCCCGTCAGTCGCTCAGCTCCCGGCCCCGGGTTTCCGGCAGGAGCAGCGTCGCCGCGATCATGAGGAGATAGGCGCCGCCCGCGAACACGGCGATGGCGTATTGCAGGGCGATCTTGGCGCTCAGGAACCCGACCAGCGCCGGGAACAGCGCACCGCAGCCGCGCCCGAGGTTGTACGAGAAACCCTGGCCCGAGCCGCGCATGCGCGTCGGGAACAGCTCGGAGAAGAACGCACCCACCGGGCTGAACACGCCGGAGGCGAAGAAGCCCAGCGGAAAGCCCATGAGCATGATCTGCCGGGCGGAAAGCTCGAGGCTCATGTACAGGCAGACGGTCACGAACGACAGCACGGCGAACAGCGTCAGCGTGCGGCGGCGGCCGAGCCGGTCCGCGAGGTACGCCGCCGTGAGGTACCCGACGAAGGAGCCCGCGATGACGACGAACAGGTTGCCGCCCGTGTTCGCCACCGAGAGCTCGCGCACCGTGCGCAGGAACAGCGGCAGCCACGTCGTGATCGCGTAATACCCGCCCTGTGCGCCGACCGCGAGCAGCGACGTGAGCACGGTAATGCGCAGCATGCCGGGCGCGAAGATGCGCAGGCCGCTCGGCGCATCGCTCGCCAGTTTCCGGTCGTTGCTGCGCAGGAACACCGCCGGCTCGGGAATGTGCCGGCGGATGAAGAACACGAGCAGGGCAGG
>CAZBGV010000111.1:0-9977 GCA_964491485.1 uncultured Woeseiaceae bacterium | reverse complement strand
ACGCCCGCTTCGCCCTGCGAGATGCCCCAGAGCGCGATGAGCGTCGGCATGACGAAGCTGAACAGCATGACGTCCATGCCGTCGAGCATCCAGCCGAGAAACGTGCCCGCGAGCGTGGATTTCTCCGCCGCGCCGAGCCCGCGCCCCCCGCCATCCGCATCGTTCAAGCTCTCTCCCCCTCTGTCGGCGGTACGCCCAGGCCCGCACGTCACGATTGCCGACGGCGAGTACGGTACCAGACGAATCCCGGAAGGCGCTTGTTTCCACGCATTGACCGACAGGGTGACCGCAACTGTCGCCATGACGACTTGACGTCATAGCGACAAAGCAGCTAACGTATTTGGCATGAGCGACTCACCGGCAAAGCGGGTTACCGTGTATTTCGATCCGGCTCTGCACCGTGCCCTGCGACTGAAGGCAGCGGAGACGGACCGCAGCATTTCGGATCTGGTCAACGAGGCTATCCGGGGTGCGCTTGCGGAGGATGCCGAGGACTTCGAAGCGTTCGAAGCGAGGGAGGCGGAGCCGGATTATTCCTTCGAGGAAGTCGTCAAGGACCTCAAGCGGCGTGGCAAGCTATAGCCTGAGGATCAAGAAGACCGCCATCAAAGAGCTCGAGGCGATTCCTACAAAGGCGGACCGTCGCCGAATCGTGAAGCGCATCGAATCTCTGGCTGACGATCCTCGGCCCCCGGGTGCACAGAAGCTTTCCGGCTACGAGCGCTACCGGGTCCGTCAGGGACGGTATCGAATCCTGTATTCGATCAGCGACCGCGAGCTGATCGTGCACGTGATCCGGATCGGGCACCGGAAAGACCCTCACCGGAACATCCAGTGAGACGACCTGCGTCGCAGCGCGGAGTGTGACGCCGTGACCGGTTTGCCGCCGTCCGGCGCTGGTAGGCTCCCGCTCGTCACCTGTACATCCCGCGAGCTCCATGGCCACCAATCCCGACGCCGCCCGCTTCAGCCCCGATGCCACCGGCCTCACTTACCAGCAGCTCAAGGAAGACCATCGCCGGCTGCGCGACGGCTTCCCCGAAGCCGTGCGCTTGCGCACCCACCGTGCCCTGAGCTGGTTCGAGCGCGCCGAGGACGAGCCGTTCGACGACGATGCGCGCTTCCTCTTCCTGTGGATCGCCTTCAACGCCGCCTACGCGCGCGAGATTCCGGAGCACAACCGGTTCAGCGAGCGCCGCGTGCGCATGAACTTCCTGCACGAGCTCATCGCCGCCGACGAGGATGCTCTCCTCTACAACGCGGTGTGGTGCCACTTCCCGCGCTCGATCCGGGTGTTCCTCGACAACAAGTACGTGTTCCAGCCGTTCTGGGATTACCGGAACGGCCGCATCACCCGCGACGAGTGGGAATCGAAGTTCCACCTGAGCAAGGCGGCGGCAACGAAAGCGCTGGGCCGGATGCAGACGAACAAGGTGCTCGCGATCCTGTTCGAGCGCCTGTACACGCTGCGCAACCAGCTCGTGCACGGGGGCGCCACCTGGAACGGCCGCACCAATCGCAGCCAGGTGGGCGACGGGGCGAGAATCCTCGACGTCCTCGTCCCCATCGTCATCCACCTGATCATGCAGCGGCCCGATCGCCCGTGGGGCGATCCCTGCTACCCCGTGATCCCGGGCTGAGCGCCGCGCGCGTGCAGGTTGCTCAGTCGCGCGCCGCGTTCAGCCGCGAGTGGCGGATGCCGTAGGTGAAATACCAGATCATCACCGCGGCCACCCAGATCAGGAACACCTCGATCGTGATCCATTCCAGTCCGATGATGATCCAGAGGCAGCCCAGGATAGAGAGGACCGGCGTCACCGGGTAGCCCGGCACCTTGAAGCCGCGCGGCAGGTCGGGTGCGATGCGGCGCAGCACCATCACGCCGAGCGAGACGACCAGGAAGGCCATCAGCGTGCCGATGCTGGTCATCTCCGCCAGGAAGTTGATCGGGATCAGGCCGGCCAGCAGCGCCACCACGATGGAAACCAGCACGGTATTGCGGACCGGCGTCCGCGTGCGCGGGTTCACCGTGTGGAAGAACTCCGGCAGCATCCCGTCGCGCCCGATCGCGAACAGGATGCGGGTCTGGCCGTACATGGTCACCAGCGTCACGCTGAAGATCGAGATGATCGCGCCCGCGGCCAGGATCGTCCCCGGCCAGGTCGCTCCGGTGACGTGCTGGAGGATGGCCGCGAGGCCGGCGCTCTGGTCCTCGAACTCCGCCAGCGGCTGGGCAGCCACGGCGACGAAGGCCACCAGCACGTAGAACACGGTGACCACGACCAGCGCGGTGAGGATGGCCAGCGGCAGCGTGCGCCGGGGATCCTTGACTTCCTCACCGGCGGTCGAGACGGCATCGAGGCCGATGAAGGTGAAGAAGATCAACCCGGTCGCGCCGACGACGCCGGTGAGCCCGTAAGGCGCGAAGTTCGCCAAATGGTCGCTGTTCCAGCCGAACGAGCCGACCACGATGAAGAACAGCAGCACGGCGAGCTTGATCACTACCATGATCGCGTTGACGGTCGCCGATTCCTTCGTGCCGCGAATGAGCAGCAGCCCGCACAATGCCACCAGCACGACCGCGGGCAGGTTGATCATGCCGCCCTGTTCCGGCGCGTAGGCCAGCGCGTGGGGTATCGCGACGCCGAACAGGTTGGCGAACAGCTGGTTCACGTACTGCGACCAGCCGACCGCCACCGCGGCCGAGGAGACTCCGTACTCCAGCAACAGACAGGCGGCGACGCCCATCGCCACGACCTCGCCGAGCGCCGCGTACGCGTAGGAATAAGAAGACCCCGAGACCGGCACTGCGCCGGCCAGCTCCGCATAGCAGACCGCGGTGAGCCCCGCGACTGCGCCAGCGATCACGAACGCCCAGATGACCGCGGGGCCGGCCACCGGCACGGTCTCGGACAGGACGAAGAAGATGCCGGTGCCGATGGTCGAACCGATGCCGATCATGGTGAGCTGGAACAGCCCGATCGACCGCACCAGCTCGCCGCCCTCGCGATCGGTGCCGGTCTCTTCGGTCATTGCCGCGACGGGTTTGCGCCGGAACGCTCGCTGCAAGAGTGTCGTCACGTGTTCTCCTTTTTCGATCCGGAACCGTGCATGTCGGGTCTCCGTACGTGATGGTGGCGGGCAGCGGGCCACAGCACCGGCGCACATGTTGGCTGGCGCGGCGCGCAATGTCACGCACGGCGTGGCCCGAACGGCTTGAACCGCGGTTCGCCGGAACCCGGTCCGGCGAGGAGGGTCGTAACCCCAGTATCCCGGACGCAAGGAGCACGCCATGACGACGCACATCACCGGAACCCGTGACGAATGGCTCGCTGCCCGGCTCGAGCTGCTGGAGGCGGAGAAGGATCTCACGCGGCAAGGCGACGAGCTGGCGCGACGGCGCCAGGAGCTGCCGTGGATGCGCATCGACAAGGCGTACCGGTTCGACACGGACGAGGGGAGCGCGACACTTGCCGATCTGTTCCGCGGCCGCTCGCAGCTGCTCATCTATCACTTCATGTTCGGGCCGGACTACAAGGCGGGTTGCCCGGCGTGCTCGGCGATCGCCGACGGCTTCAACGGCATCGTCACCCATCTCGCGAACCACGACGTGATGTTGTGGGCGGTGTCGCGGGCGCCGCTGGAGAAGCTCGAGGCGTACAAGCGGCGGATGGGATGGTCGTTTCGCTGGGCGTCCTCGTTCGACGAGGACTTCAACTACGATTTCGACGTTTCGATCACCGAGGCTGAGCAGCGCGCGGGTGACGTCGAGTACAACTATCGACGGGAGGAGCCGTTGCCGGCGGAAAGCGAGTCAGCCTCGGACGGCGACGTGGGCGTGGCCGAACCGGGGGGACCGGACATCGGCGCCGCGATGGTCGGCACCGACGTGGCGACCTACACGCGGGAGAGGCCGGGCATGAGCGCGTTCGTGCTGGAGGACGGCAACGTGTATCACACCTATGCCACCTTCGCGCGCGGGCTGGATATCCTGTGGGGCGCGTACCAGTGGCTCGACCGCGCCCCGCGGGGCCGCAACGAGGGCGGCTTCTGGTGGCGGCGCCACGACGAGTACGGGAACGACTGACGACTGACGTTCGCACGCGTTCGCCCGGCCGGCTATAAAATGAAGGCAAGACCGAAGCCACCGTTGAAACTCACGGAGTGAACGCCAATGCAAACGCAGATCACCGAAATCTCGGACGGCCTATATCGCCTCTCCACGCTGGTGCCCGAGATCGCGGCGCCGGACGGCTTCAGCTTCAACCAGTTCCTGCTGATGGCCGACGAGCCGCTCCTGTTCCACTGTGGTCACAAGGGCATGTTCGAAGGCATCCGCGGCGCGCTCGACAAGATCATGCCGGTAGAGAAGCTGCGCTGGATCTCGTTCAGCCACTATGAAGCCGACGAATGCGGCGCGATGAACCTGTGGCAGGAGGCGGCACCGCACGCGCAGGTGCTGCACGGGCAGCTGGGCTGCAACATCTCGCTGAACGACCAGTCCCTGCGTCCGCCGCGTGCGATGCAGGACGACGAGGTGCTCGATCTCGGCGGCCGGTGCATCCGCTACCTCGCCACGCCACACGTGCCGCACGGTTGGGACGCGGGCCTGATCTACGAGGAGACGGCCGGCACGTTGCTGTGCAGCGATCTCCTGGGTCAGGTCGGCGAGGGCCCGGCGCTGACCGAAAGCGACGTCGTGGGTCCGGCGCTCGACGGCGAGGACATGTGGCGCTCGATGAGCGTCACGCCCGACACCATCGTGACGCTGCAGCGCCTCGCGGCCCTCGCGCCGAAGACGCTCGCGATCATGCACGGCTCGTCCTTCGCAGGAGACGGCGCGTCCGCCCTGCAGGCGTTCGCCGACGGCCTGAGCCGCCAGCGACTGTCCGCCGCCGCGTAGCCGCTTTCCGCGCGGCTTACGGAGGTGTGACACACGGGACCGTACGACGACCTTGCCGCCGGTAAATGCGAAAGTCTGCATCGGTCGTCATGACGACCGGATCGGGCAGTATTTCGGACATGCGAACGAGACACACGTCGGCAAGGCTTGCAGGCAGGTCAGCGTATCTGCGCATGAGTCTCAGGACGGGATCCAGGTTGGCGTCGAGATCGAATGCAATCGTCACCGCTTCGCGCTGCAGGAGCGTACCGAGCGCAGGAATGCCGCGTCGGCCGAGCAGGTGAAACACCTCTGAGATTGCGGCCTCGCAGGTGTGCCAGGGCGGCGGAAATCGCTCGGTCTGCGCGACGGACCATGCGTGATGGGTGTCGCGCCGGCTCAGCAGCGCGACCAGGAAACCCGCGTCAACGAGAACGCTTGCGGCCATAGCCGGTAGCTCGCAGATGATGCTTCCTGCGGGCGCTCAGGTCCGGTGGCAAACCGTCGACTGAGCCGAACAATTCTGCGACGCTGTTCAGCAGTGCCGTCGGTTGCCTCTCCGGGCGTGCACCGGCCTGCAATCGCTCGCGAACTACGTCGGATTTCGACATTTTGCGCTCTCGCGCCTCCGCTTCGATTTCTGCGACGAGTGAATCAGGCAGTCGTACCGTCAGCGTCTTCATGGACCCACTGTATTACGCACCTGGCAGAAGCGCAATACGCGAAAGCCCCTGTACGAAGATGCCGCGGCGGCCGCGGGACTGCAGCTTGCGAATTTACAGCGCGGGAGCAGTTTCAGCTGCTGCCGCGGGAGGGCCGGCCGGTGCCTCGATATCGGCTTCGACGCGCAGGAGCTCGTCGAGCTGCTCGGGATAGTATTTCTCGATCAGCGCGAACAGGGTGGCCACGGTTTCCGTCGTCACCCGGCCGTAAGTTTCCGACGGGCGGAAGTGCATCTGGAACGCGCGCAGCACGTTGCGCGTCTGCACGTCGAGCTGGCCCGTGACCTCGATGCCATAACCGTACGCCTTTAGCGCGAGCTGGACATTGCGCAGCGGCAGCGGCTGCCGCCGGAAGCGTTCCCAGTAGCGGATGACCGTCGCGTCGTCGTACCAGGCGCCGAAGCCCAGCCGGTACAGGCGCTGCCACGGGAAGCGCGGACCCGGATCGATCTTGCGGTCCGGGGCGATGTCCGAGTGGCCGACGATCTGCGTGGGCTTGATGTTTGGATAGCGTTCCAGGATGTCCGCCAGCAGATCGGCGAGCAGCTCGATCTGCCCATCTGCAAAATCCGGATAGAAGCAGAGCGTGTCGGGTGAGAGGTCCGGGATCGCGGTGGTCTCGTCGATCGGCGCAGATGCCGTCGTGCCCGCGACCTGCGTCGCGATGGCCTGGTCGATCGGCGCGCCGGCATGGCAGTGCGTGCGATTGACGAGCTCGATGCCGATCGACTGGTCGTTCAGGGCCGTCCGCCCGCCCCAGTAGCTGTCGCCCGCGTGCCACGCGCGGTAGCGCTCCGGGACCAGCTCGTACACCTCGAGCTTGCCGCGGCCGTAGGTCGGATCGTCCGGCTCCGGGATGAGGTAATGCGAGCTCACCGGGTTGGCGGAGCGCTTCGTCAGGATTCCGAGGGAATCCGCAAAATTCTCCGCCGTATGGTGGATCACCACCACGCTGATGCGGCTGTTGTAGTTCTCCGAGGCCACCCGTACCCGGTCCGCGCAGCCCGGCAGCGCTACGAGCAGCGCGGCGGCCGCAACGTGCAAAAACGGCGAGCGGGAAACCCCGAAAATCAGGCGTTGCATCGAGCTTGGATTCGCTCCTTGTTCGCGCCGGTGATCCCGAAAGGGTGCGGGTTCGGCTGCGAAAAGACAAGGTCGAGCCGTCTGCCGCGGCGCGGCCCGGCACCTCGCTGCACCGCCTGGACTTGGGGCAGTCACAACGCGCGCGATGGGTGTCGAAGTCGCGGGTTTTCGTCGCTCCGGTCCTCGCTGCCGAAGACGACGCTTTGCTTGATTTAGATCAGGGCGTCCCGTGCGCGCCGCCGCCACCATACGCGCAGTCAAGGATGGCATCGAGGACACAGCCATGAAGGTGAAAGTGCTGGCAGCGCTCCTGGTACTCGCGGCGGCGGCGGGATCCGCCGTGCTGGTGGCGGAAGGCGCGGGGCGCCCGGAAACGGACGTCAAGCCGGTGCCCGATGTTACCTTCACGCTGCGCACGGAAATCGGCGAAGGCAAGCTCGTGTTCGTCGGCGCGGCAGGATCCATCAAGGACCAGGTCAACCCGGATCTCCGCGTAGCCAGCGGCCAGGTCGTGCAGATCAGCATCGTCAACGGCGACGGCGCGGTGCACGATATCGCGGTCCCGGATTACGGCGCGCAGTCCGACCAGATCGCGGGGGTCGGCGCGGCGACCACCATCGTCTTCCGCGCCACGCGCGAAGGCGAGTTCGAGTATTTCTGCACGCTGCCCGGCCACAAGATGGCCGGCATGGTCGGCAAGCTGATCGTGGGTTTCCCCGCCGCGGCCGCCGCCGAGACGGCCGTCGACGTTGCGCAGGACCCGTACGCGGTCGGCGAGCCGGTCGGCGCGCGCGCGCCGCGGCACGTCACGTACGACCTGCGCACGACCGAAGTGGAAGGCAGGTTGTCGAGCGGCGGCACGTATCGCTACTGGACCTTCGATGACAAGGTGCCGGGCCCGTTCCTGCGCATCCGCGAGGGCGACACGGTGACCGTCAACCTGGCGAACGACAAGTCCAGCATCAACATCCATTCGATCGATTTCCACGCGGTCACGGGCCCGGGCGGCGGCGCGGCGGTGACGCAGGTCGCACCCGGCGAGACGAAGACCTTCACGTTCACGGCGCTGAACCCCGGCCTCTACGTGTATCACTGCGCGACGCCGATGGTGGCGCATCACATCTCGAACGGCATGTACGGCATGATCCTCGTCGAGCCGGCAGGCGGTCTGCCGCCGGTGGATCGCGAGTTCTACGTCATGCAGGGCGAGCTCTACACCGCGCAGAAGCACGGCTCGCGCGGACTCCAGGAGTTCTCGCTGGAGAAACTGCTCGACGAGCGGCCCGAGCACCTCATGTTCAACGGCAGCATGCATGCGCTGACCGAGACCTATAGCATGGAGGCCGAAGTCGGCGAGACGGTGCGCATCTACTTCGGCGTCGGCGGGCCGAATCTGACCTCGAGCTTCCACGTGATCGGCGAGATCTTCGACCGCGTCTACGAGCTCGCGTCGCTGACGAGCCCGCCGCTCGAGGACGTGCAGACCACGCTGGTGCCGCCGGGCGGCGCGACGATGGTGGAGTTCCGGGTGGACTATCCCGGCCGCTACATCCTCGTCGATCACGCGCTGTCGCGGCTGGAAAAAGGGCTGGCCGGCTTCCTGACGGTGAAAGGCAAAGCCGATGCGCGCGTCTTCCACACCACGGAAGCCGTCAACCACGCGTCGGGCCACTGAGCAGCGGGACGCTTTCGGCGATGCCCCTGTATCCCGCCATGCGGGCGACGACCATCGTCGGGTCGCCCGCATGGCGGGCTCCTACGGGACGCTTTCGGCGATGCCCCTGTATCCCGCCATGCGGGCGACGACCATCGTCGGGTCGCCCGCATGGCGGGCTCCTACGGGACGCTTTCGGCGATGCCTCCGTAGGAGCCCGCCATGCGGGCGACGAGCAACGTGGGATCGCCCGCATGGCGGGCTCCTACGGCTCAGTGGGGGCGCGGGCGCTGCGTGTCCGGGTCTTCGGTGAAGCGGCTGCCGCTCCAGGCGGCCAGCGGCGCCTGCTCCGCCGCCTCGTCTTCTTTCGCCTCTTCCCCGGCTTCTTCCCTGGCATCCGGCTCCGGGAGCGCCTCCGGCTCCCGCGTGGCTTGCGCCGCCTCGGGCGCGGGGCGGCGGCCGGACGGATCGGTGTAGCGATCGTTCAGATCGCGGATTGCGCGATGCGCTTCGTTCAGCACGGCGTCGAGCCTGCGGCGGGTCCATACGCCCCAGCCGCGCGGACGGGTGAAGACGACCGGCCACCACGAGCGCAGGTTCGTCTCGAACGCGCGCAGGAGCGTGCCGGCATGCTCCCCCAGCGATTCGTCGCTCCGCATCCGCCGCAGCACGGCGCCGCCCGCGAGCCGGCGCATCAGGCGGTGCAGCAACCAGGCACCGATCGCGACCAGGACGACGATAGTCCACAACAGCACCGGCGAATTCCGGAGGCTCTCCAGCCACGGCGGCGCATAGCGCAGGCCGTCCCACCAGCCGAGCGCGATCGTGGCGCCCAGCAGCACGAGCAGCACCGCACCGAACGCGATGGCGTCGTACCACAGCACCCGGCGCCGCCACGCCGCGCGCGCCGCGCGCAGCCGCGGCACGAACAGCTCGCGAATGTTCTTCGCCACCCGTTCGAGCTCGCTCACGATGCGATAGGAGCGCTCGACTTCCAGCTCGTCGATGCGATGCAGGATCTCGTCCATGTCCTCGGCGCGCTTCAATTCGAAGCGCCGCCTGAGGTGCTCGTCCGGGATCGGTATGGCGGCGGCCGGGTCGTAGATACGATAGAAGCGGCCGGCCGTCAGCCCCCTCTGGGCGAGTGCGCGCTGCCAGGCCGCGAACACCTCCTCCGGGTTGTCCTCTCGGGCCGCGTTGTCGATCTGGTTCAGGATGTGCATGAACTTCGTGAAGTCGGGGCGCTCGAGCGGCCTGGTCACGAGGTAGTCGAGCGTGTCGCGCATCGCGCCCGGCTCCGGGTGGCGCGCATCGAAGAACACCAGCACGAGATCGGAGATGTCGATGATGTGATCGGTGATGCGCAGTGTCGCCGTGCGCTGCGCATCGGCATCGAAGCCGGGCGAGTCGATGATGATCTTGCCGCGCAGTGCCTCGCTGTCGCAGGTCTTGAGCTGGAGATAGGAATCGAGGCGCGCGCCTTCGCCCGCGATCTCGCGGTCGATCTCGTGGCTGATCTTGTAGAGCGGGAAGCGCGGATCGCCGTCGAGCGCCACGCCGGGCAGCACGCGCGGCGTGCGTTCCGGGCCGTAGCAGATGACGGTGAACTTGTCGTCGACGGCCTGGTTGCCGGTCT
>CAZBGV010000110.1:0-11981 GCA_964491485.1 uncultured Woeseiaceae bacterium | reverse complement strand
CGCCGCCGTGCGGCGTCGAGAACGTCTTGTGCAGGTTCATGTGGATGACGTCGAAGCCCATGTCGCCCGGCAGCACCTTGCCGAGGATCGCGTTCAGGTTCGCGCCGTCGTAATAGAGCAGGCCCCCGGCGTCGTGCACGATGGCGGCCACCTCCTGGATGCGGCGCTCGAAAACGCCGAGCGTCGACGGGTTCGTGAGCATGATGCCGGCGGTATTCGGGCCGACGGCGACGCGCAGCGCGTCGAGGTCCACATCGCCGTCGTCGCGCGTCGCGAGCTCCTTCACGACGCAGCCGCACATGGTCGCGGTCGCGGGGTTCGTGCCGTGCGCGGCATCGGGCACGATGATCTCGTTGCGGTGGGCTTCGCCGCGTGCGACGTGATAGGCCCGGATCATCGCGACGCCAGCGAATTCGCCCTGCGCGCCGGCCATCGGCGTCAGCGACACGGCCTTCATCCCCGTCACCGCTTTCAGCATTTCCTGCAGCTCGTACATGCAGGCGAGGAAACCCTGCCCGTGCACCGCCGGCGACAGCGGATGCCGCTCCAGGAAGCCCGGCAGCATGGCGAGCGTGTTACAGGCCCGCGGGTTGTACTTCATCGTGCAGGAGCCGAGCGGGTAGAAGTGCGTGTCGATCGAGAAGTTGAGCTGCGAAAGACGCGTGAAGTGCCGCACGACCTGCAGCTCCGAGACCTCCGGCAGCCGCGGCCGGTCCTTGCGCAGGAGCTCCACCGGCAACCCGTGCTCCGCCGGCGCGCTCGGCGCCTGTGCGGTCGCGCGGCGGCCCGGGCGGGATTTCTCGAAGATCAGCGGCTCGCGGACGTGCATGCCTCCTTCCTCTGCGGTCATTGGTGCATCGCCTCCGCCATGGCCTGCGCATAGCGCCGCAGGTCGCCTTCCGTCTTCGTCTCGGTGGCGCACACGAGCAGCGCATGGCCGAGATCGGGGAACACGCCCGACAGGTCGAGTCCGCCGGCGATGCCGGCGGCGGCGAGCTGCTCGAGCACGGGTGTGACGGGCCGGTCGAGCTCGAGCACGATCTCGTGGAAATGCGGTCCGTCGAAGCGCCGGCGCACGCCTTTGATGGCGGTCAGCCGCTCCGCGAGCTCGCGCGTGCGCGCAACGCTCGCGCTCGCCACCGCCGCGAGCCCGTCGGCGCCGAGCAGCGACAGGTAGATCGTCGCGGCGGTCACCATGAGGCCCTGGTTCGTGCAGATGTTGGAGGTCGCTTTCGAGCGCCGGATGTGCTGCTCGCGCGCCTGCAGCGTGAGCGTGAACCCGGGCGTGCCGTCGACGTCGGTGGTGCGCCCGACGATGCGCCCCGGCATCTGGCGCACGAGCGGCTGCCGGCAGGTCATGAAGCCGAAATAAGGGCCGCCGGAGGAGAGCGGGATGCCGAGCGGCTGCCCTTCGCCGCAGGCGATGTCCGCGCCTTCAGCGCCCCACGCGCCGGGCGGCGCGAGCAGGGCGAGCGAGACGGGATTCACCACGGCGATGACCAGCGCGCCGCGGCCCCTGGCCCAGTCCGTGAGCGCATCGACCGGCTCCAGCGTGCCGAAGAACGACGGCTGCTGGACGACGACGGCAACGGCCTCGCCCGCGCCATCGAGCGCGTCGAGATCCGTCACGCCGCGCTTCGCGTCCAGCGGCAGGCGCTCGAACACGAGCCCCTGGTTGCCGCCGATCGCGCGGGCGACCTGCTCATAGCGGGGGTTCACGCCGGCGGCGAGCAACACGCGGCGCGATTTCGTCGCGCGGTTCGCGCGCACCGCCATGAGCGACGCCTCGGCCAGCGCGGACGCGCCGTCATACAGGGAGGCGTTGCTGACGTCGAGCCCGGTGAGCGCCGTCATCATCGACTGGTATTCGTAGATCGTCTGCAGCGTGCCCTGGCTCGCCTCCGCCTGGTATGGCGTGTAGGCGCTGTAGAACTCGCCGCGCGTCGTGAGCTCCCATACGACCGCCGGAATGTGGTGCGCGTAGGCGCCGGCCCCGAGGAACGAGAGCATCCCCTCGTCCTGCGCGGCACGCGCGCGCATAAGCCGCGCGATCTCCATCTCCGACAGTGCGTCCGGCACGCCGGCCAGGCCGTCGATCTTCAGGTCGGCGGGAATCTCGTCGAACAGGGACTCGACGTCAGGCACGCCGATGGTCGCGAGCATCGCCGCGACGTCTTCCTTCGTGTGCGGTATGAACGGCATCCGGTGTCCCGTCCGCTCAGGCCTCGAGCTCGTCCAGGAGCTCCTGGTAGGCATCGGGATCCATCGCCTCGCCGGTGCCGGCGTCCTCCGGCTGCAGGCGCACCATCCAGCCGTCGCCGTAAGGATCGGAGTTCACCTTTTCAGGGTCGTCCGCCAGCGCGCTGTTGACCTCGACGACGGTGCCGGAGACCGGCGCATACACGTCCGAGGCGGCCTTGACCGATTCGACGACCGCCATCTCGCCGCCTTCCTCGACGTCGGCTCCCACTTCCGGCAGCTCGATGTACACGAGATCGCCGAGCTGGGCCTGTGCGTATTCGGTGATGCCGACCGTGATGCTGCCGTCCTCCTCCTTGCGCAGCCATTCATGTTCGCTGGTGTAGAGCAGATCGCCTGGCAGTTCGCTCATCGTGTTACTCCCCGTTGAAGCCTTCGACGCAAATCTTTCCCTTGCGCACGAACGGCGGATCGACCACGCGCACGTCGAGCAGCTTGCCGCGCACGTCGACCTGCGCGCGCGTGTAATCGCCCGCCGGCAGGCGGGCGAGCGCGATCGCGCGTCCGATCGTCGGCGAGAAGCCGCCGCTCGTGATCTCGCCGTCGTCGTGTCCTTCGACCACGACCCGTTGATGATTGCGCAGCACACCGCGCCCTTCCAGCAGCAGTCCCGTGAAGCGCGGCAGGCGGCCTTCGCGCCGCTGCGCCTCGAGCGCCGCCCGGCCGATGAACCGGCGCTCCGCCGGCTCCCAGGCCACCGTCCATCCGAGGCCGGACTCGAGGGGCGAGGTGGTCTCGTCCATGTCGGCCCCGTACAGGTTCATGCCGGCTTCGAGCCGCAGGGTGTCACGCGCGCCGAGACCGCAGGGGGCGACCCCGGCGTCCAGCAGCCGGCGCCACAGCTTGTGGGCGCTGCCGGCCGGCAGGGCGATCTCGAAGCCGTCCTCGCCGGTGTAACCCGTGCGCGCCACGAACAGGTCGCCGGGCGCGGCGGCAGAGAACGGCTTCAGCGCGAGCGCCGCGCCGGCAGCCTCCGGCCCGAGCACGCGCGCCGCGAGATCGCGCGCCGCCGGCCCCTGCACGGCCAGCATCGCGAGATCCTCGCGCTCGCGGACGGCCACCGCGAACCCGGCCGACCGGGCGTCGAGCCAGGCGAGATCCTTGTCGCGGGTCGCGGCGTTGACCACGAGCCGGTAGCGACCCGGCTCCAGGTAATAGGTAATGAGATCGTCGATGACGCCGCTGGCGTCGTTCAGCATGCAGCTGTAGATCGCCTTGCCGGGCTCCGTGAGCCTCGCGACGTCGTTCGCGAGCAGGACCCGCAGGTAATCGCGCGCGCCCTCGCCCGCCACGTCCACGATGGTCATGTGCGAAACGTCGAACACGCCGGCATGGCGGCGCACGGCGTGGTGCTCCTCGATCTGGGAGCCGTAGTGCAGCGGCATGTCCCAGCCGCCGAAGTCGACGATGCGTGCGCCGGCCGCAACGTGGGCGTCGTAGAGGGGCGTTCTCATTCCCATCTCGTTGGCTCTCCGGCCTGCGAAGACGCAAAAGGCGGCCGGTCGATCGGGCGCACGCGCCCGAGCACCGGCCGCCCCTCTGTCCGAATTACCTGAGAGATCATGCGGCGGAAGCGCCGCCTGCCCCTTCGGTGGGCCGCTTCACCGGCCTCTCTCCAGAGCTGATCAGGATGCACGGTCCTTATGCCTGAGCGTTTCCGGGCGAGTTGCGCCTTCGGCGCCCCGTACGGGACGGGGACTCTTCCGCGCACCCTATCGATCAGAAGCGCGGAATGATAGCCAAGTCCTCCGGTGGTGGCTACCCGTGCGCGCTCCTGCGGCGGCGGGGCTTCACAGGGGGAGCGACGTCTGCTGTTCGGCGGCAAATTCGCGGCGAGCGACACGCGCGCGCTCGGCCGGCTCCGCCCCGGGCTCGAAGATCTCGTCGATGCGCTTCAGGCGGTGCGACAGGCCCGCGCCGTTGGCGATCTGTATGTTGAGGCCGGGCCGTGCGTTCATCTCGAGGATCATCGGCCCCAGGTCCTTGTCGATGACCATGTCGACGCCGACGTAGCCGAGCCCCGTCACCTCGAGGCTGCGCGCGGCGGACTGCAGGATGTAGTCCCACTTCGGTATGAACAGGCCGGCGATAGGATGGCCGGTGTCCGGGTGGTCCTCGACGACTTCGTTGCCCAGCACGCCGGTGAGCGTGCGCCCGCTGCCGATGTCGACGCCGGCCCCGACGGCGCCCTGGTGCAGGTTGGCCTTGCCGTCGGAATTGCGGGTCGGCAGGCGCACCATCGACATCGCGGGATAGCCGCGGTAGACGATCACGCGGATGTCGGGGACTCCCTGGTGGCTCACGTCCGCGAACAGCGGGTCGAAATGCACGCAGTACTCGATGAGCGCCGTATCCGGCGTGCCGCCCAGGCTGTACTGGCCGCCGACCACGTTCGAGATATGGTGCTCGAGCTCCGCGGTCGTGACGAGCAGGCCGTTGGCCAGGCGGAAGGTATCCGCCTTGCGCTTGCTGCGCCCCGTGATGACGATGATGCCGTCGCCGCCGCTGCCGTGCGCCGGCTTGATGACGAACGCCTCACGCCCTTCGACGATGCTCATGAACCGCCGCACCTGCGCCTGGCTCGAGATCACGCCGTACAGCTCCGGCACGGGCATGCCGGCCTCCTGCGCGAGCTGCTTCGTCAGCACCTTGTCGTCGACGCGCGGATAGAACCGGCGCGGATTGAACCGCATGATGTACTCGGCGTTGCGCTCGTTGATACCGAGCACACCGGCCTCACGCAGCAGTCGGCGGCGCCGCCACATGCTCCTAGCGTCCTCCCGGGCTCCGCGCCAGCGCCTTGAAACGCATGAGCTCCGACAGGCGATAGCCGGTATAGCGGCCGAGCAGCAGCATGACCGCGAGCAGGGCCAGCAGCAGCTCCGGGAAGGTGAACACGATGTGCTCCAGCCACTTCATGCCCATCGCGAGATAGGCCACGATGGCGACGACCATGCTGCCGAGACCGGCGCGCATCGCATCCCCCGGCCCCCGCTCTTCCCACATCACGGACATGCGCTCGATGGTCATGGCGATGATGACCATCGGAAAGAGCGCCACCGAAAGGCCGGTCACCATCCCGAGCTGGTGCGACACGATGCTGATGACGAGCATGAGCAGCACCACCACGGTGACCACCGCCGCCAGCCGCGGCACGAGCAGCAGGCGCAGCCGTTCCAGCAGGAAGCGGATGCTCAGGCCGAGCGCGACCAGCACCGTGAACAGGATCACGCCGGACACGAGCCGCGTTTCGCGGAATGCGAGCGCGATCAGCACGGGCATGAAGGTGCCGAAGGTCTCGATGCCGATCACGTTGCGCATGAACAGCATCACGAACGCACCGACCGGCACCATCAGCAGCACCGCGTACACGGCCTGGGTCTTGATCGGGAGACTGAACAGCGAAAAGTCGATCAGCCTGGACTCACGCTGCTCCGCACGGTGCTCCGTGATCTCCATCGTGTCCACGAAATTGCGCTGCACGGCGAAGTTCACCTGCAGCTCGCTGCCGCCCTCGATCGCGACCAGCGACTGGCTGCCGCGCCACCAGATGAGAAAGCGATCGGGGAGACCCTCGGCGCCGGTCGACGGATCGAAGTAGCGCCAGCGATCGCCGTCGTGGATTTCGAGCCAGGGCTGCGGCTGCACTTCCCGCGCCTGGTCCTGCAGCGGGATGCCGTGCACCATGCGCGCGGGAATGCGCTCGCTGTTCAGCACGAGGATCGCGCGGTCGACGAACTCCGCAGGAGTGTCCACATCGGCGAGCAGGAGCTCGATGTTCGGATTCGGCGAGGGGTCGTTCATCATCCGCAGCAGCACGGAGGTGAACGAAGCTTCTTCCGCCGAGTGCTCGCGCACTTCCGCGATGATCACGTTGATCGCGGTCTGCAGCGGCTCCTCGACGACCGGCGGGAGCGGCAGCGGCGGCGTGAGGTCCGTCTGGTCGCTGTCGGGATCCTGGTACACCACCACGCGGTAATACAGGGCCTGCATCCCGTCCGCGCGCCGCACCGTCCACTGGGCCTGTCGGTCTTCACCGACGTAGTTGATCGCGAACGCGTAATTGCGCGACACGGAAAACTCGTCCAGGGTCGCGAAACCGGGCGTCAGCGTGGGAATCTGCAGCGCCACCCGAATGGAGCCCGGACCGCTCTGGAAACGCACCGTCGTCTCCACCGTCCAGGTCGGCGTCGTCTGCTTGTCGGTCAGCGGGAATCCCAGCACTCGCCACTTGTAGACGAAAGTCGCAAGAGCGATCGCCGTCAGGATGCCGGCGAGCACCAGCACGTAGCGGTTCGTCATGCGTTGCGCACGGCCTGTGAAACGGCGGTCAAGCGAGCCCCCCCTGGCGCTGTTCCGGAGCGGTGGATCGGGATTGTTGTTCCGGTGCCGCGGACGTTCGGGCCCGCCGATTTTACACGCTCGCGGCGGGGGCGAAAGTCATCCCTCGTCACCCCCGAGGCCGAGGGCGGTCTCCACGACGCGGCGGCGCAGCGGGCCGCTCCGGTTGAAGAGCGTCATGCCGGCGGCCCTGAGCGCGGCAAGCGGCGTCGAGCGCGCCGCAAACAGGCGGTTCAGCGCGTCGGTGAAGTTCAGCATCGCGGCGTTCGCTCCGCGCCGGGCCCGCTCGTAACGCCGCAGCACCGTGAGGTCGCCGGGATGCTCGCCGGCGACGAGCCCCGACGTGATGCAGCGCGCGAGCACCATGGCATCCGCAATGCCGAGGTTGGCGCCCTGCCCGGCGAGCGGATGGATGTTGTGCGCCGCATCGCCGAGCAGTGCGAGCCCCGGCTGCACGTAGCGGGCGGCGTGCTGCGCCTGCAGCGGAAAGCGGGCGCGCGGCCCGTCCGGCGTGAGCGCGCCGAGCACGTAGCCGCTCGCGCCCCCAAGCCGCTCGGCGAGCGCGCCGTCCGCGGCCGCGACCGCCTCGTCCGCCGCCTCCGGCGTCGTGGACCAGACGACCGACACGCGGCCATCGGCCAGCGGCAGCAACGCGAGCGGCCCGTCCGGCAGGAACCGCTGCCAGGCAATCCAGCGATGCGGCTGCTCGGGACGCACGTGCGTCACGAAAGCCGACTGGCGGTAGCGGCGCACGTGATTGCCGATGCGCGCCTGCCGCCGCACGAAGGAATTGGCACCGTCCGCGGCCACCAGCAGCTCCGGACAGGCGCGGCCCGCGCCTTCGAGTTGCACGGCGTAGCGCTCTCCGTCGCGCTCGAGCGAGCCGATCGGAGTCGCGAAGGAAAGCTCGACGCCGCTCGCCTCCACGACCTGCAGCAGCGCTTCCCTGAGCAAGGCGTTCTCGACGATGAAGCCGAGCTCCGGCACCGCGAACTCGTCGGCGTCGAAGCGCAGCGTGCCGGGCCCCGCGACGTCCGCGCGCGCGTCCCAGACGCGCATCCCGCGGAACGGGCAGGCGCGCACCGCGAGCACCCGCGGCCAGGCGTCGAGCGTTTGCAAGAGGCGCACGGATCCCGCCGCGATCGCCGACACCCGGAGCCCGACGTCACCCGCTGCGTCGAAGCGAGGGCGCTCCCCCGCATCCACGACGCGCACGCGCAGGCGTCCGCCCGCCGTGTCGCGCCCCAGCAGGGCGGCCAGGGTCAGGCCGGTGATGCCGGCCCCGGCGATGAGGATGTCGATTGGCTGCTTCATGCGAGCGGTACGCCTCGCGCGAGACGCGGCAGGCGCCCGGCGAGGCCCATCGCATGGCGCGCGAACGCGCCGCGCACGCCGGGCACGAGGTCGAACGCGAGCATGCCCGCACGCCGCAGCGCCCCGAGCGAGGGGCTGCGGCTGCCGAACAGGCGCACCAGCCCGTCGGTGAGCCACACGACCTTGCGCTGGTCCGCACGGCGCCATTCGGCGTAGGCGGCGAGCAGGTCCGCGGACCCGAGGTCGCCGCCGCCGGCCTTCGCGTCGGCGAGCAGATCGCAGAGTGCCGCGACGTCGCGCAATCCCAGGTTGAATCCCTGCGCCGCGACCGGGTGCAGCCCGTGCGCCGCGTTGCCGACGAGCACGGCACGCGGCGCATACAGGCGCTCGGCGCGCGTCAGCGTGAGCGGATAGACGGCGCGCCGGCCGATCTTGCCGAGCCTGCCGAGGCGCCAGCCGAACGCGTCCTGGAGGCGTGCGAGGAAGGCCTCGTCCGGCAGCTCGCAGGCGGCCTGCGCCCGGGCGGTCGGCAGGACCAGCACGAAAGCCATCCGGCCGTTCGCGACCGGCAGCAGCGCCAGCGCTCCCGATTCCGTGAAGCGCTCGAACGCGCGGTGCTCCGGTGCCAGCTCCGGCAGCAGGTTGCCGGTGATCGCCGACTGGGCGTAATCGATCGAGCTCGCATCGATGCCGAGCATCGAGCGCACCGACGAGCGCGCGCCATCGGCCGCGACGAGCAGCGCGGCCGTGAGCGTGCGGGTCGAGCCGCCGGACTCGACGTCCACTGCCATGCGCTCCGGCGTGCCGGCGGCACCCGTGATGCGCGCCGGGCAGAGCCAGTGCAGGTTGTCGCAGCTCGCGGCGCGGCGCTGGAGCACGTCGCCGAGCACGCGGTTGATCACGACGTGACCGAGCGCCTCGACGCCCTGCTCGGCCGCATCGATGTGCGAGAAGCCGAAGCGCCCGCGCTCGGACACGTGGATGCTCATGATCGGCGTCGAGGCGGCATCCACCTCTCCCCACAGACCCAGGGCTTCGAACATGCGACGGCTGCTGCGCGAGAGCGCCGTCGAGCGGTCGTCGAAGCTCGGCTGCGCGGCGGCCTCGCGCGCGACCGGCTCCACGACGGCGATCTGCAACCCGAGCGGCGCCAGGGCGACGGCCAGGCTCGTGCCGATCATTCCGCCGCCCGCGATGACGATGTCGTAATGACCGGTTGCCATCGCGTCAGCCCGCCGCCATGAGGCGCTCGATCTCGTCCGGCTCGCGCGCGAGCTCGCGCGTCAGCACGTCCGGCCCGTCGCGGGTCACCGCGACGTCGTCCTCGATGCGCACGCCGATGCGGCGCCAGCGCGCCGGCGCTTTCGCCCTGGCAGGGATGTAAATGCCGGGCTCGACCGTCATCACCATGCCGGGCTCCAGCAGGCGCCATTCGTCGCCCACCTTGTAATCGCCCACGTCGTGCACGTCCATGCCGAGCCAGTGCCCCGTCCGGTGCATGAAGTAGTCGCGATATGCGCCGCTGCGGATCAGCTTCGGCAGCGTGCCGTCGAGCAGGCCGAGCCGTTTCAGGCCGCGCGTGATCACGCGCACGGCGGCGTCGTGCGGGTCGTTCCAGTGGTTGCCGGCGCGCGCCTTGCCGATGGCGGCCTGCTGGGCTTCGAGCACGATCTCGTAGATCGCGCGCTGCTCCGGCGAGAAGCGGCCATTCACCGGCAGCGTGCGGGTCACGTCGGAGGCGTAGTAGTCGTACTCGCAGCCCGCGTCGATCAGCAGCACGTCGCCGTCGGCGAGCACAGCATCGTTCGCCACGTAGTGCAGGATGCAGCTGTTCTCGCCGCTGCCGACGATCGGGGGATAGGACGGCGTCGCATTGTGCCTCCGGAACTCGTGCAGGTACTCCGCCTCGATCTCGTATTCGCGCAGGCCCGGCCGCACGGCGCGCATCGCCCGGGCGTGCGCCGCAACCGCGATCTTCGCCGCGCGGCGCATGGCGGACAGCTCGGCACGGCTCTTGTACAGGCGCATGTCGTGCAGCACGTGGTCGAGCGCGACGAACTCCTGCGGCGCGTGCGTGCCGGTCGCACCGCGTGCCCGCAGCGACTTGACCCAGTCGGTCACCCGCCGGTCGAAATCGCGGTGCACGCCCATCGTGTAATAGACGCGATCGCGCGATTCCATGAGCCCCGGCAGGATGTCGTCGAGATCGTCGATGGGGAACGCGTCGTCCGCACCGTACTCCGCCACGGCACCGTCCGGACCGGCCCGCGCGCCTTCCCAGCGCTCGCGGTCGCGGTCGCGCTCGCGGACGAACAGCACGAACTCGCCGTTGGCCCGGCCCGGCGCGAGCACGGCCACGGCATCGGGCTCTGCGAAACCGGTGAGATAGTAGAAGTCGCTGTCCTGCCGGTAGGGATGCTCGACGTCCCGGCTGCGCAGCCTGACCGGCGCGCCGGGCAGGATTGCAATCGCGCCGTCGCCCATCATCCGCATGAGCTGCCGGCGGCGCCGAGCGAATTCCTGGATGTTCATGCCGTCCTTGCCGTCAGTGCAGGCGGTCCCGCGTGTCGTCCGGGGACTGCCCCGCGACACCGCGCCACGGCGCGAGCTCCTCGTAGACGAGCTGGGCGGCCGTGCGAACGTATTCCACGAGCTCCGTGTACGCCTCCTCGACCGTCTCCTCGTTTTCGTCTCCCGCCGTCGCCCGCGTGATCTCGAGCAGGTCCTTGATCACGCCGCTGACGGGCTCGCTCCCGAGCCTCGCCTTGAGTGCCGCGGCGTGCGGACCGGACACCAGCCCGTGCAGGAAGCCCTCGCACCAGTGCGCGAGCGCCTGCGCACGCTCCTCCGCCGGCGCCGCGTCATCCGGCAGCAGCGGCTGGAATGCCGACTGGCGCTCCGCGAGCTTCGCGACGCTGGTGTCGAGCAAGGCCGCGAGCAGCCCCTCGCATTCGTCGCGGTTGGAGTCGGCGACCGTCAGGTTGCCGGTCACCTCGTCCAGCCACTCGCGGCCGGCGCTCCGCCCGGCGACCGCGAGCCGGCCGCACAGCAGGCCGTGCGCCTGCGCGGCATCCCAGCCGGCGCCGCAGCGGCGCAGCGCGGCTTCCAGGTCTTCGTGCTCGGGGCTCGCCTCCATGACACCACCACTCAGCGGACAATGCACAATGATCCCACGCCGCGCTTTCGCCGGCCAACCGATGGTGACCCGCCCGGCGGCCAATTGATTCTCCCCGGGGCGGGCTCTATATTTCGCGGATGGCCGACGACGTACATACCTTCGAGCACGAGCTCAGGCGGCTCGAGAAGCGCGTCGATGCGCTGGTCCTCGTCTGCGACCAGCTCCAGGACGAGAACCGTTCGTTGCGCCAGCGGCAGGATGCCCTGACCGCGGAGCGCGCCACGCTGCTGCAGAAGAACGAGCAGGTGCGGGCGCGCGTCGAAGCCATGATCGGCCGTCTCAAGGCGATGGAACAGGGGAGCTGACGCGCCCTCCCGCGTGACCAGCATCGGGCCGCACCTACCGGCCGGGACGGAGTTTTCACATGAGTGACATGTACGCGCACGTCAACGTCAGGATCCTGGAAAAGGAGTACCAGGTCGCCTGCCCTGCGCACGAGCGCACCGACCTGCTCGACTCCGCCGAATTCCTGAATGCGCGTATGCGCGAGATCCGCGACAGCGGCAAAGTGGTCGGGCTCGACCGCATTGCCGTGATGGCGGCTTTAAACATGGCCAACGAGCTGCTGCACGCGCGGGCTCGCGACCGCAACCTCGAGAGCGACGTGAGCAAGCGCCTCAAGGTCATGGCGGATCGCGTGGAATCCGCACTGGAGGCCAGGCAGCAGCTCGAGCTGACCGGCTGAAACCTTGCCAGCCCCCGCCGGTCGAATCCCGAACGAGTCTGGCGCCTCCTGCGGTGTACGACAGCTGACCTGGTTACCTTTCGACCCTAAATTCTCGTCTCGGGGTCGGGAGCTGTCGGCGGCATTTGCGCAAAACCACCTGCGTGGGAAGCCTGTTGTCGCCACGACCGACCCCACCTGTTGCTCTGGTTCGAGAGCGACGGT
>CAZBGV010000109.1:0-12008 GCA_964491485.1 uncultured Woeseiaceae bacterium | reverse complement strand
CGAGGCAGGTGGAGATCTGGCCGACCATGTTCGGCACGTTGGCGTTGGCGATCGTGACCCGGTAGGTATCGGTGCGCGGCATGCTGGCCTCGGGGAAGTTCACCGAGTTTCGGATGTTGCCGTTCTCGAGGTAGTCCCGCACCGTGTCGGCGACCATGATGGCGCAGTTCTCCTCCGCCTCCTTCGTCGAGGCGCCGAGATGCGGCAACGCCGTGACCTTCGGATGCCGGAGGAGCTCCGGCGCGGGGAAATCGCATACGTAGGCGTGCAGGCGTCCGCTGTCGAGGGCCGCGATCACGGCCGCGTTGTCAACGACCGGGCCGCGCGCGAGATTGATCAGTACCGCCTTGTCGGGCATGAGCGCGAGGCGGTCGCGGTTGACGAGGTGGCGTGTCGACTCGACCAGCGGCACGTGCAGGGTGACCGCGTCGCAGCGCTTGAACAGGTGGTCGAGCGTATCGGCCTGCTGCACGGCGGCCGAGAGCTGCCACGCACGGCGCACCGTGATCTCGGGATCGAACCCGATCACGTTCATGCCGAGGGCCAGCGCCACGTTCGCCACCTCGACGCCGATCGCGCCGAGGCCGATCACGCCCAGCGTACGGCCCGGCAGCTCGAAGCCAACGAACTGCTTCTTGCCCGCTTCGACGGCCTTCGACAGCTCGCTGCCCTCTGCCTCGAGGCCGTGCACGTAGGCGCGCGCGTCACACAGGTTGCGCGCCGCCGCCAGCAGGCCGGCAATGACCAGCTCCTTCACCGCGTTGGCGTTCGCCCCGGGCGCGTTGAAGACCGGTACTCCGCGCTCGCTCAGCGCCTGGATCGGGATGTTGTTCACGCCGGCGCCTGCGCGCCCGACGGCCACGACCGAATCGGGAATCTCCATGCTGTGCATGTCGGCCGAGCGGACCAGGATCGCATCCGGGCGCGCGATGTCGGACGCCACCTCGTAGCGCTCGCGCGGAAGGCGCCGCAGGCCCGCCACGGCGATGTTGTTCAGCGTCCTTACCTTGAACATGTTCCCGATCTCCCTTTCTCCGTGTCGTCAGCTTGCATGGCATGCCGGTCGCCCGCATGGCGGGCTCCTACGGGTCCTGCATGGCGGGTCGGTCGCCCGCATGGCGGGCTCCTACGGGTGGCCCGTCGGTGTCTCGCGGGAGCCCGCCATGCGGGCGGCCGGAAACACCGCCGGCGCGTCCACGTCAGCCGTGCTTGCGCTCGAACTCGTGCATGAACCCGATCAGCGCGTCGACACCCGCTTCCGGCATCGCGTTGTAGATGGATGCGCGCATGCCCCCGACGGACCGGTGGCCGCGCAGGTTGGTCAGCCCCGCCGCGTCCGCCTCCGCGAGGAACTGCGCGTCCAGCTCGGGATCCGCGAGCACGAACGGTACATTCATCCACGAACGGCAGCCCGGATCGACGGGATTCGAATAGAACGCCGATTCGTCGATCGCCGCATACAGCCGCTGCGCCTTGCGCTCGTTGACCTCCGCGATGGCCGCGAGGCCGCCCTTCTCTTTCAGGTCGGCGAATACGAGGCCCGCCACATACCACGCGAAGGTGGGCGGCGTGTTGCTCATCGACCCGGACTCGGCATAGGTCGCATACGTGAGCAGCGTCGGCACGTTGTCACGGCGGACGGTGAGCAGGTCGCGCCGGACGATCACGACCGTGATGCCGGCCGGACCGATGTTCTTCTGCGCGCCCGCGTAAATCACGCCGAACCGGGTGACGTCGATCGGCCGCGACAGGATCGTGCTCGACATGTCGGCAACCAGCGGCACGCTGCCCGTCTCGGGCACGAAATGGAACTCGACCCCGCCGATCGTCTCGTTCGGCGTGTAATGCAGGTACGCCGCCTCCGGGCTCAGGCGCCACTCGGCCGGATCCGGGATGCTGGTGTAATTGCTCGCGGCGGCATCCGCGGCGACATTCACGTCCGTGTAACGCCGGGCCTCGCCCAGCGCTTTCTTCGACCAGCTGCCGGTGTTGACGTAATCGACGCGCTGGCCCGCCGCGGCGAGGTTCAGCGGCGCCATCGCGAACTGCAGCGTTGCGCCGCCCTGCACGAAGAGGACGGCGTACTCCGCGGGAATCGCGAGCAGGTCGCGCAGATCCTGCTCCGCGCGCTCGGCCACCGCGATGAACTCCTTGCTGCGGTGACTCACCTCCATCACGGACATGCCGTGGTGCCAGTCGGGGATGTCCTCGCGGATACGCTCGAGAACCGTCTCCGGCAGCATCGCCGGACCTGCACTGAAATTGAAGACGCGCGCCATGAGTGCCGCCTCAGGCTTCGTCGTCGTCGATCGCTTCGATCCGCGCGAGCCCGCAGAGGCGCTGGCCCGGCTCGAGGCGAATCAGTCGGACTCCCTGGGTGTTGCGGCCGATGATGGGAATATCGGCGACCGGCGTGCGCACCAGCGTGCCGTTCGAGCTGATCAGCATGATTTCGTCGTCCTCCATGACCTGCAATGCACCGACCGCCTGGCCGTTGCGCTCCGTCGTCTGTATGGCGATAACGCCCTGGCCGCCGCGGCCCTGCACGGGGAACTCGCTCATCTCCGTGCGCTTGCCGAAGCCGTTCTCGGTGGCGGTGAGCAGCTTGCCCTCCCCCACGATAGTGAGCGCGATCACCTCGTGCTCACGCGCCAGCCTGATGCCGCGTACGCCCGCGGCGCCGCGGCCCATCGGCCGGACGTCGCCCTCGTTGAAGCGGATGGCCTTGCCGTTGCTGGCCACCAGCATGATGTCGCGCCTGCCGTCGGTGATGGCGACGTCGACCAGCCGGTCGTCGTTGCGCAGGTCGATGGCGATGATGCCGCTCGAGCGCGGCCGCGAGAAAAGACTGAGCGACGTCTTCTTCACCGTCCCGGCGCTGGTCGCCATGAATACGAAGCTGCCGGGATCGTATTCGCGGATCGGGAGCACCGCGTTGATGTGCTCGTTTTCGCCGAGCGGCAACAGGTTGACGATGGGCTTGCCGCGGGCGCCGCGGCCGGCCTGCGGCACCTCGTAAACCTTGAGCCAGTACAGTTTGCCCCGGCTGGAGAAGCACAGCAGCGTATCGTGGGTGTTGGCGATGAACAGCTTGTCGATGAAGTCCTCGTCCTTCACCTTGGCCGCGGACCGGCCGCGTCCGCCGCGCCGCTGCGCCTGGTACACGTCGACCGGCTGCGCTTTCGCGTAGCCGCCGTGCGAGAGCGTCACCACGACCTCCTCGGGCGGGATGAGGTCCTCGATGCTGAGATCGCTGTGATCCTGGACGATCTCGGTGCGCCGGGCGTCGCCGTACTGGTCGCGAACCTCGATCAGCTCCTCCCGGATCACCGCCAGCAGCGCGTCCGGGTCCGCGAGGATGTTCGCGAGATAACGGATGCGATCGAGGATCTCGCGGTATTCGGTGAGTATCTTCTCCTGCTCGAGCCCGGTGAGGCGATGCAGGCGCAGATCGAGGATGGCCTGGGCCTGGGTTTCCGACAGGCGATAGCCGCCGTCCACGAGGCCGAAGCCGTCCGGCAGCTCGTCGGGACGCGTGTCGGTTGCGCCGGCCTTCTCCAGCATGCCCGTGACGGCACCCGGCGGCCACGGCCTCGCGACCAGGGCCTGTTTCGCTTCGGCCGGCGACCGAGACGCCTTGATGACCGCGATCACCTCGTCGATGCTCGCGAGCGCGACGGCCTGGCCTTCGAGAACATGGGCGCGATCGCGGGCCTTGCGCAGATCGAAGATCGTACGCCGCGTGACCACCTCGCGCCGGTGCGCCAGGAAGGCCTCCAGCATCTGCCGCAGGTTCATGAGCTGCGGCTGGCCGTGGTGCAGCGCCACCATGTTGATGCCGAACACGCTCTGCAGCGGCGTCTGCTTGAACAGGTTGTTCAGAACGACGTCGCTCACTTCGCCGCGGCGCAGCTCGATGACGATGCGCATGCCGTCCTTGTCGGATTCGTCGCGCAGCTCGCTGATGCCTTCGATGCGCTTCTCGCGCACCAGCTCCGCGATCTTCTCGATCAGCCGCGCCTTGTTCACCTGGTAAGGGAGCTCGGTGACGATGATCGCTTCCTTGCCGCGCGCGTCGATCGTCTCGATCGACGTGCGTGCGCGCATGTACACGCGCCCGCGGCCGGTGCGGTACGCCGCCGCGATGCCCTGCGCCCCGTTGATGATGCCGGCAGTCGGGAAATCCGGGCCCGGGATATGCTGCATGAGCCCGGCGATATCGATCGCCGGATTGTCGAGCAGCGCCAGCGCGGCGTTGATCGTCTCGGTCAGGTTGTGCGGCGGGATGTTGGTCGCCATGCCGACCGCGATGCCCGAGGAGCCGTTGACCAGGAGGTTCGGAATGCGCGTCGGCATGACCGACGGCTCGCGCTCGGTGCCGTCGTAATTGTCGACGAAATCGACCGTCTCCTTGTCGATGTCGGCGAGGATCTCGTGCGCGATGCGCGACATGCGCACTTCCGTGTAGCGCATCGCCGCGGGCATGTCGCCGTCCACGGAGCCGAAGTTGCCCTGCCCGTCGACCAGCATGTAGCGCATGGAGAACGGCTGCGCCATGCGCACGATCGTGTCGTACACGGCGGTGTCGCCGTGCGGGTGGTATTTACCGATGACGTCGCCGACGACGCGGGCGGACTTCTTGTACGGCTTGTTGTAATCGTTGCCGAGCTCCCGCATCGCATGCAGCACGCGGCGGTGCACCGGCTTCAAACCGTCCCGGACGTCCGGCAGCGCACGCCCGACGATCACGCTCATGGCGTAGTCGAGATACGACTGCTTCATCTCGGACTCGAGACTTACAGACAGTATCTCCTGCGCGATTTCAGCCATACTCTTTCACAACGAAACGCTCGACCCCGCCCGACTGGACGGAATCCGGGCGCATGATCGACCGGGTTCAGCTCGGAAATCCCTGGCGACGCCGAGGGGACGTGCAGCACCAATTCCGAGCGCAAATAATACCATAGGCAGTGGCCGCTCGCAGGTCCCGGAGAGCCCGATCGCGGCACACCCGCCGCCGCCCGCGCCGGCCGGCGCCACTGCCGCGGCACGCCGCCAGGCAGGTATCATTGCCCGATGCAACGTTGCGACACGCTGATACTGCCCGAGTGGTGCGTGCCGGTGGAGCCTGCCGGTACCGTGCTCTCGCAGCACGCGATTGCCGTGCAGGACGGCCGGATCGTCGCCGTCCTCCCCGCGGCCGAGGCCAGGGAGCGCTTCCGGGCCGGCGCGGTGGTCAACCGGCCGGGGCACGTGCTCATCCCCGGGCTCGTCAACGCGCACACGCACGCGGCGATGACGGTGTTCCGCGGGGTGGCGGACGACCTGCCGCTGGAGCGCTGGCTGGCCGACGGCATCTGGCCCAACGAGAAGCGCTGGGCGAGCGCCGGGATGGTGCGCGACGGCACGCGCCACGCCATCGCCGAGATGCTGCTGTCCGGGGTGACCTGCTTCAGCGACCAGTATTTCTTCCCGGAAGTCGTCGCCGCGACGGCGGCGGAATGCCACGTGCGCGCCATGGTAGGCACGCCGGTGATCGACTTCGCCACGGCCTGGGCGGAAGACGCGTCCGGGTGCCTGCGCAAGGGTGCGGAGGTGCACGACCGCTATGCCGAGGACCCGCTCATCGGCACCTGCTTCACGCCGCATTCGATCTACGTCGTTTCCGATGAAGCATTCCGCGAGCTGCGCGTGCTCGCCGACCAGCTCGACGTGCCGGTGCAGATCCACCTGCACGAGACGGCGCACGAGGTCGAGGATGCGGTGCGAACCACGGGCAAGCGGCCGCTGGAGCGGCTGCGCGAGCTCGGCCTGCTCAACGCATCGCTCACCGCCGTGCATGCCGTGCACCTCACCGACGAGGAGATCCGGAACCTCGCGGACGCCGGCGCCTCCGTCGTGCACTGCCCGCGCTCGAACCTGAAGCTCGCGAGCGGCATCGCGCCCGTCGTGCGGCTGCAAAGCGCGGGGATCACGGTCGCGCTCGGCACCGACGGTGCCGCCAGCAACAACGTGCTCGACATGCTGGGGGAGATGCGCACCGCGGCCCTGCTCGCGAAAGTGGCCGCATCGAACGCCGCCGCGCTCACTGCCGCGGAAGCCTTGCGCATGGCCACCCTCGACGGCGCGCGCGCGCTCGGCATCGACGACGTCACCGGCTCCGTCACGCCCGGCAAGTGGGCCGATCTCGCGTGTATCAACCTGCTCACACTGAACAGCCAGCCGGTTTACGATCCTGTGTCACAACTCGTATACACTGCACACCCGGAGCAGGTGACCGACGTCTGGGTCGCCGGCCGGCAGCTCGTGGAGCAGCACCGGCTCGTGGGGCTCGACGAAGCGGACATCCTGCAGCGCAGCGCGGAATGGCGGGAAAGGATCGCCGCCAGGAGAAAAACGGAGACCTGATGGAGCCTGCAGCCAACGTCGATCGCGGCGAGATCGCGCATTTCAACGCGCTCGCATCCCGCTGGTGGGACACCGAGGGCGAGTTCCGCACGCTGCACGAGATCAACCCGCTCCGGCTCGACTACATCCGCCAGCGCGCCGGGCTCGAGAACCGGCGCGTGCTGGACGTCGGCTGCGGCGGCGGGATCCTGGCCGAAGCGATGGCCGCGGCGGGCGCCGCCGTCACCGGCATCGACATGGCGCCCGATTCCCTCGCGGTCGCCCGCCTGCACGCCCGCGCGGCAGGCCTCGAGATCGACTACCTGGAGGGGACGGCGGAGGCGCTCGCGGACGAGCGCCCGGGCGAATTCGACCTCGTGACCTGCATGGAGCTTCTCGAGCACGTGCCGCGGCCGAGCCTGGTCGTGGACGCCTGCGCGCGCCTCGTGCGCCCCGGCGGGCACGTCGTCTTCGCCACCATCAACCGCCACCCGAAGGCGTTCGCGTATGCCATCCTGGGCGCCGAGTACGTCCTGCGGCTGCTGCCTCGCGGCACGCACGAATACGCGCGATTCATCCGGCCATCGGAGCTCGCGGCGTGGGGACGGAAAGCGCGGCTCGAGCTCCGGGACCTCACCGGCATGCACTACAACCCGCTGACGCGCGAGTACTGGCTCGGTCCCGGCGTCGACGTCAATTACCTGATGCACTTCGTGCGTCCCGAGAACGGATGAGCCGCAGCGCCGCGCCGCGCCGGCGCGCCGAGGCGGTCCTGTTCGATCTCGACGGCACGCTGGTCGACACCGCGCCCGACATGGTGGCGATCCTCACGGGCCTGCAAAAGGACCAGGGACGCGCGCCGCTCGCCTATGACCTCGCCCGGTCGCACGTCTCGAACGGCGCCCTGGGGCTCGTGCGCCTCGCTTTCCCGGACGTCGGCGAGGGCGAGCGCGCGCGCCTGCACGCCGAGTACCTGGAGCGCTACGGCGCGGCCGTCTGCAGGGCTTCCACGCTGTTCCCCGGGCTCTCCGGGCTGCTCGACCGGCTCGATGAGCACGGCAAGCCCTGGGGCGTCGTCACGAACAAACCGGCGCGGATGACCGATCCGCTGCTGGCCGCCCTGGGCCTTGCGGACCGCATCGCCTGCACGGTGAGCGGCGATACGCTGCCGCAGCGCAAGCCGCATCCCGCGCCGGTGCTGCTGGCCTGTAAAATGGCCGGCGTGGCGCCGGAGCAGGCGATCTACGTCGGCGACGCGGCACGCGACATCGAAGCAGGCCGCGCCGCCGGCCTGCACACCGTGGCCGCGGCGTACGGTTACATCATGCACGACGACGATCCCGCGAGCTGGGGGGCGGACGAGATGGCGGGAAGCACCGAAGAGCTGATCCGGCTCGTGCTCGAGGCGCTCGGCCTCGAGTCTCCGGAGCGCTGATGCCGGCGTTCACGCTCGATCCGCAGGTCCTCCGGATCGGGGCATCGGCCCTCGCCGCCGGCCTGCTCCTCGGCACGCTCGTCACCTGGCTGGTCGGCCGCAGCCGGCGGCGGCGTCTCGAGGCCGAGATTGCAGCGCTCGGCCTGCGCATCAAGGACCAGGACGAAATCGATCGCGAGCGTGACGCCGCTTTCGCAGCGGCGACGAACCGCCTCACGGCGGCGTTCTCGGAGCTGGCACAGCGTTCACTCGAGGCGAACAGTCGCAATTTCCTGCGCATGGCCGAGCAGAATCTCGGCGCCCAGCACGAGCGCGCCAAAAGCGAGCTCAGCGCGCGCGAGCAGGCCGTGGAGAACCTGGTGAAGCCGATCCGCGACGCGCTGCAGCGCTCGCAGCAGCAGATCGAGGAGCTGGAAAAGGCGCGCAGCCAGGCCTACGGCAGTATCACGAGCCAGCTCGAGAGCATGCAGAAGGGCCAGGCGCTGCTCGCGCAGGAGACGCAGAACCTGGTCAATGCCCTGCGCCGCCCGCAGGTGCGCGGCCGCTGGGGCGAGATCACGCTGCGCCGGCTGGTCGAGATCGCCGGTATGGTCGAGCACTGCGATTTCAACGAGCAGGTGCAGAACGCGAGTGAGGAGCGCGTGATCCGGCCCGACATGATCGTGCGCATGCCGGACCAGCGGGAGCTCGTGGTCGACGTCAAGACCCCGCTCGATGCCTATCTCGAGGCAATGGAAGCCAAGGACGATACGCAGCAGAAGCTCGCGCTGCAGCGGCATGCGCGCAACCTGCGTGAGCACATTCGCAAGCTCGCGAGCAAGGCGTACTGGGACCAGTTCCAGCGCAGCCCGGATTTCGTCATCCTGTTCATCCCCGGCGACCAGTTCCTCGGCGCGGCCCTGAACGAGGATCCCGACCTGATCGAAGCGGCGCTCGCGCAGCAGATCATCCTCGCGACGCCGACGAGCTTCGTCGCACTGCTCAAGGCGGTGGCCTACGGCTGGCGCCAGGTGGTTCTCGCCAAGAACGCCGAGGAGGTGCAACGGCTCGCGCGCGAGCTGTACAACCGCCTGGGCGTGTTCGTCGGCCACCTGGACAACGTCGGCAGGCAGCTCACCCGCAGCGTGGAGAACTACAATCGGGCTGTGGGCTCCCTCGAACGCAGCGTGCTTCCCGGAGCCCGCAAGTTCGTGGAGCTTGGCGTGCGCCCCAAGAAGGAGCTGGACGAGTTGCAACCGATCGAAGCCTTGCCGCGCTCGATGATCGACGCAGCGGCGGAGAACGAGGCGGACCTCGAGGAAGAGCCCGAGGGGCCGGGTAGCGACGACGCTGTGCCCGAGGCGGACATGCGCCCCATCAAGCCGGTTTCGGGATGAGCCGCATGGAGCCGCGCGACTACACCTATTCGTCCGACGTGCTGCGCGATCGCGTGGTGCTGGTCACGGGCGCGACGGCCGGCATCGGCAAGGCGCTGGCGCTGGAGGCCGCGCGGGTCGGCGCCAGGGTGATCCTGCACGGGCGCGACGTGAAGAAGCTCGAGGCGGTGTACGACGAGGTGGCGGACCTCGGGCGCGAGCGGCCGTCGATCGCCGTCCTGGATTTTGCAAAGGCCGGGTCCGAGGCTTACGCCTCGCTGGCCGACAGCATCATGAGCGAGATCGGGCGTCTCGACGGGCTGGTGCACAACGCGGGAATTCTCGGTCCGCGGCTGTCGATCGAGCAGTACGATCTCGCCGAGTGGCAGCGGGTCCTGCACGTGAACCTGACCGCACCGTTCGCGCTGACGCAGATGCTGCTGCCCGCGCTGCGCAAATCGCAGGATGCCTCCATCGTCTTCACGAGCAGCGGCGTCGGCCGCAAGGCGCGCGCGTACTGGGGCGCGTACGCCGTTTCCAAGTTCGGCATCGAGGGCCTGTCGCAGATCGTCGCCGACGAGTACGGGCACGTGCCGATTCGCGCGAACTGCATCAACCCCGGGCCGACCCGCACCCGCATGCGCGCGGAGGCCTACCCGGCCGAGGATCCGCAGACGCTGAAAACGCCGGAGGACATCCTCCCGGCGTGGATCTATCTCCTCGGGCCGGACAGCCGCGGCGTTACCGGGCAGAGCTTCGACGCTTGACGCGCCGCGGGCGTGCGGGAGCCGTGGCGGGCCGCGGCGTGGGCAGGCCGGCGGCCTGATAGAGCGAGTGCACCTGCGCCGGCGTCAGCGCGGCGTACTGGCCGCGTCGCAGGGAGCGGGGCAGATCGAGCGGGCCGTAACCGACCCGGATCAGCCGGTTCACTTCATAACCGGCGGCCTCCCAGATGCGCCGCACTTCGCGGTTCCTGCCTTCGCGCAGGGTGACGGTGAACCAGCGGTTCGCGCCCTCGCCGCCCGCGCGCTCGATTGACTCGAACGCCGCCGGGCCGTCCTCCAGCTCGACGCCCGTGCGCAGGCGTTCCAGATCGGCTGCCGACGGCGAACCGTGCACGCGCACCGCGTAGCGGCGCAAGAGCTGCGACGATGGATGCATCAACGCGTTCGCGAGCGCGCCGTTCGTCGTGAAGATCAGGAGACCGGTCGTCGTCATGTCGAGCCGCCCGACCGCGATCCAGCGTGCGTCCTCGAGCGCCGGCAGCGAGTCGAAGACGACACGTCGCCCTTCCGGGTCGACGCGGCTGGTGATCTCGTCGCCCGGCTTGTGATACATGATGTGCCGGTGCATGACCGAGGCCGGGCGGACGCTCAGGCGCCGTCCGTCGAGGGTGATGGCTTCCTTGCCGGTGATGGCGTCGCCGAGGCGCGCCGGGCGGCCGTCGATTGCCAGGCGGTGCTCGCGGATCCATTGCTCGACCTGCCGGCGCGAGCCATGGCCCGCGGCGGCCAGCACTTTCTGGATCCGTTGCGACACGCTACGTTTCGTTCACGCCCGCAGACCGCGATGCCCCGGCCTAGGCGGCCCCCGCGGTGCCGGTGCGCCCCGGGGCGGCGTCCTCCTCCTCTTCGTCGTCGACGGCGTCCCGGGCGTCTGCAGGCGCTTCCGCGGTCGCTTCCCCGCGGTTTGCCGGGAGATCCTCCGCCCGCGGCGAATCCTCCGGTGGCTCCGCGAAATCCTCCGCCTGCGGCGAGACCTCGGGCTGCTCCGCGAAGCCCTCGGCCTGCGCCGAGTCTCCCGGATCACCGGTGAAAGCTTCGGCTTCCGACCGGTCGTCGGGTTCGGCCCCGACGGCCTCGCCTTTCGGCGAGCCCTCGAGTTCCGGCGGAAGCTCCCCGGACTCCGCGAGCGCCCCGGCTTCCGGAGACTCCGCGGAATCCGTCGCGTCCTCTGACGCTGCCGCACGCGCGACCGGCAGCTCCTTGATCTCGGCACCTTCCGGTGCCGGCTCCTCGTCACTGACTTCCGGGAGGTTCAGCTGCACACGCAGGCTCTCCCAGTCCGCGAGGTCGGCGAGCGGCGGCAGGTCGTCGAGCTTCTTCAGGCCGAAGTAATCGAGGAACGTGCGGGTGGTGCCGAACATCGACGGACGTCCCGGTACGTCACGATGGCCGACGATGCGTACCCAGTCGCGCTCGAGCAGGGTGCGGACGATGTTCGGGCTGACCGAGACCCCACGGATCTCCTCGATCTCGCCGCGCGTGATCGGCTGGCGATAAGCGATGAGGGCGAGCGTCTCGAAGAGCGCGCGCGAGTAGCGCGGCGGGCGCTCTTCCCACAGCTTCTGCAGGTGATCGGCCATCGACGCCTTCACCTGGATGCGAAAGCCGGAGGCAATCTCGACGATCTCGAGCCCGCGCGGCTCGTACTCGGCTTGCAGGCCCGCGATCGCCTGCCGCAGCTGCGCCTTCTCCGGAGCGGCACCGGTTTCGAAGAGATTGTGGAGCTGGTCGATGCTCAGCGGCTTTCCGGCGGCGAGCAGCGCGGCCTCCACGAAGTATTTCAGCTCGTTTTCGTCCATCAGGCCTCTGTGAGTGCAGTCCGTGCAGTACCATCCTCGACCAGGCGGACCGTCGAAGCCGCCCGCACGTGCAGTGGGGCAAACGCTTCGGCCTGGACGACCTCGATCAGGGATTCGCGCAGCAGCTCCAGCACGGCGATGAAGGTGACGGCCACGCCCATCCGCCCCTCCTCGGGGTCGAAAAGGGCGACAAAGCTCGTGAACGCGTTCGCCTTGACGCGCACCAGGATCTCGGACATGCGCTGCC